>JAHFCU010000053.1 GCA_023249305.1 Gemmatimonadota bacterium
ATCGAGCGAAATCGTGGGCGCGACGCTCACCACGACCTCAAGCCCGGGGCGCCGACGGCACAACTCGCGTGCGACGGCAGTGAAGCCCTGCAGGTGCCGTTCGATCTCCTGCGCGCGGCTGCCCGGGAAGAGCGCCAGCACTTCGCGGTCCAGCGGAAGTCCGAGGCGGCGGCGCGCCTCGTCGCGGTCAGGAAGCGCGGCGGCCCGGTCGAGCAACGGATGGCCCACAAACGTCGTGCGGATGCCCGCGTCGCGCAGCAGCGATTCCTCGAACGGCAGGATCACCGCCGCGTGCGTGATCACGTCCGCCATGAGCTTCAGCCGCCCCGGCTTCCACGCCCACACCTGCGGCGTGATGTAGTAGAGCACGGGCACGCCGGCGTCGCGTGCGGCGCGCGCCACGCGCAGGTTGAAGCCCGGATAGTCAATGAGGATGATCAGGCCGACGCGTCCGCTGCGGAGGTGCGCCTTCACCGTGCGCAGCAGTCGCACGTGAGAGGGCAAGTGCCGGAGCACTTCCACGAAGCCGACGACGCCCTCGGCGCGCTCAAACAGGCGCACGCCGGCCTCCGCCATGCGATCGCCGCCCATGCCGACGAGCGGCGCCTCGGGGCGCAGCGCGCGCAGTTCCTCGGCGACGCCGGCGCCGTGCAGGTCGCCCGACGCCTCGCCAGCGATCAGCAGGATTTCACGCACCGGGTCCGCGCGCCCCGGCAATCGCCGCGCGCGAGCGCTCGATGTCGGCCACGATCTGCAGTGCTACCGCCAGCGCGTCGCGCCCGTCCTCGCCCGTCACCGGCACCGGCGTCTCGCCACGCACGGCGGCTACGAACGACTCGAGTTCTAGTCGCAGCGCGTCGCCTTCGGGCGCCTCCAGCGGAATGCGCTCGACGAACGCGGCCACGTCAGGCTGCGACTGCGTGGCCAACGCCGCGAGATCCACGTCCTCGCGCAGGCGGAAAAGTTCGCCGGTCCCGGCTCCGAGGTCGAGCGTGAGGTATCCGTTGCGCTGGAACAGGCGTAGCTTGCGCGTGCGGTCGCGCGAGATGCGGCTTGAGGTGATGTTCGCGACTGCTCCATTCGCGAACGCCACCCGCGCATCAGCGATGTCCACGCTCGGCGTCAGGATCCCCACGCCTGCCGCCCGCACCTCGGTCACCTTCGCGCGGATGAGCGTCAGCACGAGGTCGATGTCGTGGATCATCAGGTCGAGCACGACCGCGACGTCCGACCCGCGCGGGTTGAACGGGGCGAGCCGCTCGCTCTCGATGAACAGTGGGGCGTCCACGTACGGCCACGCCGCACGGATGGCTCGGTTGAACCGCTCGATGTGGCCGATCTGCACCAGCGCGCCGTTCGCTCGCGCGAGTGCCAGCAACTCGTCGGCCTCCGCGAGCGTCGTGGTGATCGGCTTCTCGATCAGGACGTGCTTACCGCGCTCGAGTGCCGCCTGCGCGACGGCAAAGTGCGCCGGCGTCGGCACCGCGATCGACACGGCGTCCACCGCGTCGAGCAGCGCGCCAAGCGACGCCGTGGCTGGTACGCAAAGTTCCTGTGCGACCGTGACTGCCCGGGCCGGGTTGGACTCGAAGAAGCCGGGGACGGTCGCCCCGGCGAGCGTGCGCAAGTGCCGCAGGTGGTGATAGCCAAGCGCCCCCGTGCCGATGACGCCCACCCGCAGCGGCGCGCTCATATCACGATGCCCCGCTGGCTCTCGTCCACGAAGTCTACGAACGCCTTGACCTCCGGAGCCATGGACAAATCGCGGCGCGCCGTCTCCAGCGCCTGCGCGATGTTGAGTTCGCTCCGGAAGAACAGCCGATACGCCTGCTTGAGCTCGCGAATCGTCTCCGCCGAGAATCCATTGCGCTGCAAGCCGATGCTGTTGAGCCCATAGAGTTTGATCGGATTCCCCACGGCCTTCACGTACGGTGGCACGTCCTTGTTCACGCGCGACATGCCGCCGATGAAGCAATACCGCCCGATCTTCCCGAACTGGTGCACCGCGCACAGCCCCGAGAGAATCGCCTTGTCCTCGATCGTCACGTGCCCCGCCAGCTGTGTCCCGTTCGAGATGATGACGCCGTTGCCCACGTGGCAGTCGTGCGCGAGGTGCACGTACGTCATCAAGAAGCAGTCGCTGCCCACGGTCGTGCGGAAGGACTGCGACGTGCCGCGGTTGATCGTCGTGAACTCGCGGATCGTCGTGCGGTCACCCACCTCCACCCACGTTTCCTCACCCTTGAACTTGAGGTCCTGGGGCAGTCCGCCAAGCACGCTGCCGACGCCAACCTTCACCTCGCGGCCCATCCGCACGTTTTCCTCGAACACGACGTTCGCGCCGATCACGCACCCGTCGCCGATGGTGCACCGGGGACCGATGACCGTATGCGCGCCGATCGTCACGTCGGCGCCGATCCGTGCGCCGTCGTCGAGTATTGCGGTTGGATGAATCTTCGTGCTCATCGATCCCTCACCATGGCGGCAAACTCCGCCTCGCAGACCACGTCGCCGTCCACCTTCGCCAGCCCCTTCATGCGGCAGATCTTGCCGCGCACCTGCATCATCTCGAGCTCGAACCGGAGCTGGTCACCCGGTCTCACCGGCTTGCGGAACTTCACGTTGTCGAGCGACATGAAGTACACGACCTTCGTGTCTGGATCCTCGACGGTGCCCATCAACAGCATGCCGCCAACCTGCGCCATGGCTTCCACGATGAGCACGCCGGGCATGATGGGATGGCCCGGAAAGTGCCCCTGGAAGAACGGCTCGTTGATGGTGACGTTCTTCACGCCGACGATCCGCTTTTCCTCCAGCTCGAGGACACGGTCCACGAGGAGGAAGGGATAGCGGTGCGGCAGCACCTTCATGATCTCTTCGATTCCGAGCACCTGTGCCTCCCGCCGGGATTGTGCGAGCATCTCGCGCACCAGCAAGACCGTTCCGCGATGGCTGGGCCTCGTCGCCGTGATGCGCGCCAGCACGCGCTTGCCGGCGAGCGCCAGGTCCCCCACGAAGTCCATCGCCTTGTGCCGGACGAACTCGTCCGGCCACCGCAAGCTGTTATCCACCACACCCTGATCGTCGAGCGCGACGACGTTCGCCGTCGTCGCGCCCTGAATCAGGCCCTTGGTGCGCAACGCCTCGACCTCGCGCATGAACCCAAATGTGCGCGCCCCCGCCAGTTCGTGGGCAAACGTCTCCGGCGTGATCTTCCACGAACCGCGCTGCACCCCAACCATCGGGTGAGGGAAATCAATGCGCACGTCCAGCTCGAGCGCGTCGGCGGGTTGCGCCTCATAGGTCGAGTCGCCGTCCACCATCCGCAGCGGCTTTCGCAGGCGCAGGTATTCCACCACCCCGCCGTGCTCCACGACTCCTGCCGCATGCAACGCAGCGACGAAGGGTCGCGAACTCCCGTCGAGAATCGGCGGCTCGGCGCTGTCCATCGTGATCATCACGTCGTCCACGCCGCTGCCTGCAACCGCGGCCAGCACATGCTCCACCGTGTGAAACGCGGTCTCGCCCGTGCCGAGCTGCGTGCGTCGCTCCGCGAGTTCGGCGACGGAGGCGTGTGCTAGCGTGTCGGGGCTGCCCGGCAGGTCCGCGCGGCGAAAGACTATGCCCCGCCCCGGCGGTGCGGGCTCGAACGAGAGCCGGCAGGGCCGGCCGAGATGCAGCCCCACGCCCGATACCGTCGCGGCGCGCGCAATGGTCCGGCGCGCGCTCACGGCGTGCCGCGCTCCAGCAGCTTCTCGAGACGCTTCATCAGGCCAGCGAGCTTGAAGAGCGCGGCCGTTGCGCGCAGCGACTCCCTGTGCGGCCGCGCGGGGTACCCCGACCAGGTCTCGCCGTCCGGCACGTCGCAGATCACCCCGGCCTGGCCGCCGATCTGTACCCCCGAGCCGATGTTCACGTGGCCCATGACGCCCGCCTGGCCCGCTAGCACTGAGCCGTCTCCCACACGCGAGCTTCCGGCGACCGCAACCTGCGCCAGAATGAGGCAGAGCCGTCCAATCCGGACGTTGTGCGCGATATGCACGAGGTTGTCGAGCTTCGTCCCGGCCCCGATCACCGTGTCATCCACGCTGCCCCGATCAATCGTGCAGTTGGCGCCAATCTCCACATCATCGCCGATAATGGCGCGGCCGACGTGCGGGATCTTCACGTGCACCATCTTTCCGTCCACTTTCTGCGTCACAAACCCAAAGCCATCGCTGCCGATGCAAACCCCGGCGTGCAGGATGACGCGATCCCCGACCCGACAGTTCGGGTAGATCGTGACACTCGGATGCAGCTGGCAGTCGCTGCCGACCTCGGTCTCAGCGCCGACCACCACATGTGCGCCAATCCACGTTCGGTCGCCAACCCTCGCGCCGTCTTCGAGCACCGCCCCCGGCTCGATGCACACGTCGCCGCCGAGCGTGACGCCTCGGCCGATGTGCGCTGACGGATGAACGCCCGGCGGACGCATCACCGGCCGGTAGAATCTGGGAATCAGCGCGAGCATCGCCTCGTGCGGCTTGGCAACGACGATGCGCGCTCGCGGCGTGCCTTGCGAGTCCTGCAGCTCCGGCGTGACCAGCACCACGCCGGCCTCGGTCGCCTCAAATAGCGCCGCGTATTTCGACGACGCGAGGAAACTGAGCTCGTCCGGGCCCGCGCGGTCGAGCGGTGCGATCGCGCGCACCGCCGCACCGCCATCGCCGACGAGGATCCCGCCCGTCGCCTCGGCGAGCTCGGCGGCGGTCATGGTCAGCGGCGGCGAATGCGACGTCATGCGGGAGCGAGGGGTGGGGGTGCCGACGCCGTCAGCGGGCCGGCGGGATCTTCGGCTTTGCCGCGCCCGCCGGAGCCGACACCGGACCGGCCGGGGGCACCGGCGGTTTCGCTGCGCCCGGCGCCGCGGGCGGCGCCGCGGCCGGCTTCGGCGCCTGAATCTGCGGCACTGGCATCGCGCGCAACCTCACCAGCACCTTGTCCGTGATGTTCAGATTCTTGTCCACCGCCACGATCGGGTTGCCCTGGCTGCCGACATCGAAGATCATCGTCAGCCCGTCCTCCTTGCGAACATCCTCGAGCGCGACCTTGATCTGGTCGATGATCGGCTGCAGAAGTTGCGCCTGACGCTGCTGGGCCTGAAGGTCCAGCGCCTGCGTGCGCGTCTGAAACTCCTGCTCCTTGTCACCGATGCTCTTCTGGCGCGTCTCGCGGGCCGCCGGGCTCAGCCCCGCCTCAGCCTTTTGGTACGCGGAGATCATGCCCTGCAGCGAATCCTGCATGCGGGTGACCTGATCCTGCATCGTCTGCGCTTCCTTCTTCCACTGCGCGTCGGCATCAGTGCGTCCTGGCGCCTTGTCGAGGAGCTCGCGGGTGTCCACATACGCGAACTTCACGGCAGCACCCTGGGCGGCGGCGACGGCCGGCAGGATCAGGAGGGAGAGAATGGCGCCAAGCAGCGCGCGAACACGTACGGGCATTGCGAACTCCAGGGGTTAGAAGAACTGGCCAAGGCGGAAGTGAAGCTGGAACCTCGGGTCGGGCCGCCCGAGCGCGTCGGTGCGGTCGAATCCGTAGGCCCAGTCGAGGCCAAGCGGCCCGAGTGGCGTCACCACGGACGCGCCCAATCCCGCGCCGCGAAACAGGCGCGACGGGTCGAACTGGCGGGGTTGCACCCAAATGTTACCCGCGTCGTAGAAAATGTTGAAGTACAACTGCTGGCTCACCCGCAGTCCAAGTTCGGCCGTGGTGGTGAAGAATGCATTCCCGAACGAACCTCGTTGCGCGTTGTATGTCCCGGTAGTGCCGAGGAAGCCGTTGGGTGTGATCGAGAACTCGGGGTAGCCGCGCAGCATTTCGCCATACTGCACGCCGCCAAGCGAGAACGACTGGGAGTAGAAGAACGGACCGGGGTCGCCGAACACGGCGCCCGCCTTCGTCGTCAGCCCCACCGTGAACTTCAGCGGGTTCGCACCCATCTTCTGGCCGCCGATCGTTCCGAGCAGCGCGTAGGAGCGCATCTCCGTGTAGTAGCGCTGGAACGTGGACGTGCCGCCGAGAATCCCGCCGTTGAAGTCGGACTTGATGCTCTGCATGCTCCCCTGCGTCGCGAACGGCATGTCCACCCGCGTGTCGCGCGCGAGCGTCAGCCCAAGGCTCGAGCGGAAGCAGTGGGTGCACGTCGTTGTCGCCGCCACCGTGCCGAGCAGGCCGTCATTGCCGAATTTCACTGCCTCGGCGCCGTACGACACGAACAGGCGCGTGAAGCGCGAGTTCGGCAACGGGAAGCCCAGCTGCACGTTGCCGCCGGTGCGAATCGAGCGGCCAAGGTCGGCGATCCGATACCGCGCCTGCGAGTTGTACGCGGTGATTGTCCCCGACACGCGGCTCTTGCGAATAGCTGGATCGGTGTAGCTCAGGTTGAAGTCGTTGATGTAGCGCCCGAACTGCCACTGCATCGAACCGCGCTTGCAGTCGCCCCAGAGATTGGGCTGTTCGAGTCCGATGAAGCCGCCGACGCCCGTGCCCTGCCCCATCGAGGCGCCAAAGTTGATGTTGCCGGTGCGCTTCTCCTTCACCTTGAAGATGACGTCGACGTCGCCAGCCTCGTTCGCCGGCCTCGTATCAGGCGGAGGAATTGGCGACTCGAAGAAGCCCATATTGCTGATGCTCTGATACGAGCGAATCAGCCGATCCTGGTTGAAGACGTCGCCCGGGATCACGAAGAGCTGCTCCCGGATGCACGACTCGTTGGTGTAGTCGTTGCCCAGGATGTCTACGCGATTGATAATCGCGGGCTGCCCCTCGCTGATTTCCCAGCGCAAGTTCACTTTCGGCACCGAGTCCGGCCCGGCCGACGCGGGCTCCGCTACGGGGCGGACCTGGGCGTAGATGTAGCCCTCGTTCTGGTACATCGTGCGCACCTTCTGCGTCGCGTCGTCCCACTGCGTCCGGTCGAACAGATTCGACGCCACCTGCTTGCGCCGGACCAGCGCCACCAACCGCTGGGGGAGCGTCGCCGCCTCGCGCGTGAACGGGAAGTTCCGTTGCACGTCCTCCGTCGAGAAGTGCTTGTTCCCGTCCACGGAGAACGAACCGACGTTGTAACGCTTCCCTTCGCTCACCGTCAGTTCGACGAGGCCCTTACCGCGCATGCGGTCGATCAGGAGGGTATCCTGCAGAAACTGGAAATCCACGAAGCCCTGCTTGGCAAACAGGGTCGGAATCCGCTCGCCAAGGTCGCCCGCGTACTTGTCTTCGTCGAAGGCGCCCTTGCGCCACCACCAGAACCCCTCGGGCTTCGTCTTCATCACCTTGACGATGGCCCGCGAGGGGATTTGCGAATTGCCGACGATTCGCACGCCGGAAACGGCTAGCCGCCGTCCCTCATCCACGCGGAACAGCAGCTTGATCTTGTCGCCGACGAAAGTTGTCTCTGGCTTCACTTGTGCGAGGTAGAAGCCGCTGGCCTGATACAGTGAGTCGATGCGCGTGATCGACTGCGCCACGAGGGACGGATCGACGGGCCGGCCGATTAGCAAGTCCACCCGGTCGCGAACGGTGCGCAGCGACACCACCTCTGGACCCGCCACATCGACGTCAGCCAGTACCGGCCTCTCCTTGACGCGAATCTGGAGCGTCGCCCGTTGGCCGTCCGCTGACAGGACGCACGACAGCTGGACGTCGTCGAACTGCCCGCCCTCGAAGACATTGCGGATCGCCCGCTGCAGCGACGGATAGTTCAGCGCCGTCTTCGCCCGAAGGCCGGCATCCGACACGATGCTGGCCGCCGACACCCGCTTGTTGCCGGCGACGGCAATCGTGTCGGGCGTCTGGCACCGTCCGTCGTCGGGCTGTTGCGCGCGCGCCGGCAGGCTACCCGCCAGCGCCACGAGCGCCAAGGCGGAGATGAGCGGTCGAAGCATAAGTAGAGAAATATACACTAAGAGGCCGGGGGGATTGCAGTTGCAACCCGCCCGGCCGCAAGGGGTTCCGTCCTATGCCTTGGGCGTGCTGGCAGGGACCCGGAACTCCAGCCGCGCGCCGTCCACGGCCACATCCACCTCGATCTCATCCCCGCGCGAGAACTCGGCCAACAGGATCTTCTCGGACAGGGGGTCCTCGATAAACCGCTGAATAGCGCGCTTCAGCGGCCGTGCGCCATAGGCCTCGTCGTACCCGTGCTTCACGAGGAAGTTGAGGGCGGCGTCCGACAGCTTCATCACCAGCTCCTCCTCCGACAGCCGCTTCTGCACGTCGCGCATCAGGATGGTTACGATCTGCGCGATATGCTCCTTCTCGAGCGGGTGGAAGACGATCGTGTCGTCGAGCCGGTTCAGGAACTCGGGGTTGAACGTGTGCTGCAGCTCCTCGCGCACCTTCTCGGCCATCTTCTCGAACTTCGTCGGCGCGTCGGCGCTCCCAAAGCCCATCGTGCGGCTCTTCGTGATGTCCTTGGCACCGACGTTCGAGGTCATGATGACCACGGTGTTCTTGAAGTCGATCACGCGCCCGTAGTTGTCCGTCAGGTGTCCCTCGTCGAGGACCTGGAGGAGGATGTTGAACACGTCGGGGTGCGCCTTCTCGATCTCGTCGAGCAGGACCACGCTGTATGGCTTGCGCCGCACAGCCTTCGTCAGCGCGCCCGAATCCTCGTAACCCACGTAGCCCGGTGGTGCGCCGATCAGGCGCGAGACCGAGAACTTCTCCATGTACTCCGACATGTCCACGCGGATCAGCGCCGCGGTGTCGGCAAACAGGAACTTCGCCAGCGCGCGCGCCAACTCCGTCTTGCCTACGCCGGTGGGTCCACAGAAGATGAACGATCCGATCGGACGCTTCGGGTCCTTGAGCCCCGCGCGGCTGCGACGGATCGAGCGCGCGATCGCCTTGATTGCGTCCTCCTGCGCCACAACGTTCTGGTGCAGCTCCTCTTCCATGCGCAGCAACCTGGCGGTCTCCGCCTCCTGCAGCCGCGTGACGGGGATACCCGTCCACCGACTCACGATGAAGGCGATTTCCTCTTCGCCGAGCACCGGACGGAACGACTGCCGACGCTGCTCCCAAGCCTCCTGCCGCGTGCGGATCTCGCCCTGCAACTCGCGCTCGCCGTCGCGCAGGGCGGCCGCGCGCTCGAAGTTCTGGTCGCGCACCGCTGCGTCCTTCTCGGAGTTCACGGCCTCGAGTCGCGACTTAAGCTCCGCGACTTCCGGCGGAGGTACCTGCGCCGCAAGCCGCGCGCGCGCACCGGCCTCGTCAATGACGTCAATGGCCTTGTCGGGCAGGAAACGGTCGGTGATGTATCGCTCGCTGAGCTTCGCCGCCGACACGAGCGTGTCATCGGGAATCGTCACGCGGTGGTGGTCCTCGTAGCGCTTCCGCAGCCCCTTGAGGATATCCACCGTTTCGTCGACGGTGGGTGGCTCGACGACTACGGTCTGGAAGCGGCGCTCCAGCGCCCCGTCCTTCTCGATGTACTTGCGGTATTCGTTCAGCGTCGACGCGCCGACGCACTGCAGTTCGCCGCGCGCGAGCGCCGGCTTGAGCATGTTGCTCGCGTCAATCGCGCCCTCCGCCGCCCCCGCGCCGACCAGCGTGTGCAGCTCGTCAATAAACAGGATCACCTGCTTGTTGAGCGCGATCTCGTTCATCACGGCCTTCAGCCGCTCCTCGAACTGACCGCGGTACTTGGTGCCCGCGATGACCGCCGCCATGTCAAGCGAGAGCACGCGGTGCTCGCGCAGCGAGTCGGGGCATTCGCCATTCGCGATGAGCTGGGCGAGCCCCTCGACAATCGCCGTCTTGCCCACGCCCGGCTCGCCGATGAGCACCGGATTGTTCTTCTTGCGGCGCGTCAGCACCTCCATCACGCGCTCGATCTCCTTGAACCGCCCGATCGTCGGATCGAGCTGACCTTCGGCGGCCAGCGTCGTGAGGTCGCGGCAGAAGTGGTCGAGCGCGGGGGTCTTGGATTTCTTTTCGCCTTTGGCGCTCGGCATCCCAGGCGCCGGCGACGGCGCCCCCGGCGACGGCGGCTGGCCGCCCTGTGGCAGGTCGGTTCCGCCGAGCAGCCGCAGCGTCTCGGCGCGCGCCGCCTCGAGCGACACATTGGCGTCGGCCAGTACCTGCGCCGCGATTCCCTTCTCTTCGCGTAGCAGGCCGAGCAGGAGGTGTTCCGTGCCCACGTAGGAGTGACCGAGCTCTCGCGCCTCACCCATGGCCAACTCGAGCACCTTCTTGGCGCGCGAGGTATACGGAAGATCCGGGCCCGTGGCCTGCGCCGCTTTCCCCTTCTTCACCGTCTCCTCGATCTTCAGCTGGATCTCTTCGAGTTCGACGTTGAGATGCTGCAGCACGGCGGCCGCCACCCCTTCGCCCTCGCGAATGAGCCCGAGCAGAATGTGCTCCGTGCCGACGTACTCGTGATGGAGGCGGGCAGCCTCCTCACGCGCCATCGCCAGCACCTTTCGCACGCGTTCGGTGAAGTTGTAGCCGTTCATCGTCTCCCCAGTCGTCGCCGGCGAGGCCGTTACGCCTCGCCCGCCTCAGCAGCCAGCACCCCGCGCACATGGCGCGCGCGGGCGAGATTGGCCTCGATCTCCGTTAGCGCTCGCCCCTCCGCCAGCGAGAGGTGCGCCAACTGGCTGAACACCAACAGCTTGTTCAGCGTGTATACACTCAGGCCGCCGATTAGGAACATCCCGACGGCCAGCCGAACGCCGCTGAGCAGGTTCATTGCCTCGTCGGCGCCCAGGCTTCGGGCGTACCGCAGCGTGCCATAGGCCCGCCACAACTTGTCCTCGATAATATAACCGGCGTCCCGGCTCAGGACACGCCGGGCTTCCGCTTCCCGGGAGATCACGTGCGAGACGACTCGCGAGAGGTGATCGCATAGCTCGTCTTCGCTGCGGCCAAGCGTGGTCTGGTTGGAGATCTGGAAGAAGTTCCCCACGACCTCGCTCCCCTCTCCGTACAAGCCGCGATAGGTGAGCCCCATCTGTTGCAGGCCCGTGAGGACCTTGCCGATTTCCTGCGTCAGGACCAGCCCCGGCAGGTGGACAAGCACCGACGCGCGCAGCCCCGTGCCCACGTTCGTCGGGCAGGACGTCAGGAATCCAAACTCCTGATGGTATGCAAGCGGCAACTGCTCGCCGAGTTCGCGCTCCAGTGCGGACGCGCGTTCCCACGCCCCGTTGATGTCAAAGCCGGACCGGAACACCTGCAGCCGCAGGTGATCTTCCTCGTTGATCATCAACGCCGCCTCGTCGCTGACGAGCACCGCCGAGCCGCAGCGCGCCGACGTTGCCTCGAGCTCAGCGAGTTCCCGGCTGACGAGATGCCGTTCGTGCAGAAGCCGTCGCTCGTTCGCCGTCATTTCGTCGACGCGCAACAGCACCGAGCGCGAAAGCACCGGCGACTGCGCCGCGGCTTCGCGAACTTGCTGCAAGACGCGTAACCGCTCGCCGTCCCGCGCCCGCGGGCTGAAGGCGAACCCGGCGACGTTGCGGGCCAAGCGCACGCGCGACGACAGCACGATGTCCGCGTGAGGGCCGGAGGCCGTAATCCACGGCATGCCGCCGTCGGGAAGGAGCGACAGGTCGAGCATCATTCGAGCGTCCGGATCTGATCGCGCAATATCGCTGCCGCCTCGAACTCCTCGGCGGCCACCGCCTGCTGCAGTCGCTCGCGGAGCGCGTCAACCTCCGCGACCGGACCCATGCTCGCACCCGGCGTCTCGTACTCGCGCCCTCGGTGACGCGCAGCGCCGTGCACCCGGCGCAGCAGTTCGCGCAGTGCGCCCTCGAACGCCGTGTAGCACTGCGCGCATCCGAGGCGGCCGGTCGCGCGGAAGTCCCGCAGCGACGTCTGGCAGTACGCGCATCGCGTCTGGTCGCCGATCACCGGCGTCGCTTGTTGCTGCACGGCGTGCAGGAAGTCACTGAGCGGATGCTTGGGCATTGCCACGGTAGTCTCGATCCCCTTAGCCGCCGCGCATTTCTCGCACAGGTGCAACTGGGTGACCTCCGCCTCCACGATCTGCGTGAGGTGCACGACCGCGTCGCGTTCGTTGCACTGGTCGCAGAGCATCAGACCAGGCCCTCCCCGTGCGTCGCGTGCAACGTCCCGTCTTCCAGCAGCAAGATGCGCTGCGCGCGCGACGCGAGCGAGCGATTGTGCGTCACGACGACGAGCCCGACGCCCATTTCAGACGCCAGCGACGCAAAGAGGTCGTGCAGTGACTCAGCGTGCGCGTGGTCCAGGTTGCCCGAGGGCTCATCGGCGAGCACCAGCGGCGGCGAGGCCGCGAGAGCGCGCGCCACGGCGGTGCGCTGCTGCTCCCCGCCCGACAGCTCCCCGGGGCGATGCGTCATGCGCGTCGCCAGTCCCACGCGCGCGAGCAGTGACTCGGCGCGCGCGCGCGCGCCGCGCAGCGAAGCCCCGGCGATGCGCAGCGGCATCATCACGTTCTCGAGCGCGCTGAACTCCTTGAGTAGGTGGTGGAACTGGAAGACGAACCCTACCGACCGGTTGCGCAACGCCGCCAGTTCGACGTCGGCCACCTGGCTCACAGCCGTGCCGGCGAGGATGACGTCGCCTCCCGTCGGTCGCTCGAGCGCCCCAAGCACCTGCAGCAGCGTGCTCTTGCCCGCCCCGCTCGCCCCGACGATCGCAACCATCTCGCCGCGCGCGACCTGCAGGTCCACGCCGTCGAGCACGACGATTGTCCCGCCGTCGCCGCCGGTGAACACTTTACGCACGCCGCGCGCTTCGAGGATCGGCGTCATTCGTCGCGGATAGCCTCGATCGGATAGAGACGCGATGCCTGCCGCGCAGGAAGAAGCGTCGCCAGCGCCGCCACGGCGAAGCCGAGCATGGCCATCAGAACCGTGTCGCCGACTTCAAGACGCACGGGCAGGTGGTCGATGAAATACACCGTGGGATCGAGCGAGATCAGCCGATAGCGGTCCAGCAGGACGCCGAGCACCGCACCCAGCACCGTGCCAAGCAGCGTCCCGACACAGCCGATGACCGTGCCCTGGATCAGGAAGATGCGTCGAATGGACGCCTCGGTCATGCCCATCGCCTTCAGGATGCCGATCTCTCGCGTCTTGTCGCGCACCACCATCGTGAGCGTGCTCACGATGTTGAACGCGGCGACGAGGATGATGAGCAGCAGGATCACTCCCATCCCGAGTTTCTCGAGCTTGAGCGCTCGGAAGAGCGAACTGTTCTGCTCCTGCCAATCCACCGTGTGATATGGGAACTGGAGCGCGGCGCTGACGCGTTCGGCCACGACGGGCGCGGACCAGCGGTCGGCGGTCGCGACTTCGAGTCCCGTCACGGCCGTGTCGAGACCGGCGAAGTCCTGTGCGGCCCGTAGATCCACGAAGACGTACGAGTTGTCGTACTCGTACAAGCCCGTCTCGAACACGCCGGTCACTTCGAATTCGGCGACGCGAGGCACGATGGTTCCGAGCACCGCGTCCGGTTTGAGGCCGGCGGCCGAGACCATTGTCAGGTGCGCGCCGGGCCGACCTGGGTACGCCGACAGCCGGTCGGCGAGCAACTTGCCGACCACCGCGCCGCGCCGCTTGCCATCGGCGGACCGGAACGAGAAGTCGCCCATGATCGCGTGCTCGCGAATCGTGGTGACTTCACGCTTCGAGACCCCGGCCGGATCGATCCCCGAGACCGACACGCCCTCGGTGTAGTCGTGACCCGCGTTCGCGAGTGCCTGCGTCAGCACGAAGGGCGCAACGGCCACCACGCCGTCCACCTTGGCCACCTTCGACTGCACCACCTGCCAGTCGGTGATCTTGAGGTCGTCGCCGAAGACCAGCACGCGCAGGTCGGGACTGCCGACGAGGATCTTCTCGCGCAAGTCGGTCTGAAGACCATTCATCACGCCGATGATGAGGATCAGCGCGCTCACGCCCACGACGATGCCGCCAATCGCGATGAGCGAAATGAAGGAGAGCCACCGCGTGCGGCCGCGCGAGCGGAGATAACGCCAGGCGATTTCCAGTTCCAGTCGGTTCACCGCGTCTCCATCACCGGTTGCCCCCGCGCTCCCGCACTCCCCCCGCACTCCACCCGTCCCTCTTCACCAACCCCCCGCACCCCGCACTCGTTCCTCTACTCCGGTCGCATCGTCGGGAAGAGGATCACATCCCGAATGTGCGCCGTCCCCGTGAGATACATGAACAGCCGGTCCAATCCCACGCCCACACCGCCCATCGGCGGCATGCCGTACTCCATCGCGCGCAGGTAGTCTTCGTCCACACCCGTCGCCTCTTCGTCCCCCGCGGCCTTGAGCCGCGCCTGCACTTCGAAGCGCTGCCGCTGGTCGAGGGGATCGTTGAGCTCCGAGAACGCGTTGGCCAGTTCCTTGCCGCGCGCAAAGAGCTCAAATCGCTCGGTCAGCGCGGGGTTCCCGCGCTTTGGTTTCGCGAGGGGCGACAGTTCCTTGGGATAGTCCACAACGAAGGTGGGTCGCTCGATATGGCTCTCCACGTGGTGCTGGAAGAGCTCGTCCATCAGCTTGGGCCGCGACAGCGTCGCGATGTTGTGCACGCCCGCCCGCTCCGCGGCCGCCTTCAGCTCCGCGTCGGTCATCGCGGTGACATCCGCCACGTGCAGCGCCTGTGAGAGCGCCGGAAGCCACTCCATCCGAGGGAACGGCCCGGCGAGCACCGCCGCATCGAACGCCGGCGCGTCGCTCGCGAGTCCCGCCGCCGTCAGCGCGTCGCGCACCGCCCCCGCCGCCGCAATCAGCAATGCCTCCACGCGGCCCATCATCGTCGTGTAGTCGGCGTACGCCTCATAGAACTCGAGCATCGTGAACTCGGGATTGTGCGTCCGGTCGGTACCCTCGTTGCGGAAGTCGTGGCCGATCTCGTACACGCGCTCGAACCCGCCGACGACCAGCCGCTTCAGGTACAATTCGTCCGCGATGCGGAGGAACAGCGGCATGTCGAGCGCGTTGTGCTGCGTGACGAATGGCTTCGCCGCGGCGCCACCATACATCGACTGCAGCACGGGCGTTTCGACTTCCAGGTAGCCAAGCGCGTCGAGGAAGCCGCGAATCGCAGTCGTCATTCGCGAGCGCGCAGTGAAAAGCGCGCGCACCTCAGGATGCACCGCCAGGTCGGCGTAGCGCTGGCGCGAGCGCTGCTCGCCGTCGGCAAAGGCGGCGTGCCGCACCACCTTGCCGTCCACTTCTTCTTCCTTGCCAAACGGCAGCGGCCGCAGCGACTTCGCCAGCAGCTCCAGATGCTCCACACGCACCGTCACCTCGCCCGTGCGCGTGCGGAAGAGCGGGCCGCGCACGCCTATGACGTCGCCCAGATCGAGCAGGTCGCACACCGCATACGCGATCTCGCCGACCACGTCCCTCTTGAAGTAGAGTTGCACGCGCCCGGACGGGTCGCCGAGGTGCGCGAACGTCGTCTTGCCATGCGCGCGCAGCGCCACCACCCGTCCGGCCAGGTGCACGACCGGCCCGTCGGCCGCGTCGCCGAGGAGCGCGGCACACTGCCCCGCGAACTGCTGCCGGTCGAAACCATACGCGAACGGCACCACGCCCAGCGCCGCGAGCGCCGCTATCTTCTCCCGCCGCGCTTGCAGCACGTAGTTCAGTTCGTCGCTCATCGGGCCGCTCCCGCCGTGCCAGCGATCTTGAGGTACGCTTCGATGAAGGGGTCGATGGCGCCGTCCATCACCTTCTGCACATCGGTGATCTTGAGCTCCGTGCGGTGGTCATTGACCATCGTGTACGGCTGGAAGACGTAGCTGCGAATCTGGCTGCCAAACGTCACATCCTGCTTATTGGCGTCGAGCTTGGCCTTCACGGCAGCCTGTTTGTCCAACTCCACCTGATACAGCTTGTTCTTCAGCTGCTTCATCGCCTGCGCGCGGTTCTTCCCTTGGCTGCGCTCCTGCTGGCAGCTGACGACGATCCCTGTGGGAATGTGCGTCAGGCGTACGGCCGATGACGTCTTGTTCACGTGCTGTCCGCCTGCACCGCTCGCACGGAAGACGTCCATCTTGATGTCCTCCTCGCGAATCTCGATGTTGATCTCGGTGTCGACCACCGGGTACACGAAGATCGACGCGAAGCTCGTGTGACGGCGCGCCTGCGAGTCGAACGGCGAAATGCGCACCAGCCGATGCACGCCCGCCTCTGGATGAAGAAAGCCGTAGGCGGATGCCCCCTTGATCTCCAGCACGGCGCCCTTGATGCCGGCCTCCTCGCCCTCGGAGAGGTCGATGATCTCCACGCCGTAGCCCCGCCGCTCGGCCCAACGCGTGTACATGCGCATCAGCATCTGCGCCCAGTCCTGCGCCTCGGTGCCGCCGGCGCCGGCGCTGATCTCCACTTGCGCATCGCGGAAGTCGTCGCGTCCCTGCAGGAGCGAGCGCAGCTTGAATGACTCGACTTCGTCGCGCAGCGCCGCCGCCTCGTGATCCACCTCGCCGATCATCTCGGGATCCGGCTCAAGTTCGAGCATCGCGTCCAGCTCCACCGCCGACTGCACGCGCCCCCAGAGCTTCTCGAACGGATCGACCCAGCCCTTCAGCACCTTCATCTCCTGCACGGCGGCCTGGGCGCGCTCCGGCACGTCCCAGAAGCCCGGCGCGCTCATCTCGGTCTCGAGCTCCGAGAGCCGGACGCGCTTCCCGTCAAGGTCAAAGGAACCTCCGCAGCTCGCTGAGCCGTTCCTCGTCCTGTCGCAGGGATTTCGTGCGGTCGCTGTCTGCCATCCGATGAGGTCACGGTGCGAGAAACGCCGGCCCCCGCGCTGGGAGTCGGCGTTCCTGAAATCTAGCGGCCGTGCCGCAGAATACAACAGAGTGAGACGGCGCTAGAAGATCTTCTTTCCGCCCGCGAGCACGTCGTTGAGTGCTTCCTGAAAATGCGTCGTGGACTCGGCGAACTCCTTGCCGATCTGGTCGCAGTATTCCTCGTAGCTCTTCTTGATCTCTTCGCGGAAGACTTCTTTGAGCGTGCCGTTCTTTAGCCCTTCCTCGCGTTTCTGCGGCAGGTACGCGACCATGTCCGATACGAGTGCGCGCGCCAGCCGTTTCGCCTTCTGATTCGGATCGTTGGCGAGGAACGGATTGATAACGCGCTTCGGGGCGGCACCGGCGGCCGCGGCGCCGGTTGACGGAGGCGGTGCGATCGGCGCGGGCAGTGGAGCCGCGGGACGCGGCGGCGGCGCGGCGACGACCGGAGCGGCTGGCGGCGCGACGGTCCCGGCCGGAGCGAGCGGTTGGGCCGCTGCGGCTGGAGTTATCGGCCGTGGCACCGCCGGGATGGGCTGCGTCTTCCCCAAGTCGGGCACTGGAGGCGCCGGCGGCGCCGGCGGCGTCATCGGCCCGGTCATCGGCGGCATCATGCGCGGCTGCGTCGCCCGCGCCGTGAAAGGCGCTACCGGCGGCATCGGCGGCCTGAAGCCCGGTCGCGCAGGCGGCGAGGGCGCGGCCCCCGACACCGGCACGGGCGGCGTAACCATGGTAGGCCGCAACCCGGGCAAAGCGGGCGCGGCGGGCGCAACGGGCGCAGCGGGAGGTGCGAACGGTGCAGCCGCTGCGGGCACGATCGGCGCCACCGGCACCAGAGTTGCCGCCCCAGCCGCGGGCGTCGGCTGCGGCGTCACTGTCCGGGGTGGGGTGAAGGGCCCAGGCGCCCCCGGAC
>JAHFCU010000011.1 GCA_023249305.1 Gemmatimonadota bacterium
AACTCTTCGAAGTCGCCCGACGGCGCGGCAGCGCCCTTCGACGGTGCGGCGGTCCGTCCGCGCGACGGAGCGCCGTCGAAGTCGCCACCCTTGCCGCCCAAAAGCATGATCTCGCGGACGTTGATTTCGGTGACGTACTTGGTCTGGTTGTCCTTGTCCTGATACTGCCGGTACTCGATGCGCCCCTCGACGTAGAGCTTCTCGCCCTTCTTGCAGTAGCGCTCGATGATGTCAGCCAGCCCGCCGCCCGGTCCCTTGCCGTTCCACGCGACGCACTTGTGCCACTCCGTCTTCTCCTGCTTCTCGGTGCCGCCCTGCCCGCCCCACGAGCGGCTCGTCGCGAGCGAGAACTGCGCCACCTTGCTCCCGTTCGACGTCGTGCGGATCTCCGGGTCGGCCCCGAGATTCCCGATCAGCATCACCTTGTTCAAGCTGCGGCTCACAACTCCTCCTGTCGTATGAAGTCCGTACGTCGTCGTTGATCGTAAAGATACCCGCCCGGTCCGACACAACCAATCGGCCGCCTTCGGGTGCATCGCATTGCACGGGATCGGGGCGGGCGATGAGCACCTCACCCCAGATCGCGCCGCAGAATAAGCGCGTCCTCGGCGGGATTCTGGTAGTACATCACGCGCCGGCCGACCTCCTGGAACGCGCGTTGCGCATAGAGCTGCTGGGCCCCGACGTTCGACGCGCGCACCTCGAGGAACATGGCCATCAGTCCCTCGTCGCACGCTTGGCGCAGCAGCGCGTCGAGCATCAATGCGCCGAGGCCGGAGCGTCGGCGCACCGGGTCCACCGCGAGATTCGCCAGCTCGCACTCGTCGCCCGACACCCAGACGACGGAGTATCCGGCCACGCCGTCGTCGTCTTCGATGACGTTCATGCGCACGAATTGAAGCGCCAGCGATTGCGTGAAGCTCTGCAATGACCAGGGATCACCGAAGCAGGCGCGCTCGATGGCCGCGATCGCCGCAAGATCGGACGCGGCGGCTGGGCGAATGCGCGGCACTACGCGCCGCCGAGCGGCCGCCCGTGAGCCGCCTCCCATCGCACCTGCGCCTCGGCCAGCCGGCCGTAAGACGGTTCCCATGAGTCGAGATCGACGGGCCCCGCCGCGAGGCAGGCGCTGAGCAGCACCGCGACACCGCGCGCGTGCGGAAGCCGCGGGTCGAGTTCAAGAGGACCGACGACGCGCGCGTCGGACGCCCCGAGATCGGCCGTCGTCGCCAGCACGGCAACGCCGTCCGCGCGCACGCCGCCGTCGGCCTGCACCGTGAGGCGCAGGGCGTAGCGCTCGCCACGCATCGCATCGAGCGCGGCGATGTAGCGCCCCGGCGGGAGCGCCTGCATCGCCCCAGCCACGATCAGCGCGAGCGATGAGACGGCGTAGAGCGGCGCGCTCGCCCCGTGCGCGATCCCCTTGGCGATGCCGGCGGCGATGCGCAGCGAGGTGAAGCTGCCGGGACCTTCCCCGCACACGACGCGCGCGACGTCGCTCGGCACGGCGCACGCCTCGGCCAGCGCCGCAAGCACAGCGGGCATCAGCCGTTCCTCGAGCTCGCCGCGCATCAGCGCCTCGCGCGTGGACACCACGACACCGTCGCGCAGGACAGCGACGGTGCCCGCATATGTCGAGGCATCGAGCGCCAATGTGAGACCGCTCGCGCTCACCACGTCACCCGCCGCCGCGAATCGTCGCCACCAACATGCGCGAGCGTTATGGACAGCGCGTCCGCGGAGACCAGATGCCCGGCGCGATCCGGCCATTCGATGATCACGAGCGCTCGCTCGCCGCTGATGGACTCCCATCCGAGGTTGGCCAGCTCGTGCGGTCCCTTGAGGCGATACAGGTCGAGATGAAAGAGCCGCCGCGCGACTGGCGTGTGGTACTCATGTACCAATGCGAAAGTGGGGCTTGTTACCGGTTCGATCACGCCGAAGCCGCGGCCGATTGCGCGCGTGAGCGCCGTCTTCCCGGTGCCGAGGTCGCCGGCCAATGTGATCACGCACGGCAGCGCGTCCGCCGCCAAGCGGCCCAGCGACATGCCGAAGGCCTCGAGTTCCTCCAGCGTCATGGGCAGGTCGCCGTGATGCGCAGACGGCGGAATGAGCCGTGGCATGCTAGCGTCCCGCCCGCCACGGAGCCGCGCGGCGCGCGCTGTGACTGCGCTCTCCCATCGCCGCCTTGATTTCGAAGAGTTCGTCGCGCAGCCGCGCCGCGGTCTCAAAATCGAGCGCCTTCGCGGCCTCCCGCATCTCCTCCTCGAGCTGCACCACCAAGCCGGGCAGGTCGTCGGTGCCATAGTGCGCGGCCGCCTCCGCGACCTTGCGCTGCTGCCGCTCGCCGGCACGCGCCTGTTCACGCCCTTCGCGCGCCTCGCGCGCGTCCGCCACGCGCGTAAGCACGCGGATCTGCTCGGTGCTCTTCGTCACGCCGCGCGGTACGATGCCATGTTCGCGGTTGAACGCCTCCTGTACCGCGCGCCGACGGTTCGTCTCGTCAATCGCGCGCTGCATCGAGCCGGTGATCCGGTCGGCGTACATGATGGCGCGTCCCTCAGCGTGTCGAGCGGCGCGTCCGATGGTCTGGATGAGCGAGCGGTCCGAGCGCAGGAATCCCTCCTGATCGGCGTCGAGGATGGCGACGAGCGACACCTCCGGCAAGTCGAGCCCCTCGCGCAGGAGGTTGATGCCGACGAGGACGTCGAACTCGCCGAGCCGGAGCCCGCGCACGATTTCCATGCGCTCGATCGCGTCAATGTCCGCGTGCATGTAGCGCACGCGAACGCCCATCTGCTGGAGATAGTCGGTGAGGTCCTCCGCCATCCGCTTGGTGAGCGTCGTGACCAGCACGCGCTCGCCCTTCCGATCGCGGATGCGAATCTCGCCGAGCAGGTCGTCCACCTGGCCCCGCACCGGACGAATCTCCAGCGCCGGATCCACGAGGCCGGTGGGCCGAATGATCTGCTCAACCACGACGCCCTGCGAGAGTTGCAACTCGAGGTCGGCCGGCGTCGCGGATACGAAGAGCGCGCGCGGCGTGAGCGCGAGGAACTCATCGAACATCAGCGGCCGGTTGTCGAGCGCGCTTGGCAAGCGGAAGCCGTACTCCACGAGAGTGGTCTTGCGCGAGCGGTCGCCGTTGAACATCCCGCCGACCTGCGGCAGGGTGACGTGAGATTCGTCCACGACCACGAGGAAGTCCTCGGGAAAGTAATCGAAGAGAACGGCGGGCCGCTCGCCGGCACCGCGCGAGGACAGGTGGCGCGAGTAGTTCTCGATGCCGGCGCATGTCCCCACCTCGAGCATCATCTCGATGTCGAAGTTGGTGCGCGACTCGAGCCGCTGTGCTTCGAGCAGCTTCCCCGCCTCCTTGAGCGCGGCGAGCCGCTCCTTCAACTCGACCTGAATCAGGCCGATGGCGCGCTCGAGCGTGGAACGCGATGTCACGAAGTGTTTGGCCTGCTCGATCGCGGCACGCGTCAGCGGCGTGATCGTCTCGCCGGTCAGCGGGTTGATCTTCGAGATGCGCTCGATCTCATCACCCCACATCTCGACCCGCACGGCCTGCTCCTCGTACGCCGGAAAGATCTCGACGGTGTCGCCGCGCACGCGAAAGGTGCCGCGCTCGAACGCCAGATCGTTGCGGCCGTACTGGATCTTCACGAGGCCGCGCAGGATCTCGTCCCGGGCGATCTTCTGGCCGGCCGTGAGGTGCACCATCTGCTCGCGGTACTGCACCGGGTCGCCGAGGCCGTAGATCGCGGAGACGGTGGCGACGATGATCACGTCGTCGCGCTCCATCAGCGACGACGTCGCGCGCAGCCGCAGGCGGTCGATGTCCTCATTGATCGACGCGTCCTTCTCGATGTACGTGTCGCTCGTCGGGACGTACGCCTCGGGCTGGTAGTAGTCGTAGTAGGAGATGAAGTACTCGACGGCGTTGTTCGGGAAGAACGACTTGAGCTCGCCGTAGAGCTGCGCCGCGAGCGTCTTGTTGTGCGAGAGGACCAGCGTCGGCTTGCCGTGGTTCCGGATGACGCTGGCGACGGTCATCGTCTTCCCCGACCCGGTGACGCCGAGCAGCGTCTGAAACCGGTCCCCGCGCACCAAGCCAGCCGTCAGCTCGGCGATGGCCTTGGGCTGGTCGCCGGCCGGCGCGAACGGCGCTTGCAGGTCGAAGGAGACGGACGGCATCCTCAGAAGTGCGGAAGGAGCGGTCGCTGCCAAGGAATCCCGGCGAGGAGCAGGCCCAAGGCGACGGCGACGCCGATCGCGGCGCGGCGATGCCGCACGGTGTCGTCTGGACCGCGTCGGGCGATGATCCCCGTGGCCGTCGCGACGACGATCGCGAGCAGCATCAGCGCGGGGTGTTCGACGATGAAGTAGCGCACGCCCGGCTCGCGCATCGCCGCCCCGAGGTCACTCATCGCGTGGCGCGGGAGAGGACTCACGAAGTAGAGCACGACGCCGAGCAGGAATTGCAGGTGCAGCGACATTGTGAAGAGCGACAGCGTTCGCTTGGCGCCCGTCGCGTACTCCGCGCCACCGTTGAGCCTTCTCAAGGCGCGCAGCAGGGCGACGATGGCGAGAAGGACGACGAGCCAGCGGGTGAAGTTATGCAGGCCAAGGACGACTGAGGACATGGAATACTGATTTCGATTGGGATGTGGAATCCGGATGACGATCGCGGATGACGATTCGAGAGACGGACACGGATTGAACGGGCAGTAGCGCGGACGTACACGGCGATGGAACGCGCATCGCCATCGTGTTCGGGAATCCAGATCCTCGATCAGAATCCGGATTCCAAGTCATGAATCTGCGGTCAGTCTCTCCCGTCGAGAAACCTCTGTCACTCCCTTCACGCGTCGCGCGGCGCGGATGATCTTGTCGAGGTGCGCGAGGTTCTCGACTTCGACAAGCGCGGCGCCGGTGACGCGGCCGTCGGTGGACTTGAGTTCGAGCGTCTTGATGTCGGTGCCGGTGCCGCTGACGGCCGACGCGAGGTCGGCGTAGAGGCCGCGCCGATCGTTCCCCTCGATGTGCAGACGGATGATGAAGCGCTCGCCCTCGCTCTGCTTCCAGTCAATCTCGAGGCGCCGCTCCGGCTCATGCACGAGGAAGAGCAGGTTCGGGCAGTCGGCGCGATGAATGCTGACGCCGCGTCCGCGCGTTACGTAGCCGACCACCGAGTCGCCGGGCACGGGCTGGCAGCACTGCGCGTAGCGCACCATCAGGCCGTCGGCCCCCTGCACGCGGATGCCGCGCGAGGTGTCCGACCGCTTCATGCGATCGAGCAGGCGCTCCAGCGGGCTGGCGCGCAACTGATGCGCCTCGGCGTGCTCGTCCACCTCGGGATACAGCGCCTTGAGCAGCTGCGTGATGTTGATGTCGCCCTGCGCGATCGAGGCGAGCACATGGTCCGCGTCGTTGAGCTTGAGCGCGGCGGCGGCCTTCGACAGGTCGTCCTCGGTCAGCTTCGCCAGCTTGCGGCGGCGCAGCTCGCGGTCGAGGATCTCGCGCCCGATCTGCCGCGACGCCTTGTGCTCCTCGACGCGCAGCCACTGCCGGATGCGGTGCCGGGCGCGCCCCGTGCGCACGTGCGCCAGCCAGTCGCGGCTGGGGCGCGCCGTCGGCGAGCGCGAGATCTCCACTGTTTCAGAGTTGCGGAGCTCGCGCGACAGCGGGACGATGCGCCCGTTGACCTTGGCACCCTGCACATGCAGGCCGAGTTCCGAGTGCACGGCGAAGGCGAAGTCAATCGGCGTCGCGCCCTTGGGAAGCTGGATGACGTCGCCCTTGGGCGTGAAGACGAAGATCTCGTCCTGGTACAGGTCGAGCTTCAGGAACTCGAGGAACTGGTCCGGCGTCTCGGCGTCGAGTTGCAGCTCGAGCACCTGCCGGAACCAGTGGAGCGCGCGGTCGAGGTCGGCGCCGCGGTCGCGGTCGCCTTCCTTGTAGCGCCAGTGCGCCGCGATGCCGTAGTCAGCGGTGCGATGCATCTCGGCCGTGCGGATCTGGATCTCGAAGAGCGTGCCGTCGGGACCGAAGACCGTTGTGTGCAGCGATTGGTAGCCGTTGGACTTCGGCTGGGCGATGTAGTCCTTGATGCGCTCTTGCAGCGGCGACCACGAGCCGTGGATCACGCCGAGTGCGTGATAGCATTCCGGCACGTTCTCGACGAGGACGCGAATGGCGTAGAGGTCGTAGACGTCATCGTACGACTTGTCGCCCTTTTGCATCTTCTTGTGGATGGACCACAGGTGCTTCGGCCGGCCGCTCACTTCGTGCACGATCACGCCGGCTTCCTTGAGCCGCTCCATCAGCGGGCCAGCCATTTTCTGGATGAGCGTCTCGCGGTCGGCGCGCGTCTGCTGGACGAGGCGCGCCAGCGTGCGGTACTCCTCGGGTTCGAGGTAGCGGAAGGCCAGGTCTTCGAGTTCGGCCTTCATCGCGGCCAGGCCGAAGCGATGTGCCAGCGGCGCATAGAGGTCGCGCGTCTCGAGCGCGATGCGGTGCCGCTTCTCGTCGGGGAGGTGCTCGAGCGTCCGCATGTTGTGCAGGCGATCCGCGAGCTTGATGAGGATGACGCGCGCGTCCTTCGCGATCGAGAGCAGGAGCTTGCGGTAGTTCTCCACCTGCCGCTCTTCTCGCGAGCCCGTCGGCAGGTGGCCGATCTTCGTGACGCCATCCACGATCTGCGCGACCTCGCGTCCGAACTCGCGCTCGACATCCTCGCGGGTGACGTTCGTGTCCTCGATCACGTCGTGCACGAGCGCGCTCGCGACCGTCACCGTGTCGAGCTGAAGCTCGGCCAGGATCTTTGCGACCTCGACGCAGTGCGTCACGTACGGATCGCCGTTTTGCCGGAACTGCCCCGTGTGCGCCTTCTCGCTGAACCGGTAGGCACGCGACAGCAACTCGGCGTCGAGGCGCTCCGGATGAGCGTCGGCGCTGAGCTCCCAGTGCGGGATGATGTCGGTCAAGACGGGAGCAATCATTACAGGCGACAGAGGATTTGGAACTCGGATTGCGATGGCGGAGACCGATTCCGGATTTCGATGGCGATGGTCCGGACGCGCGAGCGACAAGAAACGGGGCCCGCCGCAATTCGGCGGGGGCCCCGTTAGCTCATGTCTCTCCCATCAAACTGACTGGGAGCACTCCCGTGTCAAGTGGCGCGCCCCTCCGGCGCTCGTTTCACGCCAGCCTTGCGGCGATCTGGTGAGCGCCCCCTCCCCGTTCCTCCCCTCGTTCCCGGTTCCTTCGCCCCCGCACTCCTCCCCGTGCCTCGTCCCTCGCTCAGAGCATCCCCGCCTCCGCAAACGACAGGTACCGCCCCCGCCCGATGATCACATGGTCGTGCACTGGGATGTCGAGGAGACGCCCGGCTGCCACGAGTTGCTCGGTCACGCTCCGATCGTCGGCGCTCGGCGCGGGATCGCCGCTCGGATGGTTATGCACGAGGATGATCGCCGCCGCCCGCTCGGCGATCGCCTCGCGAAAGACCTCGCGCGGGTGCACGAGCGAGGAGTTCAGGATGCCGCGCGTGACGCAGACGTCGCGTTCCAGCCGGTGCTGCGCGTCGAGGATCGCGACGTGAAACTCCTCGACGGGCAGGTCTTCCAGGGTTGGCGCGAAGGCGCGCCACACATCGCGCGGGGCGCGCAACGGCGCCGCCTCGCCCGGCGTTTCGCCGGCGAGGCGGCGCCCCAACTCGAGCGCCGCGTGGATGGCCGCGGCGCGCGTTGCGCCAAGCCCGGGCACTTCAGCGAGCGACGCCGCAGGGCGATCGCTGAGCCGGCGTAATGATCCGTCGGCGCGCCTCAGCACTTCGTGCGCCAACGCGAGCGCCGGCCGCCCCCGGGTGCCTGGACCTATCACGAGCGCGAGCAGTTCTGGCGCGGACAGGGCGCGCGCACCCAGCGCGCGCATCCGTTCGCGCGGCCGGTCGGGCGGCGCGAGTCCCTGCGGAGCGATGGCCAGTCCCGTCATGTTCGCATCGTAGCGCCTGCGCCTCGGCAGGCCTCACCAATCGAACGCGGCCCGGTGCGCCGCATCGCACACCGGGCCGCACGACTGCTCATCCGCACTACAGATCCGGATTTGGATTTGGCTTTGCCGCCTTCACCTCGGCGCTGTGCGCTGAACTTCTCGCAGACTGAGCCGCCTGCGCCGGGGTCGAGGTCGAGGTCGCATTCGCCGCTGATGAGCCGGACGCCGCTGACGACGCCGTGGCGTTCGTCGACGTCGCCATCGTTCCGCCGGCGTTGTAGCCACCCGAGCTCTGTGCGCCACCGCTAGACCGATACGGCCCGTCCGTCGGCCGACCCGAACGATAGCCACCCTCACCCGCCGACCCGCCGGGCACCGGCGGCACATAGGCGCCCGTCACCACCACAACGCCTCGCGAACGCACTCCCTCAACGAGCGGCGGCAAGCCAACGGTGAAGGTTGCGTGGCTTGGCGCCTCGATCGTTCCGACGCCGCGTCCGTACGCACGGACGCCGTCGTCTCTGCCGCCGTCGTGCCGACGCCGGGTGTACAGGTGGTAGTCCTCCACCGGCATCACCGGCGCGTCTGACGTCGGCGTGGCAGGCCGCGGCCGCGCGCCTCGCGGCACCAGCTCGGGATCATTCGCGACGTCGGTCTTGCTCGGGACCCGGCGGGCTGATCGCACGCCCTCGATGTGCGACGTATCCACCGATGGCTGGCTTGGCGTGAGCGGCGTAGAACCTTCGCTCAACGCGACGCGCGGCGTCGGGCACCAGAAGTCCCCCGAGCCGAAGAAGAACTCGGCGCGCATTTGGTAGACGCCGCCGCCTGGACAACGGAAAGTGACGCTCTGTGAGGCCATGCGCTGCCAACCGTAATCCGCCTCCGTGAGTTCGAGGACGTCGACAACAACGTCGTCAATGCCCGCGCCCGCCGGGAGGATCGCGGCCACGATGTCGTCGAGCAGGGCTTGCGGCGGCGTAACCGAGAATGAAAGCGCGCGGAAGCCGACGACCTGCTGCAACCAGTGTCGAGCGGCGTCCGGCGACTCCACGAGGCGCAGCGGCAGGCGCGAAGCGACCATCAGCAGTGTGCGGGTGGGGGCGACGTCCATCCGACCCCGCGATCCGTATGGCCCGCTCCAGCCAGTCGTGTAGTAGTAGCCCTCGATGCGTCCCGTCGCGTCGAGCATGTACACCGGCCGCGCGTACGGCATGGCCGTGTACCATCCGTACGATGAGTACTGCGAACGGAATGGACGCGAGAGCAGGTACTCGCCCGGGTCGACGGCGCGCTCCGCCTGATAGGACGACCGTGGGAACAGCTGTTGAATACCCTGCCCCGGAATCGCCTCGAAGACCGCCACGTACGCCGGCTGGTCCACGGCGAACAGCGCCTCGATCGCGCCCCGACGCAGGGACGCTTCAAGCGGCTTCTGCACCTGCGCGGCCGCGCTTGCGGCAAACGCCGCGACGAGAGCCGCCATTCTCAGCACGCGCATGAACCCTCCATTCAACTGGACGGGTGTGCCAAGCCTCTACGTCCCAAGCTTGCGTGCAACACTCCGATGCGCAACGGGGCACCGCACAAGACAGACGATCCGGGGAAACGCCTTGCCACCCGGACGGGCCGTTAGACCGTGGCCCCGTGGCACTTCTTGTACTTCTTGCCCGACCCGCACGGGCAGGGATCGTTGCGACCCACCGTGGACCAGTCCTGCACGCCCATGGCCCCCGGCCGCTCCGCACCCAGCGCACCACTCAGCGAACGCGCGCGCCCCGCGCCGACGACCAACGGATCGGCCTTCACCATCTCACCGTCCGACGGCGACTCGGCGGGCCCGATGTCCACGACCTCACCCTCCGGCACATCCTCGGCGACGCCGAGCGCATTGAACCGGCGCCTCGGCTCGGGCGCAGCGGGCGGCGCCGGCTGCTCGTACATCAGCTGCACGCGCAGGAACCGCTCCGTGAACGTGTGCTGAATGTCGGTCATGAGGTCCACGAACATCGTGTAGGCCTCTTGCTTGTACTCCAGCAGCGGGTCCTTCTGCCCCCATGCGCGGTAGCCGATAGAGTTGCGCAGCTGGTCGAGGTCGTACAGGTGGTCCTTCCACTTCTCGTCCAGCACGTTGAGCATCACGAGGGCCAGCACCTGCGCCGCGTGCTCGGCCAATTGTTCCAACTTCGCGTGGAACGCCTTCGTCCCCGCTTCGGCCCCGTGCTGCCGCGCATCGACCACGGTCTGCGGCCGCGTGCCGTCGGGCTCGAAGCACGGCACGGTCAGCAGGTAGT
Organism: Gemmatimonadota bacterium; assembly: GCA_023249305.1. GTDB lineage: Bacteria > Gemmatimonadota > Gemmatimonadetes > Gemmatimonadales > Gemmatimonadaceae > PNKL01. The sequence continues at coordinate 10,296 of JAHFCU010000011.1, forward strand.
GCATCAGCAGGTCCTGCCGCACGAGATCGAGGTCCCAGTCGAGCGCGGTATCAAAGACGGCCAGTGTCGTCTCGATGCGACGGCCGACGGCCGACTCGACCATTTTGATCGCCTCGCCCTTCAGCTCCTCGCCGCCCTCGAGCGCGAACGCGCGCAGGTTGTAGATGACCTCGCGCTGCTGGTTCATCACGTCGTCGTAGTCGAGCAGTCGCTTGCGGCTCTGGAAGTTCTGCAGCTCGACGCGCTTCTGGGCCTGCTCGATGCTCCGCGTGATCAGCGGATGCGTGAGCATCTCGCCCTCTTGCGCGCCGAGCCGGTCCATGAGCCGGGCGATGCGGTCCGACCCGAACAGGCGCATCAGGTCGTCCTCGAGCGAGAGGAAGAACTGTGACGCGCCCGGGTCGCCCTGGCGGCCGGCGCGGCCGCGCAGCTGGCGGTCGATGCGCCGCGACTCGTGCCGTTCGGAGCCAATGATGTGCAACCCGCCGCATTCTGACACGTCGATCTCGTTGCCGTCCGGATCCTTGATGCGTGACGGTTTCGAGGGAATGACGCCATCGCCGAGCTTGATGTCGGTGCCGCGGCCGGCCATGTTCGTCGCGATCGTCACGGCGCTGAATTGCCCGGCGAGCGCGACGATCTCGGCCTCGCGCTGGTGATACTTGGCGTTCAGCACCTGGTGCTTGAGGCCGGCGCGCGTGAACAACCGCGACACCGTTTCCGACGCCTCCACCGACGTCGTGCCGACGAGCACCGGGAAGCCGAGGCCATGCAGGCGCTGCGATTCCTCAACGATGGCATTGAATTTTTCGCGCCGCGTCTTGTACACGAGGTCGTGGCGGTCGTCGCGGATGACTGGCTGGTTGGTGGGAATCACCGCCACCTCGAGCCCGTAGATCTGGAAGAACTCCGTCTCCTCGGTCTCGGCGGTGCCGGTCATGCCCGCCAGCTTCTCGTACATGCGGAAGTAGTTCTGAATGGTGATCGTGGCGAGCGTCTGCGTCTCGCCCTTCACCTGCACCCCTTCTTTGGCCTCCACCGCCTGGTGCAGCCCCTCGCTCCAGCGGCGTCCGTGCATCGTGCGGCCCGTGAACTCGTCGACGATGAGCACCTGCCCATCCACCACGACATAGTTCACATCCTTCTCATAGAGCGAGTGCGCGCGCAGGAGCTGATGGATGATGTTCAGCTTCTCGCTCTTGAGGGCGTACTCGGCCTCGATGACGCGGCGCGCCTCCAGCTTCTCGGCGCCCGACATGCTGGCGTGGTGTTCGATGCGGTGCACTTCCGTGGAGATGTCGGGGAGCACGAACTGGTCGTGGTCCGACGGACTGAGGAAGTCCACACCCCGGTCGGTGAGGTGCACGGTGTGGCCACGCTCGTCGAGCACGAAGAGCAAATCGTCCTCGAGGTCGCGGTACACCTGTTTGGCCGACGGCAGCTTGCGGTCGGCGATCACCTCGAGCTCCTGCTTCTGCACAAGCATCTTGACGCCCTGCTCCTGCAACGCCTTGAGCAGACGCCTGTTCTTGGGACTGCCGAGCTGCGCCTTGTAGAAGGCGAGTCTGGCGGCGTCATGATCGCGCGCCTCGAGCGCCTTCTCGCCGCGCGCCACGAGGTCGTTGGCCAGTTCCGTCTGTCGGCGCACAAGTCGCGTCACCGATGCGTTGTACTCGGCGTACTGGCCATCGCTCTCGTTGCCGACGGGCCCCGAGATGATCAGCGGCGTGCGGGCCTCGTCAATAAGCACCGAGTCCACTTCGTCCACGATCGCATAGACGTGCGGGCGCTGCACGCGCTGGTCGGTGGCGACGACCATGTTGTCGCGCAGATAGTCGAAGCCGAACTCGTTGTTCGTGCCGTACGTGATGTCCGCATGGTACGCGGCCCGGCGCCCGGGCGTCCCGGGCTCGGTATCGTCGAGGCACGCGACCGTGAGGCCGAGCCACGAGAAGACATGGCCCATCCACTGCGAGTCGCGGCGGGCAAGGTAGTTGTTCACCGTCACGAGATGCGCGCCGCGCCCTGGCAACGCATTCAGGTAGAGCGGGAGAGTCGCGACGAGCGTCTTGCCCTCGCCCGTCGCCATCTCCGCGATGCGACCGAGGTGCAGCTGGATGCCGCCGATCAGCTGCACGTCGTAGTGCACCATGTTCCACTCGATCTCGCGCCCGGTCACCATCACCTTCGTGGCCAGCAGTCGCTTCGCCGCCTCGCGCACGGTGGCGAACGCCTCGGGGAGTAGTTCATCAAGCACGTCGTGAATGGCGCGGCGGTAGTCGGCCTCCACGCCACCGCGACCGTCGGCGCCGCTCAACAGCGTGTCCAGCCGCTCGCGCTCCGCCGCGTCGGCCGCCGTGCGCTTCTGCTCCTTCAGCACCGCGATGCGGTCTGAGAGAGAATGTGTGCGCTCGGTGATGACGCCGCGAAACTTCTCCGTTTGTGCGCGCAACTCGTCGTCACCGACGGACACCAAGCGGCGGCCGTGCTCCTCGATTTCCACGAGGATTGGCCGGATGCGCTTGAGTTCGCGTTCATGCCGTGAGCCGAACACGGAGCCGAGCAGCTTCTTGAACATTCAATCCCCTCTATCGGTACAGGCCGTGTGCCGCGATGTACGCAGCCACGGCGTCGGTCACAAAGCCACGTACGGAACGCCCCGCCGCGACCCGCGCGCGGATTTCGGTCGCCGACACGTCTACACGCCGTGTGGAGAGCGATCGCGCGCCGTCAGGGAGCACCATGTCCTCCCCGCCCCGCGTGAGCACAACGATTTGCGCCAACGACCGGATGGTCTCCGGTTCCCGCCACTTCGGCAGCAAGACCGCCGCGTCCGCTCCAAGCAGCAGGAACAGTGCCGCGTCCGGCTGCCGCGTCCGATACGCTCGGAGCGTATCCACCATGAACGACGTTCCGCCCCGTTCCAGCTCGAGCGCATCCGCGACGAACCGCGCGTCACCTTCAACCGCGAGTCGTGTCATAGCGAGGCGATGCGTCGCCTCGGCCGAGGTCACGTGGGCTTTCAGCGGTTGCTGCGCCGCAGGGATCCACGCCACCCGGTCGAGCGAGAGCGCCTCGGCGGCGTCCACCGCCGCGAGCCAGTGCCCGAGGTGCGGCGGGTCGAAGGTCCCGCCGAAAACGCCGATCCGCATGCGCTAGGGTGCCGGCTTGGCCGGCGTCACGGTCGAGTCCTTCACCGGCGCCATCCCCGCGCACACCTTGGCCACGGCCGCATCAGCCGGGTACAGGGTCAACAGCGTGGCGCACACCTCTTTGGCGTCCTCGCGGTAGTTCATCACCGGCGACCGGTACGCCTCGACCATGCGGATCATCGCCTGCCGCGCGCGATCGGTGTTCGGGAAATTCTTCACCACGTCGCGAAAGTAGATGATCGCGGAATCGTAGGCCTTGCGGCGGAAGTACGAGTCTCCCGTGTCGAAGTCCTTCGTCGCGAACCACTCATCCAGCCGCTTCAGTTCCGCGTCCGCGCTGCTCCGGAGCGGCGAGTCGGGATACAACGTCATCATCAGGCGATACTGCACCTGCGCCAGTTGGCCGTATTGCGGATCGAGCGACGGACGGCGCCACAGCCGAGAGTAGCTGCGTCCGGACTCGTACAGCGCATCATCGGCCAGCGAGTCGTCGGCGAAGCTCTCGGCGAGCTTGCTGTACTCCTGCGCGGCGAGCAGGTGCTCCGAGCGCCCGGTGTAGGCGCGCGCGAGATACAGATGTGCGAGCGGAAGCAGCGTGTCGCGGCTCGACAGGTTGAGCGTCAGCTTCTCAAAGCCGGCCACGGCGTCGTCCCACTTCTTCTTCTGCAGCCGCAGCAGCGACGCTTCGAAGAGCTTCTGGTCGCTGGCGAACTTGCTCGGGACAAACGCCTGCCGGCACGCCGCAAGCGGGGTGAGCGCGGCGAGCGCGGCGAGCAGGAGGAGCGGGAGGCGGCGGCGAATGATCACGTCGGAGAAGTACCCGGCTGGGAGGCGGTGGTTCAGCGCGCGCGGGGCGCCATGCGCGGCGACCCGATAAGCGTGCGGAAATAGTCAATGGTGCGCTGCACCCCGGTGCGGACGCCCACCTGCGGCGTCCAGCCAAGCATCGTCTTCGCGCGCGTGATGTCGGGCTGACGCACCTTGGGGTCGTCTTCGGGAAGCGGCTCGTACACGATGGGGGCTTTGGTGCCCGTGAGTTCAACAACGATTTCGGCGAGCTGCTTCACAGTGTACTCGTCGGGATTCCCAATGTTGCACGGGTTGGCGTCGCCCTTGAGGAAGAGCTGGTACAGACCCTCCACCTCGTCGTCCACGTAACAGAATGACCGCGTTTGCAAACCGTCGCCGTAGATGGTGATCGGCTCGCCGTTGAGCGCCTGCACGATGAAATTGGACACTACGCGCCCGTCGCGCGGCCGCATGCGCGGGCCATACGTGTTGAAGATGCGGACGATGCGCGTGTCGAGACCGTGGAATCGGTGGTACGCCATGGTGATCGCCTCGGCGAAGCGCTTCGCTTCGTCGTACACGCCGCGCGGTCCGATGGGGTTCACGTTCCCCCAGTACGACTCGACTTGCGGATGCACGAGCGGATCGCCGTACACCTCGCTCGTGGACGCCAGGAAGAACCGCGCCCCTTTCGCCTTGGCGATGCCGAGCGCGTTGTGCGTGCCGAGTGACCCGACCTTGAGCGTCTGGATCGGAAGCTCGAGGTAATCAATCGGGCTGGCGGGCGACGCGAAGTGCAGCACGCCGTCGAGCGGGCCAGCGACGTACGTGAACTCCGAGATGTTGTGTCGCAGGAACGAGAACCGCGCGTTCCCCGTGAGGTGGGCGATGTTGTCGGCGTGGCCGGTGATGAAATTATCGAGCCCCACCACCTCGTGCCCGTCGCGCAGAAAGCGGTCGCAGAGGTGCGAGCCGAGGAAGCCCGCCGCGCCGGTGATGAGGACCCTCATGCCTGCTCCCGCCCGATGGAGCGGTAGGTGAAGCCGAGCTTCGCCATCTTCACCGGGTCGTACAGGTTGCGACCATCAATCAGCACCGGCGCCTTCAGTGCGGCCTTGATGCGAGCGAAGTCAGGAAACCGGTACTCGTTCCAGTCGGTGACCACCACGAGCGCGTCAGCGCCGGTCAACGCGTCGTACCCATTCGCGGCGTAGTCGATGGCGTCGCCCAGTCGCCGTTTCGCCTCGTGCAGCGCCGCCGGATCGTGCGCGCAGACGGTGCCTCCGGCCTGCAGCACCTGCTCGATGAGCACCAAGGACGGCGATTCACGCATGTCGTCGGTGTTCGCCTTGAACGCGAGCCCCCAGATGGCGATGCGTTTCCCCTTCAGCAAGCCGAGCGCGGCCGCGAGCTTGGCGCCGAGCACCGTCTTCTGGCGCGCGTTGGCTTCTTCCACCGCCTCGAGCACCGCAAGCGGCGCGTTCACGCTGTGCGCGGTGCGCAGCAGCGCCTGCACGTCCTTCGGGAAGCACGAGCCGCCGTAGCCTGGGCCCGGAAACAGGAACGCCGACCCGATGCGTGAGTCGCTGCCGATTCCCTTGCGCACGAGGTCCACGCTGGCGCCGACCTTCTCGCAGAGCCCGGCCATCTCGTTCATGAACGAGATGCGCGTCGCCAGCATGGAGTTGGCGGCGTACTTGGTCATCTCCGCCGACGGGATGTCCATGAAGATGATCGGCTTGCCCGTGCGCACGAACGGTGCATACAACTCGGCCATCACCGAGCGCGCAAAGTCGCTCTCGGCGCCGAGCACGACGCGGTCGGGCTTGAGGAAGTCGTCTATGGCCGCGCCTTCCTTGAGGAACTCGGGATTCGAGCAGACGTGGAAGGGGAACTTGGCGTTCGCGGCTACGGCGGTGCGCACCTTCTCCGCGGTGCCGACCGGCACCGTGGACTTCGTGACGACGACGGTCTCGCGCGCCATGTGCTTGCCGATCACATCGGCGACGGCGAGCACGTGCTTGAGGTCGGCGGAGCCATCCTCGTCCTGTGGCGTGCCGACGGCGATGAAGACGACGTCCGCCCATGCTACCGAACCCGCGATATCGGTAGTGAACCGCAGGCGGCCCGCCCCCTGGTTCCGCTCGACGAGCGTGTCGAGCCCGGGCTCGAAGATGGGCAGGATGTTCTTCTGCAGCCCGTCAATCTTGGCCTGGTCGATGTCGGCGCAGGTGACGCTGCTGCCGGTTTCGGCGAAGCAGGCACCGGCGACGAGGCCGACGTATCCGGAACCGACGACGGTGATGTTCATCGCCAGAGACGGTAGATGGAAGACGGGAGACGGGAGATCACGCGTGTTGCGGGAGCTTGGGCGCGTCGGGCGTGAGCGAGACGATGCGCGCCTTGCCCGGCCGCAGGGTCGCCGTAGCATGGCGCGTGTCCACCACCAGCGACGCGAGATTCACCACGCGCTGGTAATCCACCGCCTTGTGCTCGGTGACGATCACGACGACGTCTGCCGCGACCAGCACTTCGTCGGTGAGCGGCACGCCCACCACCTCGTGGCCGTCCTCGTGGTAGCGTGGCACGTGCGGATCGTGGTACTCGACATGTGCGCCCTGCTCCTCGAGCAACTTGATGACATCGAGCGCCGGGCTCTCGCGCATATCGTCGATGTCCCGCTTGTACGCGACGCCGAGTACGAGGGCGCGCGCGCCGTTGACGGCCTTCTTCGTGTCGTTCAGTGCGCGCGCCACCTTCTCGACGACGAACGCGGGCATCGCGCTGTTGATCTCGCTCGCGAGGTCGATGAAGCGCGTTTTGTAGTTCAGCGTCCGCATCTTCCACGCCAGGTAGTGCGGGTCGAGCGGGATGCAGTGGCCGCCGATGCCCGGGCCGGGCGTGAACTTCATGAAGCCGAACGGCTTGGTGGCGGCGGCCTCGATGACCTCCCACACATCCACGCCCAGCCGGTCGCAGACGATGGCCATCTCGTTCACGAGGCCGATGTTCACCGAGCGAAACGTGTTCTCGAGCAGCTTCACCAACTCCGCGGCCTCGGGCGATGACACCGGCACCGTGCGGCTGATACACGTCGCGTATAGGCGCGACGCCATGTCGGTGCACGCTGCCGTTATGCCACCCACCACCTTCGGCGTGTTCTTCGTATTGTAGACCGGATTGGCGGGGTCCACGCGCTCGGGCGAAAAGGCGAGGAACGCGTCCTCACCGATCGTCAGTCCGCGCGCTTCGAGCGCCGGCATCAGCAAGTCGCGCGTCGTTCCCGGATACGTGGTGCTCTCCAGCACCACGAGCATGCCGGGATGCGCGTGACGCGCCACCGCGTCGGACGCCGCGATCACGAACGTCATGTCCGGATCGCGTGTCTTCGCGAGCGGCGTCGGGACCGCGATGGACACCGTGTCGGCCTCGGCCAGTCGCGCTTCGTCGGTCGTCGCGACCAGCAGCCCACTCTTGACGTGCTTGGCCACCTGCGCCGCCGGGACGTCCTGAATGTGCGACTCGCCGCGCATCAGCAGGTCCACGACACGCTGCTGCACGTCGTAGCCAATCACGTGGAAGCCCGCCTCGCACAGTTCCATCACGAGAGGGAGACCCACGTAACCGAGGCCCACCACGGCGCAGACCGCCTCGCGGGAGTCGATGCGCTGCTGCAGCCGGTCGCGAATGCTCGTCATGGTCAAATCCGGGTTACCTGCCGAAGAAGCCGCGCACCGCCGCGACGACTTCATCGAGCTGGGCCGGCGTGAGTTCGGGGTAAATCGGGAGCGAGATCACTTCCTGGGACGCCCGCTCAGACTCGGGGCACTGACCCGCCTTGTAGCCGAGGTACGCGAAGCAGGGCTGGAGATGCAGCGAGAGCGGGTAATACACCGAGTGGCCGATTCCCTTCGCCGTTAGGTGCGCCCTGACCTCGTCGCGGCGCGGCACGCGGATGGTGTACTGGTTGAAGATGGACTCGCTCGCCGGCTCGGTGTACGGCGTCGTCACTTCGGCGACGTCCGCGAACGCCTGGTTGTAGAACGCGGCGTTGGCGCGGCGCTTCGCGCTCCACGCGGTGAGGTGCGGCAGTTTGGCGAGCAACGCCGCCGCCTGCAGGGCGTCGAGGCGCGAGTTGTAACCGACGATCTCGTGCAGATAGGTCTTGGTGCTGCCGTGCGTGCGCAGGCGCATGAGCTCGTTGTAAAGCCCCTCGTCCTGCGTCACCACCGCGCCGCCGTCGCCGTAGCCGCCCAGGTTCTTGGACGGGAAGAACGAGAAGGTGCCGATGGTGGCCACTTCGCCCGCCATGCGCCACGTCCCGTCAATCTTGCGGCGCGCACCGATGCTCTGCGCGGCGTCTTCGATGACCGGAATCCCCTTCGAGACTTTCGCCACTTCCTCCATCGCCGCGACCTGCCCGAACAGATCCACCGGCACAATCGCCTTGGTCTTCGTGGTGATCGCCGAGCCCACGGCCGCCGGCTCGATGTTGAAGGTCTTCGGGTCAATGTCCACAAAGACCGGCTTCGCGCCGACATTGTGAATGGCGCCGCCGGTGGCGAAGAACGTGAACGGCGACGTGATGATCTCGCTGCCCGCCACTGCACCGATCGCGCGATACGCGATCAAAAGCGCGTCGGTGCCGCTCGCGCAGCCGACCGCGTATTTCGTGTTCGAGAGTCTGGCGATTTCGGCTTCGAGATCAGCGACCGGCTTGCCGAGGATGAACGCTTGGTCATCCACGACCTTCAGAATGGACGCGACCATCTGGTCGCGGATGGTCGCGTGCTGGGCGCGGAGGTCGAGAAGTGGGACGGCCATGGCGGGAATACGGAGGGAGGGGATAGGGAATCCCCCTTATAGTTGTCGTAACCGGAGAAAGTTACTCCGCGAGCCTCCCGAATGGGAGGCTCGCGGGGGAGGAGCGAGGGGTGCGGAGTACGGAGGCTCGGTGAGAGAGGACGAGTGGAGGACGGGGGCCGGAGTGAAGACGAAGGCTGGCCCAGGTAGACTTCCCGCGCGACAAGAACGCTGAAGGGCGAGACGGCCGCCTCTCGCGCTCCTCACGCTCTCTCGGCGTACGGCCCGGAGGGTTTTCGTTCCCCTCCCCTTCACTGCACCCGTCCCCCCGAACCAAGCCTCCGCGCCCCTTCCCGCGCCTCTCTCTAGATCGTGCTCCGGAGCGGAAGCGGCACCTCTCGTCCTGTCTTCGCCGACTCGTAGATACCGAGGATCAGCTCGAGCGATTTCCGCCCCGACCGACCGTCGGTATCGGCCACCGCCTCGCCGCGCAATACCGCGAGCACGTTGCGGTAGTATCCCGCGTGCCCGAAACCGTAGACGTTCGGCGGGTCCGTCGTCGCCTGCTCTATGCGCTTGTCGTCGTCATCGTACGAGGCGAACTGCCAGTGCTCGACCTTGTTCACCGCGGTGCCGCCGATCTTCACCGTGCCGGTCTCGCCGATGATGGTGATTGAGCCCTCGAGGTTTCGCGGGTATGTGAGCATCGTGACCTCGAGCACGCCGAGGGCGCCGTTGCGGAACTTGAGGATCGCCGCTCCCGAGTCCTCCGCTTCGATGCGTCGTGCAAGCGTCGCAGTGCGCGCCATGACGCTCTCGACGGGTCCGATCAGCCACTGGACGAGGTCCACGTAGTGTGAGGCCTGGTTCATGAACGCGCCGCCATCGAACTCCCACGTCCCGCGCCACGGCGCCTGGTCGTAGTAGTCCTGCGGCCGCGCCCAGCGCACGGTGCTGTTCACCATGTAGATGCGACCGAAGCGACCGCGGTCCACCGCACGCCGCAACAGCTGGACGGCCGGGTTGAGGCGGTTCTGCTTGACCACGAAGAGCCGGACGCCGGCGTCGTCGCACGCTTGCACGAGCGCGTCGGCCGACGACAGTGTGATGGCCATCGGCTTCTCGCACACCACGTGTTTGCCGGCCTGCGATGCCTTGATGCCGTGCGCGGCGTGCAGGCCCGACGGCGTGGCGACGACCACCACGTCGCACTCCGACTGCTTCAGCATCTCGTCGTACGAGGTGAACCAGGGCACGCCCCACTTCTCACCCGCTGCGCGCGCGCGCTCCTCGACGATGTCGCAGACGGCGCTCAATGACATGCCGGCAAGGCCGGCGATCGCCTCAAAGTGGTTATGCGCGATGCGCCCGCATCCGACGAGCGCGACCGTGAACGAGCGCGCGCTCACCGCTCACCCGCCGCCGCCGGCGTGACCTTCTCGCCGCGACGTGCGTAGGTCCGGCCGCAAGCGGGGCATTCAAGTTGCATGATGTCCTCGCGCAGCTTCACGCCACACTCGCACATCCACCCGGTGCGGCGCGCCGGGACGCCCGTGACGAGCGCATAATCGGGCACGTTCTTCACCACCACCGCGCCGGCTCCGACGAAGCTGTACCGTCCCAGCGTCACACCGCAGACGATGGTGGCGTTCGCGCCGATGGACGCGCCGCGCATCACCAGCGTCGCCTGATACTCGTGCTTGCGCGATACCGCGCTCCGCGGGTTGATGACGTTCGTGAAGACCATGGACGGGCCGCAGAAGACGTCGTCCTCCAGTTCCACGCCCTCGTAGATCGAGACGTTGTTCTGGATCTTCACATTGTTTCCGATCTTCGTGCCGTTCATGACGACGACGTTCTGGCCGAGCGAACAGCGCTCGCCGATCACGGCCCCAGGCATGACGTGACAGAAGTGCCACACCTTGGTGCCGGCGCCGATCACGGCGCCGTCGTCCACGAACGAGGAGGGGTGAACCCAGGCTTCAGTCATGGGGAATAATCTCGGGGGTGCGCGGCGCGAGCGCTACACGGCGGCCCGGCGTGCGCCGCGCCCGCCTCACGCGATGTCCGCCAGCCACTCCTGCACGCTGCGCACCGTTTTTGGCCGTTCGCGCAGCGACTGGATGGCGTCGGTCGCGGCGCTCGCCGCCGACAGCGTCGTCGTGTACGGCACGCGCTGGGAGATGGCGACCTGCCGCAACGAGTAGTCGTCCTTCTGCGACCGCTGGCCCAGCGGCGTGTTGATGAGCAGGTGCACCTCGCCGTTGACCAGCAGGTCAATGCCGTTCGGCCGGCCCTCGCTCACCTTCTTCACCGCGTCGCACGGGACGCCCCGCTCGCGCAGGTACCGCGCCGTGCCGGTCGTCGCCACGAGGCCGAAGCCCATCGCGTGGAGACGCTGGGCGATCTCGACCGCCCTGGGTTTGTCATGGTCGTTGACGGTCAGCATCACCATCCCCTCGAGGGGAAGGCCGTTGCCGGCCGCCAGCTCCGCCTTGGCGAATGCGGTGCCGAACGAGTGGGAAATCCCCATCACTTCGCCGGTCGAGCGCATCTCGGGGCCGAGGATCGGGTCGTATTCGTGGAACTTGGCAAACGGGAAGACCGCCTCCTTCACCGCGACGTACGGCGCGATGATCTCCTTCGTATATCCAATATCCGTGAGCTTCTCGCCGAGCATGACGCGCGCGGCCAGCGACGCGAGCGGCACGCCGATGGTCTTCGAGACGAACGGAATCGTGCGGCTCGCCCGCGGGTTGACCTCGAGCACGTACACCACGCCGTCCTTCACCGCGTACTGCGCGTTGATGAGCCCGACCACGCCCAGCGCCTTGGCGAACGCCACGGTGTGGGCGCGCATCTCGTCAGCGTCTTTCTCGGAGAGCTGCAGCGGCGGCAGGACGCACGCCGAGTCGCCGGAATGGATGCCGGCGTCCTCGATGTGGTGCATCACGCCGCCAATCACGATCGTCTCGCCGTCGCTCAACGCGTCCACGTCCGCCTCCCACGCGTCCTCAAGGAAGCGGTCAATAAGCACCGGGCGGTCCTCCGAGACGCGCACCGCGCGCTGGAAGTAGTCGCGCAAGGCGGTCTCGTCGTACACGATCTCCATCGCGCGGCCGCCCAGCACGTAGCTTGGCCGCAGAAGCACCGGATAGCCGACTCCGTGCGCGATCTCCACGGCCGCATCGACGCTGGTCGCTGTGCCGTTGGGTGGTTGCGCCACCCCGAGTCCGCGTGCCATCGCCTCGAAGCGGCGGCGGTCTTCGGCGGCGTCAATCGCGTCGGGCGACGTGCCGAGGATTCTCACCCCGGCCGCCTCGAGTCCGCGTGTCAGCTTGAGCGGCGTTTGCCCGCCAAGCTGCACGATCACGCCGATCGGCTGCTCGCGCGCGACGATCTCGAGGACGTGCTCGAGCGTGAGCGGCTCGAAGTACAGCTTGTCGCTCGTGTCGTAATCGGTGGAGACCGTCTCGGGATTCGAGTTGATCATGATCGTCTCGTACCCGCGTTCGCGCAGCGCCATCACGGCGCGCACGCAGCAGTAGTCGAACTCCACGCCCTGCCCGATGCGATTCGGCCCAGAGCCGAGAATGACGACCGACGGCCGCCCTGTGCGCGGCGCCTCGGATTCCTCGTCCCACGTGCTGTACAGGTACGGCGTGCTCGACGGGAACTCGCCGGCGCAGGTGTCCACCATCTTGTACACCGGCCGCATCCCGCTCTTCCACCGGCGCTCGCGAACCTCCGCCTCCCCCTCACCGCGCAGTCGCGCGAGTTGGGCGTCGGCGAATCCCATCCGCTTCATGCGCAACAGCACCGCGTCGGTCACCGCGGGCAGCGTCGCGTAGGCGCGCTCGGCATCCAGCAGCTCCTGCAACTGGGCGAGGAACCACGGGTCGATGGCCGTGAGCTCGTACAACTCCTTGTGGCTCATGCCGGCGAGCATCGCGCGCTTCACCTGGAAGATCCGCTCTGGCGTCGGCATCTGCAGCGCGGCACGCAGCGTCTCGAGCGATTCGTCGGCGAGGCGGTCGTCAATCAGTCGCGGCCCAATGTCCCAGCCTTGCCGGCTGTTCTCGAGTGCGCGCAGTCCCTTCTGGAACGCTTCCTTGAACGTGCGGCCGATGGCCATGGACTCGCCGACGCTCTTCATCTGCGTCGTCAGCCCCGGGTTGGCGCCCGGGAATTTCTCGAACGCAAAGCGCGGGCACTTCACGACGACGTAGTCGAGCACGGGCTCGAAGCTGGCCGGCGTCGTCTTCGTGATGTCGTTGGGCAGCTCGTCGAGGCGGTACCCCACGGCGAGCTTGGTGCCGATCTTTGCGATCGCAAACCCGGTGGCCTTCGACGCTAGCGCCGACGACCGCGACACGCGCGGGTTCATTTCGATGACAATCAGGTCGCCGTTGGTCGGATTGAGTGCGAACTGGATGTTGCAGCCGCCGGCGTCGACGCCGATCTCGCGAATCACCTTGATGGAGGCGTCGCGCATCCGCTGGTACTCGCGGTCGGTGAGCGTCATCGCCGGTGCGACGGTGATCGAATCGCCGGTGTGCACGCCCATCGGGTCGAGGTTCTCGATCGAGCAGATGATGACGACGTTGTCGTCCTTGTCGCGCATCACCTCGAGCTCAAACTCCTTCCAGCCGAGCAGCGAGCGCTCGATCAGCACCTGCGAGATGGGCGATTCGGCGAGCCCGCGCTTGACGATGAGTTCGTACTCTTCGCGGTTGTACGCGACGCCGCCGCCCGAACCGCCGAGCGTGAACGCGGGGCGGATGATCGCTGGGAAGCCCGTGAACTCGGCGATCTCGATCGCATCCTCGAGGGTGGTTGCAATCTTCCCCTGCGGGCACTTGAGCCCGATCTTCTCCATCGCCTCGCCAAAGAGCTTGCGGTCCTCGGCCACGGCGATGGCGCGCGCGTTGGCGCCGATCAATTCGACGCCGTACTTCGCAAGCACGCCGTTCTCGTGCAGCGCCATGGCGACGTTGAGCGCCGTCTGGCCGCCCATTGTCGGAAGGAGCGCGTCGGGGCGCTCGCGGGCGATGATGAGCTCCACGAACTCCGGCGTCACCGGCTCGATGTACGTGCGGTCGGCGACCTCCGGGTCGGTCATGATGGTCGCCGGGTTCGAGTTGACGAGGATGACCTCGTACCCTTCCTCGCGCAGCGCCTTGGCGGCCTGCGTGCCGGAGTAGTCGAACTCGGCGGCCTGGCCAATGACGATGGGACCAGAGCCGATGAGCAGAATGCGGTGAATGTCAGTGCGACGCGGCATGCAGCAAGTCGTCAATGATGTCGGTGCGCGACCGCCGGGGAGCCCAGCCAGTCGTCGAGCGGAGCTTCGAGTTGTCGCCTACGAGCCACGGCACGTCCACGGCGCGGCGCAACGCCGGGTCGCCCACCGGCGCAGCATCCACACCGGCCCGCGCGCAGACGGCGCGGGCAAGCGCCTCGACGGTCACGCCGGTGCCGGAGCAGACATTGTAGACCTCGCCAGGAACACCATGCGCCGCGAGCGAAAGATAGGCGCGCGCCACATCCTCGGCATGGAGGAAGTCGCGCGTGGTATGCCCATTGCCGATGGGAATGGTGCGCGAGCCGCCGGAGCGCGCCGCGAGTACGCGTCCCACGAGCGCGGGGATGAGAAAGTGCGGCGCCTGCCCCGGCCCAGAGTGGTTGAAGCTGCGCGTGCAGACGACGCGCAGGCCGTCGGCGCGCGCCGCCTCGAGGGCGAAGACCTCCTGCGCCCCCTTGCTCGCGGCGTAAATGGTACGCGGCCGGCACGCAGCCTTCTCGGTCAGCGGTCCTTCGGATGCCTCGTGCGCGCCGTACTGTTCCGCGCTGCCGACGATAACGATCGCCGGGTCGAGCGCGCCCGCCGCGCGGCGACGGCGAATGTCGGCGAGCATGACCACGGCGCTCATCACGTTTGTTTCGCAGACGTTGACCGGCTCCTCGCGGGCAGTCGGCACGAACGAAATGCCGGCGAGATGGAACACCGCATCGGGCGCCGCGGCGTCGAGCACATCGGCCACGGCATCCTCGGCGCGTAGGTCGGCGAGCATCCAGCGCACGGCCGCGCGCTCGTCGCCCGACAGGGCGCCTTCGGGCGCTGGTCCGGTGAGCGAGGCCCCGGTCACCTCCCATCCGTCAAGAAGGAGAGCCCGGCACAACCACTGCCCTGCGAAGCCGGCGGCGCCGGTGACGAGGGCGCGCGCCACGTCAACCCGTCGCGCGGTGACGCGCGAGGTCAGCGTCCACCATCATCCGCACGAGCGCGTGGAAGTCCACCGTCGGCTCCCAACCGAGCGTGGCGCGCGCCTTAGACGGATCGGCGACGAGGAGGTCCACTTCGGCCGGGCGCATGAAGCGCGCGTCCACCTTCACGTGCGCGCGCCAGTCGAGCCCCGCGTGCGCAAAGGCGGCCTCGCAGAGCTGCTGGACCGTCCACGTGTGTCCCGTGCCGACGACGTAGTCGCCCGGCTCGTCCTGCTGCAGCATGCGCCACATCGCGTCCACGTAGTCGGCGGCGTAGCCCCAGTCGCGGTGCGCGGTGAGCGTGCCGAGGACGACCTCGCTGGCGTGTCCGAGCTTGATGCGCGCCACCGCGTCGGTGACCTTTCGCGTCACGAACTCGAGGCCGCGGCGCGGACTCTCGTGATTGAAGAGAATGCCGCTCGCCGCGTAGAGGCCGAACGACTCGCGGTAGTTCACCGTGATCCAGTGGCCATAGACCTTGGCCACGCCGTACGGCGAGCGCGGATAGAAGGGCGTGTTCTCCTTCTGCGGCGTCTCGGTGACCTTGCCGAACATCTCCGAAGAGCTTGCCTGATAGAAGCGCGCCTTGGGGCACGCGCGCTTCATCGCCTCGAGCATGCGCGTGACGCCCAGCGCCGTGAACTCGCCGGTGAGCACGGGCTGCGTCCAGGACGTCGCGACAAAGCTCTGCGCGGCGAGGTTATAGATCTCGTCCGGCGTGACCGCGTCCATGACATCCACGAGCGACGTCTGGTCGAGGAGGTCGGCCGACAGCAGCTCGACACGGTCCACGAGGTGCGCGATGCGCTCGTACGGCGTCGTGGAGGAGCGCCGCACGAGGCCGACAACCCGGTAGCCCTTCGCGAGCAGGAACTCGGCGAGGTAGGAGCCGTCTTGGCCGGTGATGCCGGTGATGAGGGCGGTGGGCACGGCAAGAGATGGTAGATGGTGGAAAGTCGATGGTAGACTGCGTTGGGCATCGATAGAAGGTCCGGTGCTATCTGCCTTCTACCATCTACCCTCTACAATCGCGAAAAAGGGGAGCCGCAGGGGCTCCCCTCTCAACACCCCGTTCGAGGTCCATGGTACCCGTCAGACCGCCGCCGCCTGTCCGCGCGGGGCGCGACGAATTTTGTTGGCGTGCAGGCACCGCGTGCACACCTTGACCTTCGTGATCTTCCCTTCGTGGACGACACGCACCACTTGAAGGTTGGGCTTCCAGGTGCGGCGCGTCCGGTTGTTGGCGTGCGAGACATTGTTGCCGAAGGCGATGCCCTTCTCGCAGACGTAGCACTTGTTCCTGGCGATCATCGTCAGTTCTCCACGATCTCGATGCGCGCCATGTCCGCGCCATCGCCCTTGCGATGGCCCGTCTTGAGGATGCGCGTGTACCCGCCCGCGCGCTGGGCCATCTTCGGGCCGAGATCCCTAAACAGCTTGTCGGCGGCCTCGCGCTTGTGGACGTGCTTTCCGGCTTCACGGCGCGCGTGCAGCGTGCCCGTCTTGGCCTTGGTGATCAGTTTCTCGACGAACGGGCGCAGCTCCTTGGCCTTCGCCTCGGTCGTCTCGATGGCGCCCTGCTCGATGAGCGAGGTGGCGAGGTTGCGCAGGAGAGCGAGTTTCTGCTCGCTTGTCCGGCGCAGCTGCCGGCCCGCCTTGCGGTGTCGCATGGGTGTTATTCCTCTTCTTCGTCGTCGGGCGCGTTGGCCGCGGCCCGGCTCGGCGGCGTGCCCCAGTCCGTGACCCGGACGCCGTCGCCACTGTCGTCGAACTTCATCCCGAAGTTCAACCCTTCGCGCTCGAGCAGGTCCGCGATCTCCTGGAGCGACTTCTTGCCGAAGTTCTTGACCTGAATGATCTGGCCTTCCGTCTGCCGGACGAGATCGCCGAGCGAGCGGATGTTCGAGTTCTTCAGGGAGTTGACCGACCGCACCGAGAGCTCGAGCGCGTCAATGGAAGTTGAGAGCAGCTGCGCGAGACGCTGGGCGTCGGACGTGCCCTCGCCGGCGAGGGCCGCGCTGTGCGACCCGAAGCTGGCGAAGTGCTGGAAGTGCGTCTGGGCGAGCGCGGCGGCGTAGCTCACCGCCTCCTCGGGCGACACCGTGCCGTTCGACTCGACCGTCAGGACGAGGCGATCGTAATCGGTGCGCTGGCCGACGCGGGTCTCGCTCACGTGGAAGTTCACGCGACGGACGGGCGAATAGATGGAATCAATGCGCACGAGGTCCACCGGGAGCGACCGGTCGGCCGGGTGCTGCTCGGCCTCGACGTAGCCACGCCCCTTGTTCACGTACAGCTCCACGGTGAGGTCGCGGTCGTCCTGCATCGTGAACAGGTGGTGCTTGGGGTTGATCACCCGCACGCCACTCTGGTCCTCAATGTCGCCGGCAACCACCGCGCCCGCGCGCGTGCAGTTGATGCGAAGCACCGTCTCCTCGAGGTCGCCCGCCAGCGAGAGCGTAAGCGACTTCAGGTTGCCGATGATCTGGTGGACGTCCTCGACGACGCCCTGGATGGTCTGATGCTCGTGGAGCACGCCGTCAATGCGGAAGCCCCACACCGCGGAGCCGCGCAGCGACGAGAGTAGCATGCGGCGCATCGCGTTTCCGAGCGTGTGCCCGTAGCCGCGCTCGAGCGGCTGGAGGCGGAACTCGGCGATGTTCGGGTTGTCGTCGCGCTTCGTCATCTCAACGAGCTGCGGCCGCACCAACCCGCGCAAATCAATAGTCTGAGCCATACGTTCGTGAGTTCCGTGATGTGGTCAGGCGGCGACTGCGTCGCTGCCTACGCCCTGCCTCGCCCCTGACGCGCGGCAGGCCCGTGTGATAGTCAGGGTTAGACCGGATGGGAGATGGGAGAGAGGAGAAGGGAGAGAACTCCCATCGCCCATCTTCCGTCTCCCATCTGCTACTTCGAATACAACTCCACAACCAACTGTTCCTGCGCGGCGATCGGAATGGACGCGCGCTGCGGGCGCTCCAGCATGCGGCCGCTGAACGTGTCCTTGTCCACCGCCAGCCAGCTCGGCACCTGGCCGCGAGCGGCCTGCTCGAGCGAGGCGACCACCGCACCGAAGGCGCGGGCGTGCTCGCGGACGCGGATCTCCTCGCCCGGCTGCACCTGGAATGACGGAATGTCCACCGCCTTGCCGTTGATCTCGACGTGGCGATGACGAATGAGCTGGCGCGCGGCCTTGCGGCTGGCCGCGAAGCCCATGCGATACACCATGTTGTCGAGCCGGCTCTCGAGCGCCGCGAGCAGATTGTGGCCCGTGATGCCCGGCAGCGACGACACCTTCTCAAAGGTGTTGCGGAACTGCCGTTCGCTCACGCCGTACATGCGCTTGATCTTCTGCTTCTCCCGCAGCTGCTTGGCGTACTCCGACACCTTGCGGCGGCGCGACGTGTTCTGCCCGTGCTGGCCCGGCGCGTACGGCCGGCGCTCCACGGGGCACTTCTCGGTGAAGCACTTCGTGCCCTTGAGGAAGAGCTTGGTGCTCTCACGCCGGCACTGCCGGCAGCTGGGTCCCGTATACCGCATGGCCTACACCCTCCGGCGCTTCGGCGGACGGCAGCCGTTATGTGGAATCGGCGTGACGTCCTTGATCGACTTGACGGTGAGTCCGGCGGCGGCGAGCGCCTGGATCGCGGACTCGCGTCCCGACCCCGGCCCCTGCACACGGACATGCACCTTGCGCACGCCGGCGGTCAGCGCCTCGCGCGCAGCCTGCTCGGCGGCGACGGTCGCCGCAAATGGCGTGCTCTTCTTCGACCCCTTGAACCCGGCCTTGCCAGCCGAGCCCCACGACACCGCGTTTCCGTGGGCGTCGGTGATCGTGATGAGAGTGTTGTTGAACGTGGCGCTGATGTGGGCGACGCCTTCCGCCTCGACCACGCGCTTGGTCTTCTTGCCTATTGCCATTACTTGGTCACCTTCTTCTTGCCGGCGATCGCGCGACGCGGACCCTTCTTGGTGCGCGCGTTGGTGTGCGTGCGCTGACCGCGAACCGGCAGCCCGCGACGGTGGCGGATGCCGCGATAGGACCCGATGTCCATCAACCGCTTGATGTTCATCGCGATCTCGGTGCGCAAGGCGCCCTCGACGCGGTAGGTCTTTTCAATCTCCTGACGGAGCTTGTTAATGTCGCCGTCGGTCAGATCCTTGACGCGAATTTCGGGGGCGACGCCCGCCGCCGCGAGGATACGACGCGCCACCGGGCGCCCGATGCCGAAGATGTATGTGAGGCCGATGTCCACGCGCTTCTCACGCGGCAGGTCGACGCCAGAGATACGAGCCATAGTGGGTTAACCCTGCCGCTGCTTGTGCTTGGGATTGCGCTTGCAGATGATGCGAGTCACGCCGTCGCGCTTGACGACCTTGCAATGCTCACAAATCGGCTTCACGCTGCTTCGGACTTTCACGCGAACTCCGGGTGGTGATTTTTGGAATAGCTTTGAACTGTAACCGCATGGGATACCGAATACAAGCGGCCCCCTTGACATTCTTTTGCGGCTGACGTGTACGACTCAACCGTTCGCGGTTCGGCAACTCTTCGGGTGCTTGATTGAGGATATGGAACTTGGATCGCGATTCGGGATCCGGACTCGGGAATGCGTCGCGGATTGTCAGCGTACGGACGGGGTGGGCCGCCCCTGAGGGGGTGCCCGTCGCGCCTAGCGGCCGAGTTCGGTCAGCACTGCGCGCATCGCCGCGGCCGGGTCATCCGCCGCTGTGACCGTGCGGCCGACTACCACATACGTCGCTCCCGCGGCGGCCGCTTCGCGCGGCGTGACCACGCGCGCCTGATCGTGCGTCGGCGTGCCGCCCAATCGAATTCCTGGCACGAGCGTGTGCAATGCGTCGCCGTGCACTGCTCGCACCGCCGACACTTCGGTGCCGGCACAGACAATGCCATGCGCGCCGGCTCGCGCCGCCATGCCCGCAAGCCGCAGCGTCTCGGCGGCGACGCTCGACACCGCGTGGCCGCGTGCGGCTTCGAGTTCGTCCTGCGTCATGGACGTGAGCACCGTGACGGCCAGAATTCCCGTGGCGCCTCCGCCCCCTTCCACTGCCGCGCGGAGCATCGCCTCGCCGCCGACGGCGTGGACGGTCAGCAAACGCACGCCGAGCGCTGACGCGCTTTGTGCCGCAGCGCGCACCGTGTTGGGAATGTCATGCAGCTTGAGGTCGAGGAAGACACGCTTTCCCGCGCCGCGCAGCCATTCGACGACCCGTGGTCCTTCGGCCGTGTAGAGCTGAAGGCCAACCTTGTAGAAATCGGCGGCGGCGCCGAGGCGCTCCACAAGCGCGCGCGCGGCGGTTAGGTTCGGCGCGTCGAGGGCAACGATCGGTGATGGCGCCGTCGTCATGGCGCCGGCCACTGGAGGGTGCCCCGCAGGTCGCTGAGGCGCGCGACCTGATGCGCGTCGCACCAGCGTTCGAGATCGCCGACGATCCGCTCCGCCGCATGCGGATTAGCCATGCTCGCGGTGCCGAGTGCGACCAGGGACGCGCCAGCCAGGATGAGCTGCAGCGCGTGGTCGGCGCTGCTCACGCCGCCGACGCCGATGACCGGCACGCCGGGCAGCGCTTGCGTGACACGCCACGTTGCGAGGACCGCGACGGGCAGCAGGGCCGGACCGCTCACACCGCCGCTGCCGAAGCCAAGCACGGGCCGACGATGCTCGGCATCCACCACGAGACCAGGCACCGTGTTGAACAGCGTGAGCCCTGTCGCGCCGCTGTCAACAGCGGCGCGCGCGGTGGCGACGACGTCTGGCAGCGTCGGCGAGAGCTTGACGAAGAGCGGCTTGCGCGTCGCGGCGCGGGCGCGCGCCACGAGCGCGCGGAGCGTGTCTGGATCGGCGCCAAACTCGAGCCCGCCCTTCTTCGTGTTGGGACAGCTGACGTTCAACTCGAAGCCGTGGAACCCCGGCGATGCGTCGAGGCCGCCTACGACGTCGGCGAATTCCTCGAACGTGCGTCCCACGACATTCACGAGCACACGCGGTGAATGCACGTGTGCCGCGACCCACGGCAGCGCGTTGTCGCGCACGGCCGCAAGCCCGGGATTGGCGAGCCCCACTGCGTTAATCATCCCGCCCTCGAAGTCCCACACGCGCGGCGCTGCGTTGCCGTGCCGCGGCTCGACGCTCACTGCCTTCGTGACGAAGCCGCCGAGGCGCTCAAGGTCGATCACCCCCGCGAGTTCACGGCCGTATCCCGCGGTGCCCGACGCGAGCAGCACCGGGTTGGAGAACTCGAGGCCAGCGACGCTCGTGCGCAGCGCCTCGGTCATGGAATAGTTCCCTGGGCGGGAGTCTTTGCCGCTGGTTTCTTCACGGGACGTACCGTTCGCTTGGGCGCGCCCGGCGTCGCCGGCGTGCGCAAGCGGGAGAGTGAATCGGCAAACTGCAGCGCAACGTCCTTCCACGCAACGCGAAGGGTCTCCTCCGACACCTCGTACGCGGGGAGATCGGCGGGACTCGCGCCGTCAAGCGCGAGCGTCCACGGCGACCGCGGATACCGTTCGCGCAGGCGCGCGTGGAGCACCACCGCAGAGTCGGGATCCATAATCGCCGCGCTGTAGAGCGCGCGCGGCGCCATGACGGCCCCTTGCAGGGTCTGATCCACGCGGCGGAAGAGCTGGATCGCGAGTCGCGGCGCGCGCAGCGAGTCACGCGCGACTTCCGCCGCGAGATAGAGCGACGCACCAGACGGGTCGGCGCGTCCGGCAAGCAGTTCGGCGAGCAGCACGTTGTCGTCGAGCCGGCGCTGGATTACCGACCCGCGCCCGGAGACGGAGCCGCGCCGCACCGCGGCGGCAACGTCTTCGAGCCGAGCGAGCGGCGAAAGAGAAAGCAAGGTGAGCCGCGCGGCCGCCTCGGCGTCGGCGAGGCTGTCCACCGCGAGCTTGCGCGCGGCCAGAAGATGGGCACGCGCCGCGGCGTCGAATCCCCCGGCGATCTGCAAGTCGGCGGCAAGCATGTGCAGCGCGAGCTTATCCGACGCGCGCGTGCCCGATTCGTGATAGCGCGCCACGAGCCGCTCGGCGGCATCGCGCTCGCCGGCAAGCCAGAGCGTGCGAAGCATCGGCGTCAGGTCGGGCCGCACGTCGCCGCGCGCCGCACGAAGCGCGAGGAGCGACTCGGCCACGGCGTATTGGTGCGCCGCGAGCGACGCCTGCGCGAGTTCCCACTGCGCGGCGCCGGCGTCAAGCGCGCCAAGCAGACGCCGGGCACGTTCGGTCTCGCCGAGGGCCATCGCGGCGCGAGCAGCCCAGAGCGCGGCGAGTGGACGCGCGGCGACTTGCCCGCGCTCGGCGATCGGTTCGAGACGCGCCAGCGCGGCGGCTGGATGCGCCTCGCGCACGTCGCACACGCCCTGCGCGACCACGAGGAGTTCGCGCCCGGCGCCGCCACCGGGGAGGGCGAGCGCCTCGCTCAGGCGCGGCCGCGCCGTCGCGCAGTCTCCCGACAGCGCCGCCGCGCGCGCGGCGATCGCCAGTGCCTGCGGACGCCATCGCGTGCGGGGATAGCGCGTCAGCACGGTTTCGGCCTTCGCGGCAGCGAGCGCGTAGCGACCGCTCGCTTCGGATTCACGCCCCTGCCGCGCGAGCCGCTCGGCCGCCGCGAGCTCGGTGTTCGCGTTGTAGATGCCGTTGTAGTACGCGCACGCGGAGACCGAAGCCAGGAGTCCGAGCCCGGCCAGCAACCGGCGCCCCCGGAGCGCGCGAAGAGCGGTGGACATGACGACCAGCGCTCTGCCGGCCGGCGGCTGTCGCGACGCGCGCGCCCTCATCGTCCCGCGCCTAGGCCCACGCGCTGCTCGTAGCGCGCGAGATACTCCACCGCCGCGTCGGCGATGGCGTTGGCGAGCGAACGCTGGCCCGACTCCGAGCTCATGAAGGCGGCGTCGGCGACGTTCGTCCCGAACCCGATCTCCACGAGCACGGCCGGCATGTACGCCTTCACGAGCACGCGGAACCCGGCTTGCTTGACGCCGCGGCTCGGTCCCGGATGCACGCGTCTCAGGGCGCCTTGCATGCTCTCGGCGAGGTCGTTCGACTCGCGCAGGTGCTCGTTCTGCGCCATGTCGTTGATGATGAAGCCCAGCGGATCGTCCTTGGGTGCGTCGGCCGCCGTCTCGAAGCGCACCACTTCGTTTTCCATCTGCGCGACGCGGCGCTCGTCCTCGGTCTTGGCTTCAGCGAGGAAGTATGTCTCGAAGCCGCGTGCCGCGCGCGGCTCCTTCCAGTTCGGATTCGCCGCGTTGACGTGCACCGAGATGAAGAGATCGCCCTTGCTCCGGTTCGCGATGCGTCCGCGGTCGTCGAGCGCAATCAGCGTGTCGGTACGGCGCGTCATGACGACGGCGTAGCCGCGCCGCTCGAGTTCTTGTTCAAGCTGCAGCGCGACCCCCAGCGTGACGTCCTTCTCGCGCACTGGCGTGCGGTCGGGGCTCCATCCACGCATGCCTGGATCGCGACCGCCGTGTCCCGCGTCGACGACCACGACGCGCTGGTGCGCCGGGCGTACAATCGGTGCGGCGGCGGCCGCTGACTTGTCGGCACCCTTCGCGGTGCGGCGCGAGGTGTCGCGAAGGGGTGAAGGTGACGCGGCGTCCGCAGCGGCCCCGCTCGGTGGAGCGGCGGCTCGTGCCGCACCCGGCAAGGGCTCAGCCACGGGAGAGAGCCGCCGGGCCGTCAGATCCCAGCGAAGGTGCGCGCCAGCCCGCGGGGCTACGTCGGTGAGCAGCTGCACCGGCACCTCGAGCCGTCCGTCGCGCTCGCGCGCAGCCGCGACCAACGGGTAGAGCCGCCCATCGGAGAGCGCGAATGGGACGCGATCGGCGACCTCGAACGCGACGCCGGCCACACTCACGAGGAACCGATGATTGGGCAAGCGCTGCACGCGCCCGCCGAGTGGAATGACCGCGGCGTCGGCCGCGACGAACGTCCCCTGCGCATCCACGCGGACGGCAATCGCCGAGTCGCGGCCGGCGACGGCGAGGCGCAGCGAGTCGGGGCGACCAGCGGCGAGCGCCGCGAGGAGTAGCGCGAACATCACCGACTGCCCCGCAAGGCGCGTTCGACGTCTCGCTTCGCGTCGCGCTCCTTTAGGTCGGCGCGCTTGTCATGCAGCTTCTTGCCGCGGCCGACGGCGATCACGACCTTCGCGCGGCCGCGCCGGAAGTGCATCTCGAGCGGAATAATGGTCAGGCCTTTGCGCTCGACCGCACCGATGAGGCGGCGGATTTCACTGGCGCGCAGCAGGAGCTTGCGGGTGCGCGTGGGCTCGTGGTTCCACGTCGTGCCCTTCTCATACGGCGCGATGTGCAGGTTGAGCAGCCACAGTTCGCCGTCCTTCACGGTTCCGTACGCGTCCCCGAGGTTCGCCTTGCCGTTGCGCAGCGACTTCACTTCGGTGCCGAGCAGCACGAGCCCCGCCTCGAAGGTCTCGAGGATCTCGTAGTCGTGGCGGGCGCGCTTGTTGCGGGCGATCGGCGCGGTGTCGGCGGGCGGCTTGTTCAAGGAGGGGTGCACGAAGGGGACGGCAGCCGAGGGAATTTACACTATCGCGCATGGATGGTCCCCGCGTCGGCGGCGCGGTTCCCCGGAAAGAGACGAGCGGCGAGGCGAATGCGTCTCTTCCGACGAAGCGGCGCGATGCGGCTGCCGTGTGGTGAGCGCGCCGTGAAGGCGCCGTGGGCGCGCCATCGCAATCGCACGACGTCGCGCATTCGCTGCGGACGGCTTGATTCACCCGTTGAGCCCGGATACGTTTCCTCTCCGCGCCGAAGTGGTGGAATTGGTAGACGCGCTGCGTTCAGGGCGCAGTGGGCGTACGCCCGTCCGGGTTCGAGTCCCGGCTTCGGCACTCACGATCAGGTTGCGCGGGAAATGACAGAGGGCGGCGCCGACCGGCGCCGCCCTTATGTCGTCGCGACCGTCCGCTACCTTGGCGCGACGCTGGCGGAGGGTTTGACGTCGTCGGGGAGCGCTGTGGCACCGCCGTAGACCTCGCGCAGCGACGCCGATGCCTCGCCTAGGTATGCGTCCATGAGCTCGATCGCGCGTGCGAGCGGTGACCCCGCCGTGCGCACCGAGTCAGAGGCGAAGGCCAGCAGCATGCGCCCCAGCTTGTCCGCGGGACCGATCGTGCCGCCACGCGACTGCAGCGCCTCGCGATAGGTGCTCACGCGGTCATTGAACTGCCGTTCAGCGAGCGGTCGCCGTTCGGGGGAGACATGCGGATCAATGGCGAAGGCCGCGGCGATGGCCGCGGCGATCTCCGACGCGGTGCGATCATCGAGCGCGTCGCGCTG
The DNA here is from genome assembly GCA_023249305.1 of Gemmatimonadota bacterium. Classification (GTDB taxonomy): domain Bacteria; phylum Gemmatimonadota; class Gemmatimonadetes; order Gemmatimonadales; family Gemmatimonadaceae; genus PNKL01. Next base: position 35,633 of record JAHFCU010000011.1, read on the forward strand.
CGCGGCGATGAGTCCGAGCGCACGGCGGGCGTAGCGCAGTTCCCAGCGGGCGTGATCCACGTCGCCGCCGGCCGCAGCGTCGGCGAGCCACCGCACGTCAGCTTCGTGCGGCTCGCTGAAGAGCCGCGCAACGACGGCGCCGGCCTGCCGGCGGCGGCGCCGGCGTTCAAGCATCGGGCCAATGAAGGGAAGCGCGGGCATGGAACTATTGAAGGACGGGAAGCCCGACGCGCTGGCGCACCAACTGCTCCTCCTCGAGCAGGTCGGCGAGGTGCACGCCTTCGAGCACTTCATCAATGCGCCGTTGCAGCATCTGCCAGACGGGCCGGATGGAGCAGTCATGCGACGCCGAGCAGCGCGCCTCGTCCACCGGATGCGAATCGCAGCGGAGGTCGAACGTGACCAGTTCGGACGCCGCCAGAATCTCGCGCAGCGTGATGAGGTCCGCCGGCCGCGCGAGCGCGTAACCACCGTGTGCACCCCGCGTGCTCGTGACGATGCCCGCCCGGCGCAGCCGCAGGAGGATCTGTTCCGCGTAGTCGGGCGGCAACTTCTCCCGTTCCGCAACCTCGCGCCCGCTCACGAGCCCTTCGCCTGCGCGCCGCGCAAGGTGCAGCGCGCAGATGACGCCATACTCGGCCCAGGTCGTGATGCGCATGAGGAGAGATTACCGTCCAGCGCCGTGGGGAGGAAGGCCCGTCGCGCGCGAGCCGGTCACGCGACGGTCGGCGGCGCGCCGCTGCAGAACAGCGAACTACGGAGAGACAGGCGTCGGCAGGTCGAAGGCAGAGATGAAGTCGAAGTACCCGCTCCTCGCCACGGGCGCCACGTAGGTGCGCACACGTGTCGCCACCCATGTCCGCGTCTTCGCTGCCGCCCACGTCGAGATATACCTCGAGGGGATGGAGTCGGTGCCGTCATCCAAGAACTGGCAGTAGATCTGCGAGTTCAGCGTGTCGGCGTTCAGCGCACCATAACGGAACGAGAAGGCCATGGTCGAGTTGAGATCTTGCCCGGCGCTCCACTTCAGGTCCAGGCGCGCGCCGGACGCCGGCACCGCGAAGTCCGTGACCGTGACGGCCTCCGCGGTCTTGGCCTTGAACGAGATCGCGGGGAAGCCGTTGCTCGCGCCGGGGATTACCACGCTCACCGAATCACCCGGCGTGTACGGCACGGCGACGGGCGAGCGCAGCTTGTACTGCGTCTCGAGGCCCACCTGCACGGGATAGAGCGAGTCCGTGCGCCCTGGCAGCTTGAACGCGATGGACGAGCCGGCGGAGATCGCGGGATACACGGAACCGACCGGCACGCCAGCGACGGACGAATACGACTGTGTGCGACACGAATCCCATGGCGCGATAGCCGATGGCACGCTCAGCCCGCTGCCACTGATGAACGTGCCGATGGGCGATGTCGTGTAGCCCGTGGCTGACCTCTGCGCAGAGAGGGCGACGAACCCGAAGGGCACCGCGCCGACCTCCGTGGACACGGTGCAGGCTACGCCGAAGGCGGCAGCGGCGGCGAGCACGAGTGGGGCGGCGCGGTGACGGGTCATGAAGCCCCTCCGGGCATTTGCGCGCGACCGGTCAGGGTGCGCACCAGCAGAACAAGCAACGCGCTCATGGCGAGCATGGCAAGGCCAAGCAGGGCGACCGACCCCGCATGCAACACGCCGAACATCGCGCGGCGCGGGTCGCCGGGCGTGAGTTGATCGATGGGCACGACGGCGGCGGCACGCAACGCGGCGATGCGCGGATCCACGACGCCGAGCGCGACGGCGGCCGAGAGCGCCGATAGCATGCTTGCGACGACGGCGCGCGCCGAGCGCCGCAACGCGGGGGCCACGACGACCACCAACGCCGGGACGACGATCGCTCCGGCGAAGATCACGGGTAGCACGCGACCCACTAGGTCGCCCGCCATCGCGCGCGTCGGGAGCACCGTGAACGCGCCGGGCGCCACGACGGTGATCGTCAGCAGCGCGGCGCCGAGCCAGAGGGCCACCAGCGTCAGCGCGACGAGCAGGCGCGTCATCGCCTGATGAGGCGCGCCGCGCCAGTGAGGAACGGATTGGTACGATTCTCGTCGCCAATGGTTGTCGCGGGCCCGTGCCCCGGATACAGGACGGTCTCCGCTGGAAGCGACGAGAAGCGCGCAAGCGACCGCTCGAGTGCGCGCGGATCACTCAGCGGCAGATCAGTGCGGCCGATGGACCCGGCGAACAAGCAGTCGCCGCCGAACACGGCGCTGTGTCCAACGAAGGCGACGTGTCCGGGCGCATGTCCCGGCACATGCATCACGCCGAACGACAAGCCGCCAACACGCATCACGTCGCCCTCGGCGAGTTCGTGATCGGGCGCGGGGGGAGCCTCGATGCGAATGCCATAGTGGCGCGCTTGATCGACCACGTGGTCGTAGAGCGGACGATCCAACGGATGCAGGTAGACCGGCACGTCGAACCGGCGCTTCACGTCGGCGATGCCGGCCACATGGTCAATGTGCGCGTGAGTGATCCACAACGCGCGCAGCGTGAATGCGCCCTGCTCCACCGCCGCGATGAGCCGCGACCCTTCGTCACCGGGATCCACGAGCACCGCGTCGCGCGTCTGCTCGTCGGCGACGAGATAGCAGTTTTCCTGGAACGGCCCGACGGCGGTGGCGCGAACGAGCATCACTTCACCAACATCGCCGGCGGCGTGGGCACGGGATGACCCGTGCGCCGTGCGGTCAGGTATTTCTCCACCGCGATCGCGGCGGTGGTGGCGTCGCCGACCGCCGTGGTCACCTGACGCGTCAACTGGACGCGCACATCGCCCGCGGCGAACAAGCCCTCGATGGACGTCATCATGTTGGCGTCGGTGAGGATGTAGCCGGCACTGTCATGCTGGAAATGGCCGTCAATGACACCGGTGTTCGGCCGGAACCCCACGAAGACAAAGCACCCCGTAGCGACGAGGTCGCGGGTGGCGCCCGTCTTGACGCTGCGAATCTTCGCGTGCGTCATCAGCCCCTGCGCGTCGCCGTGGATTGAGTCCACGACCGTGTCGAGCACGGGCTCGATCTTCGTGTTTTCGAGCACACGCTTCTGCACGATCTTCGAGGCGCGAAATTCGTCGCGCCGGTGGACGAGGTACACCTTGCTGGCGTAGCGCGTCAGGAAGTCAGCTTCCTCGAGCGCGGCGTCTCCACCGCCGACCACCATGATGGTGTGCCCCTTGTAGAACGCGCCGTCACAGATGGCGCAGTAGCTCACGCCCTTGCCCGCATACTCAAGCTCGCCGGGAACCGCGAGCTTCACGGGTGTGCCGCCCGCTGTCACGATCACCGCGGGCGCGCGATAGCTGTCGCCGCCCTCGGTGGTGACGAGGAACGCACCGTCGGCCTGCTTCGTGACCTTCTCGACGCGGACAAACGTCTTGAGCTCCATGCCGAACTTGACGGCGTGCGCCTGGAACTTCTCGGCGAGCTCCGAACCCAGCACGCGCTCGAAGCCGAGGTAGTCCTCGATGATCTCGGTGTTCAACAACTCGCCGCCCGGCAGTCCCTGCTCGAGCACGGCGGTCTTCAGCATGGAGCGGCCCGCATACATGCCGGCGCAGAGGCCCGCAGGCCCCGCGCCAATGATCACCACTTCGTATTCGTGCGTTACCACGTCTCGTTCCACTCAGAAGGATCGGGACCGCGGCGCGGCCCCGTGCTGCTGGAAAGATCGTCAGGACCGCAAGGGCACAGGAAGGGGGCGCCGTCACCGCGCGCGGCCGACAGGCGCTCCGTTCAGCGCAGGTGCCGGCCGCCGTCCACGAACAGGATATGCCCCGTGACGTACGGCGCGGACGCGAGATACACCACGGCCTGTGCCACGTCGTCCGGTGTGCCGAGCCGCTGCAGCGGCGTCTCCTCCTCGAATTTCCGGCGCGCCGCCTCGGGCCATCCATCGGGAGCGAGCACAGCGCCGGGCGCCACCGCGTTCACGCGCACGTGCGGCGCGAGCTGCACGGCGAGCTGCCGCGTGATCGTCTCGAGCGCGCCCTTGCTGACGGCGTGCGGCACGAGCATGGGCCACGATTCATGCGCGAGATGGTCGGCGATGTTCACGATGGCGCCGCCGCGCGTACCCATGGCCCGCGCGGCGGCGAGCGACAGGAAGAACGGCGCACGCGCGTTGATCGCCAAGATCTCGTCCCAGTCGGCACTCGTCACACTCTCGAGCGCCACGCGCCGCATCACGGCGGCCGAGTTGACCAGCAGGTCGAGCGCGCCGAACTGCGCCACGACATCGTCGATCAGGCGCTGTGGCGCGGCCGCGTCTCGCAGATCGGCCGCGAAGGTGGCGGCCTCCGTGCCGAGGCCGCGCAGCGCGGATGCGGTGCGGCGCGCGCCATCTTCGGACGCGCGATGGTGCACCGCGACGCGCATGCCCTCGGCACCCAGCGCGAGCGCGATCGCTTGCCCGACGCGCTGGCCCGCGCCGGTGACGAGCGCGATACGTCCGCGCAGCGCGCTCACTCTTCGCGCACCGGCACGGCGCGGCGGCGCATCGCCAGCCGCTCCTCATGCCGCTCCAACCACTCCGACGGCACCTGCACCGCGCCAAGCATGCGTGGTCCGGCCAGCACGCCGTGCCAGTCGGAGCCGCCGCTGGGCACTAGGTGGAAGAACTCAACCAGCGCCCCGATGCGCGCCTGATCCGAAGCGTCATGCCCCGGGTGCCGCACCTCGGCGCCGTCAATGCCCGCCGCGACCATGCGTTCGAAGCGCGCGCGGCGGCCATCGTCGCCCGGGTGAGCCCAGATGGCAAGGCCGCCAGCTTTGTGGACGAGGTTCACGCCGTCCGACACTTCGAGCCGCGGCTTCTCGACGAACGCCGGCTTGCCCGCGCCCAGCCACTTGTCGAACGCATCGCGCATGTCGGCCACCCAGCCACCGGCAATCAGCGCACGCGCCACGTGAGGACGCCCCAACGCGCCACCAGCCGCCTCGGTGAGGACGGCCTCCATCGTCACGGGAACACCGCCCGCATTGAGCGCCGCCACCATTGCTTCCGCGCGCACCGTTCGTCCCTCGCGAAAAGTGCTTAGCGCGTCGGCGATGGCGTGCACGTCGGCGAGATGCAACCCGAGCAGGTGCACTTCTTCCTTGCCGTCCACTACGCTCAACTCGACGCCCGGCACGACGCGCACGCCGAGCGGCGCCGCCGCGGCCATGGCTTCCCCGACGCCGGCGACCGTGTCATGGTCGGTCAGGGCCACGACGTCTAATCCGGCGCGCGCCGCCGTTTCGACGAACAGCGTCGGTGACGCCGTGCCGTCGGACGCCGTGCTGTGCGCGTGCAAATCGATGCGCAGCGCGCCGGCAGGCGCGATCTCGGGAACCGTCACGGCAGGGCGCCGCGGAGGGCGATGAGACTTGGACGAGACACTATGCGAGCTCGACCTGCAGGTACACGCGCGCGGGATCGAGCGGCGGTTCGGCGGCGCTCGCGTGTGCGTCGCGCAGCATCGTCGCGTCGGGCGCCTCCGTGAACTCCACGAACGCCCCCGGCAGCGCCAACTCCTCGAAGAGCCAGAACTGGCAGCCCACGCTCGTGTAGTGCGCCGCGCGCGCTTTGGCGTGCTCGAGGAACTTCGCGCGGTCGCCGGGAGTGACGACGGTGCGTTGCATGGTCAGCGCGCGGGGCATGAGGGGGACGAGTACGGAGTGCGGGGACGTGGCGGGCGAGCGAAGGGACGAGAGCGGCGTGCGGGGATGAAGAAACCGCCGGAGAGCGCGGGTAGAACATGGAAGCAGCGTCCGGCAGGCCGCGGCTCCCTCGGCAATCAGAAACCGGTGTCCGGGATGTTCTCCAGCGTCTTCCGAAGGTCCGCCATGAAGCGATCGGCGTCGGCCCCGTCTACGACCTTGTGGTCGAACGAGAACGCGAAGTACGCGCAGGTGCGGATCGCAATCGTATCCTCACCGTCCGGCCCCGGCATCACTTTCGGGCGCTTCTCGATGGCGCCAAGCCCGAGGATAGACGTCGTGCCAACGGGAATGATCGGCGTGCCGAAGATGGAACCAAAGACGCCGTAGTTGCTGATGGTAAACGTCGCATCCTGCACGTCGGCGGGGTTCAGCCGCTTCGTGCGCGCGCGCAGCGCGAGGTCGTTCGACGCCTTGGAAAGCCCCGACAGTGACAAGTCCTCGGCATTCTTGATGACCGGCACGATGAGCCCGGTGGGCTCGAGCGCGACGGCGATGCCGATGTGGTAACGCTTGCGATAGATGATGTCGGTTCCGCTGACGACCGCGTTCATGATCGGATGGCGCTTGAGCGTCGCGATCACGGCGTGGATGATGAACGGCAGATAGCTCAGCTTCTGGCCGGTGGTCGCCTCGAATTCCGCGCGCACCCTCGCGCGAACGCGCGCCAGGCGCGTGAGATCCACTTCGTGCACCGTGGTGACATGCGTCGCGACGCGGACAGCCAGCGCCATGTGATCCGACGTCAGTCGGCGGATCTTGGTCATCGGCTCGACGACGTCACCCGGCCACGGGGCAGCGGCAGGCGCCGCGACGTGCGCGTCACTGAAGGTTATCGCCGGCGCGGAGGCGCCCAATGGCGATGGCATCGCCAGCGCCGTCGCGGCGCCGCCGTTGTCGAGGAAGGTCACGAGGTCCTTCTTCGTGACGCGGCCCGCAATACCAGAACCGGACAGCACCGACAACTCGACGCCGTGCTCGGCGGCCATTCGGCGCACGAGCGGCGACGAGCGCGTGCGGACGCGCTCCTCGAACGAGCGCGGCACCGGGACGTGAGTCACGCTCGCCGGAGCGGCCGCGGGTTGGCGCGGCGCAGCCGGCGCGGTAGAAGTCGGCGCTCCCGGCGGCGGGGCTGAGGGGGCGCTCGCCGTGGCGGCCGCGCTTTCCGAGGGGGCCGCGGGGACCGAAGGCGCCGTGGCGAGCGCCGCTCCCTTCTCGGTCTCGATATGCGCAACGACCGTTTGCACGGCGACGGTCTTCCCCTCGGCGACGAGAATCTCGGTGATCACGCCGCCCGCCGGCGACGGGATCTCCGCGTCCACCTTGTCGGTGGATATCTCGAAGATCGGCTCATCGCGCTTCACCTCGTCGCCGACCTTCTTGAGCCACCGCGACAGCGTCCCCTCGGCGATTGACTCGCCCATCTGGGGCATCACGATCTCCACTCGCGCCAAGGGGGCCTCCGCTACGATTCTGGGCGCCGCGGGGAGCGGAGCGCCCACATGACGAGTGCCGGTAGCGAGATCATGCCGATTGCGCCGCCGACCACCGTGAACTCCAGCCAGTTGCACGCGGGTACCCCCTCACAGGGCGTTGCGTGCGTCACATACGCCACGAGCTTCGAGGCGAATGCCGCCACCATACCGCCCGAAAAGAAACCCACGGGCACCATGAAGCAACCAATCGCGAGAGTGCGCCACCACGGCGTGCCCCGCCCCGCGGGCGTTTCGGGGGCTGCATTCATTCTAGCGACTGCCCCGGCATGCCGGTGAACTCGCGCGCGCAGGCATCGCCTAGAATGCCGATGTCATCTCGTATCGTGCGTCCGCCTTGCGGCGGAGCTGCACGAAGAACTTCTTGACGTTGCGGTCAATGCGGCTCTCGCCCATCTGGTCGGTGGTCCCGTCTACGAAGGTGTAGTGACCGCCTTCCATCTTGACGGCGAGCACCAGCGTGGCCGTCACCTCGGGCGCGCCGACCACGCCTTGATAGGTGCGCGACCGGTTGGTCGTGTGCGTGAGCTTGAGCCCGATGGAAGGAAAGAAGGCATCCGCCTCGGCGAGGATCGTGTCGGGGTGAATCGTCGTGCGATGGAAGTGCTTCATGATTCTCTCAGGGCTTGTCGGGCTTGGCCGGCGTCGGGGTCGGGCCGAAATCCTCGCCCACATAGACGGTTTGATGCCAGTCTTCAACGGATTTCTGCAGCAACTGCGTGGAGTCCCGCCGGAACTGCATCCCCATGGACCACGCACCGGCGGTGGGGAACATCAGCGTGGCGTGATAGGTGCCGACTTCCGGGCCGTACTTGAAGCCGTCCCACTTGGTGATGCCGTCGGCATTCGTAACGTAGATGCGCCCCTGCCCGTCCGCGATGGGTTCCTTCGTCTTCTTGTCGCGAACGACGATCGTGTAGTGAATGGGTTCGAGCGAGACCGGCGGGGTGATGTCGCTCCAGGCGCGGATCTCAAAGTCCTGCGTCCAGAGACGGATGTCCGACGCCGGGCGGTCCGGCGGCGAGCACGCGGCCGCGGCGGCGAACGCCGCGAAGACAAGGCGTCGAAGCGGGATCATGGATGGTACTCCAGTCCCAGGTGAGAGATCTGCTCCTCACCCATGAGGTGGCGGAGCGTGTTCTTCAGCTTGGTCTGCTGAATGAAAAGATCGTGCTCCGGCAGCAGGCCCGCAGGGGCCATCGGCGACTTGTAATAGAAGCTTAACCATTCCTGAATGCCCTTCATGCCAGAGCGGCGCGCCAGGTCGCTGAACAGCGCGAGGTCGAGCACGATGGGGGCCGCCAGGATAGAGTCGCGGCACAGGAAGTTGATCTTGATCTGCATCGGGTAGCCCATCCACCCGACGATATCGATGTTGTCCCACCCTTCCTTGTTGTCGCCGCGCGGCGGGTAGTAGTTGATGCGCACGACGTGCGAAAAGCCGTCGTAGAGGTCCGGGTAGGTCTCCGGCTGCAGGATGGTGTGCAGCACGCTCAACTTCGACGCTTCCTTCGTCTTGAACGAGGCGGGGTCGTCGAGCACTTCGCCATCACGATTGCCAAGGATGTTCGTGGAGTACCAACCGGCGAGGCCGAGCATGCGCGCCTTGAGCGCCGGCGCAATCACCGTCTTCAGCCACGTCTGACCAGTCTTGAAGTCCTTGCCGGAGATCGGCACGCCCTCGCGCTCGGCCAGCGCCTGCAGCGCCAGCGTGTCCACTGCCAGGTTGGGCGCCCCATTGTTGTAGGGCACGCCTTCCATAATGCACGCCCACGCGTAGACCATGGACGGGGCGATGTCGGGATGATTCTCGGCCATCGCGCGCTCGAATGCGTCGATACTGGCGTGCACCGCGGACGGCTCGATGAAGATCTCCGTGGACCCGCACCAGACCGCGACCAGCCGGTCGCATGCGTGCGCGGCCTTGAAGTCGCGAATGTCCTTCCTCAGCTGCTCGGCGAGGTCGCGCTTGGTCTTCCCCGTCTTCACGTGCGTGCCATGGATGCGCGTCACGTAGTGCTGGTCGAACACCGCCGGCATGGGCGTGATGGACTGCAGGAAGTCCTTGAGCGGTTCGAGATGCGCGTTGTCCAGCACGCCGGCCTTCTTCGCCGACGTGTACGCGTCGTCGGGAATCGGATCCCAGGCGCCAAAGACGATGTCATTCAGCCCGGCGAGCGGCACGAAGTCACGGATGAGCGGCGCGCGCTTCTCTGCGCGCTGGCCGAGGCGGATGGTGGCCATCTGCGTGAGCGAGCCGATGGGCTTGGTGAGGCCGCGGCGAATGCTCTCGACGCCCGCGATGAACGTCGTGGCGACGGCGCCCAGTCCGGGCGTCAGCACGCCGAGTCTTCCCCCGGCGGGTCGAATGGCGGAACGTTTCGTAGTCACGGAAATCAGAAGTTGAGAGTCGGTTTCAGCGTGATGGTGCGTCGGCGGGCCGATCACCGGCTGCCAGCGTGGGTGCGAGCGTGACCACGCGAACGTGCGAGATGCGCTGCACGGCGGTCACGATGGCGCTCGCCGAGAGCAGCGAGAGCATCAGCCGGAGCACGAGTCCGTTGAGTGCCAATCCGAAGAGCGCCTGCGGCGCCGCGAGCAAGGCGACGCGCTCGCCACGCTCCATCAAGCCCACGCCCTTCATTTCGATGCCGAGCGCCTCGGCGCGGGAGCGGGCGTAGGAGATGGCGAACGTGGCGACCATGCCGATGAGCCCGACCGCCACCATCGGCAGCGACCGGTGCCACGAATCAGCGGCGAAGAAGAACACCAGTCCGCCGAACAGGAATCCATCGGCGATGCGGTCGAGCGTCGAATCGTAGAACGCGCCGAACAGCGACGTGCGGTTGGTGCGGCGCGCCACCTGACCGTCGGCGAGGTCGAACACCGCCGTGACCGCGAGAATCCATCCGCCCGTGCGGATGTGCCCGGCGCCAAATGCAATGCCGGCGGTGCAGGTACACAGCGTGCCGATTGTCGTGAGCGTGTTGGGCCTGACCTCGTGCCGCACGAGGAACCCGATGAAGGGTTCCACGACGCGAAGATAGCCGGCTACCAGCCAATCCCAGAGCGCGCGCATCGAGGGTCAGTGGACGGGGCGGCGCCGGTGCCGAGTGCACCGCAGGGGATACCGCACCGCGGCCCCCCATCGCCTCGACAGATTGTAAGCCGTTGCGAGCACGGTATCAACCAATGACTAGGCCGTCGGGCGTCCCGTTGGCCGGCGCGTGACTAGCGATACAGTTGCACGGCGCGTGCGCGCTTCTGGAAGGCGACGAGCGCGGGCAGGCTCGCATCGACGAGCGAGTCGGGGTCGGCGCCCTTCGCCACGAGCGCCAAGGCCGCGCCGAGGCCTGGCGCCCCCGCCGCGCCGGCGAGGCGGAGCGAATCGCCATGCACCTTCCACACGGCCCACGCGAGATCGAGCGTCAGTCGGCCCGTCTGCACGCGCTCGCGATCCACGACCTGAATGCGGATACCCGGAATGCTGAGGCCGTCGTACTTGTTGTCCGACGGACGGTGCGGCGTGAAATGCTCTTCCTCGAACTTCACGCCTGGCAGCGGCCGGTCGGCGAGTTCGTCGAGGACGCGTTTGGTGTCCATCCACGGCGCGCCGACGCGCAACAACGGCTCCGACGTCCCGCGACCCAGCGACAGCGCGGTGCCCTCGAGCGGCAGCAGGCTCGCAGCCACGAGCAGATCGTCGGCGTCCTTCACCTCGTCGACGGGCGACGACCACGCAAGCTTGCTCTCGCGACCCCAGAAGTTGGCGCGCCGCACGCCGCGCGCGGGCACGACGTGCAGATCGGCATCCTTCGGCAGCGAGCCGGCGAAGAGCTTCAGCGCCTCGCCGACCGAGAGTCCGTACCGCACCGGGATCGCGACGTCGCTACCGTCCACCGGCGTCCACATGGGGCCGTCGTGGGTGTTGCCGCCGAGCGACGGCGGATGATCGAGTAGAACGATGCGCGCCTTGTGCGACGCGGCCTTCGCCACCAGCCGCTGCAGCGCGCCGAGCGACGAGCGCGCGGCGAAGCCGCCGTCATTGAGGTCAATAACCGCGCCGTTCACGCCGCGCCACGCGTCGTCACTGAGAGCGGAGTCGGGGCTGATGACGGCGAGGAGGTGCACGTTCATCCGACGCACGCGGGCGTCGTCACGCAGCTCGGCGGGGCTGGGCAGCCCCGCCCGTGCGCCCGGCGTCTCGGTGATCCAGAGGACACCCCGCCCGGCGAGCAGCCGCAGGCTGTCCTCCACAAGCACCGTCATGCTCGGTCGCACTTTCTCCGGACGCGCCCGGCTCGCATCTTCACGGGGTGGCCCGGACGAAGCACAAGCCGCCACGAATGCCAATCCGACACTCCAAGCCCAGGTCCGATGCACGCTCGTCGTCTCGCCTCGCAGATGGTCCTTGCCGCGTTCGCCGCGGCGTCGTGTGGCCGCCTTTATCACGCGGCCTCGGTCTCCCCAGATGTAACCCGCACGACCGCGCCAAAGTTCACGCCGTCACTCACCGCGCCAATGAACGATGCGGCGCGGACATGGATCGAGCAAACCCTCGCCCGCCTGACTTTACGTGAGAAGGTCGGGCAGATGACCTCGGCGTGGGTGCTCGGCGACTACACGAGCACCTCCGACCCGAGCTTCGTCGAGGTGCGTGACTGGGTGGTGAAGGACGGCGTCGGCGGCATCACGATGTCGCTGGGCACGCCAATCGAAGTGGCGGCCAAGGTGAACGACCTGCAGCACCTGGCCCGCATTCCGATGCTCGTGCACTCCGACCTCGAACCCAATCTCGGCCGGCTCGAGGGCGGCATCTTCGCGCCCTACGCCTACGGCGCGGGCTCGGCGACGGTCATCCCGGCGAACATGGCCATCGGCGCGACGGGTGACACGTCGCTCGCCCGCCGCGCGGGCGAGATCACCGGCCGCGAAGCGATGGCGATAGGTATCAACACGGTCTTCGCCCCGACGGTGGACGTGAACAACAACCCCGCCAATCCCGTCATTAACACGCGCTCATTCGGCGAAGACCCCGCGCAGGTGGCGGCGATGTCAGCCGCGTTCGTGAGCGGTGTGCAGTCGGCGGGGGCGGCCGCGACGGCCAAGCACTTTCCGGGGCACGGCGACACCGACACGGATTCGCACCTCGCACTGCCGGTCGTGAAGAGCACGCGCGCACGGCTCGATCAGGTGGAGCTGAAGCCCTTCCGCGCGGCCATCGCCGCCGGCGTGCTGAACGTGATGTCGGCGCACATCGCCCTCCCGGCGATCGGCAGGGACAGCACGCCGGCGACGCTGCGCAAGGACGTCTTCACTGGACTGCTGCGCGACACCCTTGGGTTCAAGGGCGTCGCCTACACCGATGCGCTCTCGATGGAAGGCATCGGCGGCGGCTACACCGTGGAGAGGAGTGCGGTGCTGGCCGTGCAGGCCGGGGCCGACGTCCTGCTGAAGCCCACCGACGTTCGCCGAGCGATCGACGCGGTGGTGGCCGCGGTCGAGCGCGGCGACATCCCCATGGCGCGCATTGACGCCTCAGTGCGCCGCCTGCTGGAGATGAAGCTGCGCGTCGGCGTCATCCAGCGGCCGTTCGTGTCGCTGGAGGCCCTGCGCGACACGGTCGGCGCCAGCGCACACCGCAAACTCGCCGCGGAGATCGCTGAGAAGGCGATCACGCTCGTGCGCGACCGGGACAATCTCGTGCCGATCACGCGCGGTGCGCCCACGCTCGTGCTCACGTACGCTCCCGAGCAGGACATCACCGCCGGCCGGGCGTTCACGGCAGCGGTGCGCGCGGCGCTCGGCGCCGGAACGCGGGCCCAGCGCATTGGCGCGCGCACGCCGCGCAGCGAACTCGATTCGCTGGGACGCGGCGTGCAGCGCGTGGTGTTCAGCACGCACGGCCGCACGATCGAGGGCGAGGGCCGGCTGGCCGTAGCGCCGCAGGTCGCGCAGTGGCTCGACTCGGTGGCCACGGCGCTCCCCGTCGTGCTCGTCGCACACGGCAACCCGTACGTCATCCGCCAGTTCCGCCGCATTGGCACATACGCGATGGCCTACGGCACCGGCGCTGTCGTGGAGAACGCCGCCGCGCTCGCCCTCACCGGCCAGCGCGCGATCAGCGGCCACTCCCCGATTTCCCTGCCCGGCTTCTACGCGCGCGGCGATGGCATGCCGCGCGTCCTCCCGTTCCCGAGCGAAGCGCTCCCGACCGCCATGAAGGATTCGCTGCAGCATCTCCTCGACCGCGCGGTGCGCGACTCGGCGTTCCCGGGCGCGGTGGCCGTCATCGGACGCCGCGACCGCGTGCTTGCTACCGTAAGCGCCGGCCACATCGACTGGAAGGAATCTCCCGCGCCGGACGAGCGGACGTTGTGGGACATGGCCTCGCTCACCAAGGTGACTGCCACGACGTCGTCCATCATGCAACTCGTGGGTGCGCTGAAGGTGGACATCAACGCCCCGGTGCAGACGTACCTCCCCGATTGGCAGGGGCCAAACAAGGACAAGGTGCTCATCCGGCACCTGCTCACGCATTCGTCGGGACTGCCGGCGTGGCGCCCGTTATACAAGGAGGCGACCAACGCAGAGCAGGCGCTGCAGCTCGTCTTCCAGACGCCGCTCGACACGATGCCTGGTGCGCGCATGGTGTACAGCGACCTCAACTTCATTCTGCTCGCACAGGTCGTGCAGCGCGTGTCGGGCCAGCGCATTGACGCGTACGCCAAGGAGCACGTGTTCGGCCCGCTGAAGATGGAGGACACGCAGTTCCGCCCTGACGTATCGCTGCTCCCGCGCATCGCGCCCACGGAAGTTGATCCGTGGCGCCAGCGGCAGATCCGCGGCGAGGTACATGACGAGAACGCCTTCATCCTCGGCGGCGTCGCGGGCCACGCCGGCCTCTTCTCGACGGCGCACGACGTCACGCGGCTGTGCCAAGCGTACCTGAACGGCGGTACGCTCGACGGCGCGCGCGTCTGGAGCCCCGAGATCATTAAGCTCTTCACGACGGTGCAGGACTCGACATTCTCGAACCGTGCCCTTGGCTGGGAGACGCCCAACGGCATGAACTCCGCGGGGCGCATGATGAAGCGGCCCGCCTTCGGACACACGGGCTTCACTGGCACGAGCATTTGGGTTGACCCCGCGCACGACCTCTTCGTGGTCTTGCTGACGAATCGGGTGAACCCAACGCGGCAGAACAACAAGATCGGCGGGGTGCGGCAGGCCGTGGCCGACATGGCGGAGGCACTCGCCGCGGCGGCGCGCCTCTGAGCGACTCCGCTACGGTACGTTCGGCGGTGATCGGCGCCGCGGGAGCGCCGCGCCAACACCTGCGCGCGCTGACGGGCATCCGTTTCCTCGCGGCTCTCTGGGTGCTGGCCTTTCACGCGATGCCGCGCATGGCGTTGCCGACGCCAGTGCGCCAGTTCGTGGAAGCCGGATATCTCGGGGTCAGTCTGTTCTTCGTGCTCTCGGGGTTCGTTCTGACTCACGTCTACGAGGCACAGGTCGCGGCGCCGCCCTTTCGCACCTGGACGTTCCTGCGCGCCCGATTTGCCCGCGTCTACCCGGGGTACAGCGCCGCCCTCATCCTGGCGATCCCCCTGTTCGTTCATGACACCACGCTCGCGGGCGCTCCGCGCGGAGCAACGCTCGCCGGCGTCTGCTCGGCAACGCTCACGATGACGCAGGCGTGGATCCCGGGATGGGGATGCTCGTGGAACTGCCCTGGATGGTCGCTCTCCGTGGAGGCGTTCTTCTACCTCTCGTTCCCCGTGCTTGCACCATGGGTGCTTCGCCAGACCGACCGAGCGCTCGCCGTCGTCGCCACAGGTGCCGTGGTGACACTCGCACTGTTCGGCGCGTTGATGGCCGAGGATACGCCGGCGGTGCTGAAGCCCGCGGCCGACTTCTTCCAGCACCTTCCGCTGAACTCGTGGACGCCGATTCTCCGTCTGCCGGAGTTCGTGATCGGTATTTGCTCCGCCCGGCTGCTGCGACATCGCGATGGCCGATCGCGTCTCTGCTCTTGGTGGGGGCCGGGCGCCGTGGCCCTCATCGTCCTCGTCGTCCTAGAGACTGCCGCATGGCAGGGCGGCCTGGCGCGTACCGCGGCCCTCGTGGTTCCGAGTGCGCTGCTCATCGCGGCTCTTGCGGACCCAACGCGCGAGACGTGGCTTGGATCTCCCCTCTTCGTCCGACTCGGCAACGCCTCCTACTCGCTCTACTTGATTCACGCGTTCGGATTCGCCTACTACCTGGCGATTGTGAACCGCGTGGTGGATCGCTCGTGGGCTCAGGGATGGCAGTCGTTCTCGATCTACCTCGTGCTCGTGGTCGGTTCGTCACTCATCATGCACGACCGCTTCGAGGTGCCTGCGCGGCGCTTGCTTCGCGGCCAAACAGGCACCCTCGACGGATCCCCATCCTGGTAGGCTGAGCCGCGCAGCAGCCGTTGAACCCCTCTGCGGACCACGATACATTTAGGGACGATGTGTGGCGGATGTCCGCCCCCCAACTCAGGAGTATCGCATGAGCACGACGAACGCTCCAGAAATCGCCCTGACGATTTCCGCGAACGCCACCGCCGAAGTAAAGAAGTTCATGGCGGCCGAAGGCGTGTCGCCCGAAGTCGGCGGTCTGCGCGTCAGCGTACAGCCCGGCGGCTGCTCGGGGTTCAAGTACAGCCTGTTGATCGAAGATCAGGCGGCCGAGGACGACACCGTCCTCGCGCAGGAGGGCTACCGCGTCTTCGTGGATCCATTCTCGATGCAGTATCTCAACGGCGTCGCCATCGACTACGTGACGTCCATGCAGGGATCAGGATTCACATTCAAGAACCCCAACGCGACCGGCGGTTGCGGTTGCGGCAGTTCGTTCTCCGCATAACTACGAGTTCTTCGCGATGACGTCTGGCCCACGCCACGACGCCGCAGATGCCCGGAAGGCCCGCGACACCGCTCCCGCGGTGCCCCGCGGGCCTTCGAGCGTGTCCGGCGCCCTCACTGCGCTCGAGCGCATTCCCACGGTCGTCCTCGACAACCACCGCGACATCGCGGTGCAGGTGGCCAAACGCGTCGCCGACGCGATCCGCGAGCGCAACGCCGAGGGACGCGATGCGGTCCTTGGCCTGGCGACCGGTTCGACGCCCATCGGCGTGTATCGCGAACTGATCCGCATGCACCGCAAGGAAGGCCTCAGTTTCAAACGGGTCGTCTCGTTCAACCTCGACGAGTACTACCCGATGGCGCCGGACACTATCCACGCGTACCACCGCTTCATGTGGGAGAACCTGTTCTCGCAGGTGGACATTGACCGGGCCAACGTGCACGTCCCCGACGGAACGGTGCCGCGCGCAAAGCTCAAGGCGTGGTGCGCCGGCTACGAGCAGGCGATCCGCCGCGCGGGCGGCATCGACATCCAGATCCTCGGCATCGGCAAGACCGGGCACATCGGCTTCAACGAGCCGGGCTCCGGTGAGCAGAGCCGGACGCGTGCGGTTCACCTCGACACGGTGACGCGGCGCGACGCGGCCGCCGATTTCTTCGGCGAGGAGTTCGTGCCGCGCGAGGCCGTGACGATGGGCATCGCGACGATTCTCGAGGCGCGCGAGATCATCATCATCGCCACCGGCGAGCACAAGGCGCGCGTGGTGCAGCGCGCCGTCGAGGGGCCCGTGGATATCGAGGTGGCGGCGACGTTTCTGCAGCGCCATCCGGCGACGACGTTCTACGTGGATGCCGCCGCCGCGGGCGAACTGACGCACGTCGCCACGCCGTGGCTTCTCGACGAGGTCGAGTGGACCGGCAAACGGACGCTCGAGGCGGTCACCTGGCTGTCGCGAAAGGTGAACAAGGCGATGCTCAAGCTCACGCAGCAGGACTACGCCGAGCACAAGCTGTCATCGCTCGTGGCGCGACATGGCAGCCCGGGCGAGGTGAACGGCCTCGTATTCAACCAGCTGGGCGCGAAGATCCGCGGCAAAAGCAAGCTGCCGCACGGCAAGCGCATCGTGTGCTTCTCGCCACACCCCGACGACGATGTGATCTCGATGGGCGGCATTCTGCGCAAGCTCACGGAGAACGGCAACGACATCACCGTGGCATACATGACGAGCGGCAACATCGCCGTCTTTGACCATGACGTGCGGCGCCACGTGGACTTCCTGCTACGCATGCAGCGCGACCACGGCATCGGTGGCGCCGAGGTGCCGGCCGTCGCCGAAAAGGTGCGCGCATTTCTCGCGGCGAAGAGGCCGGGTGATGTGGACATCCCCGAGGTGGCGGACGTCAAGCGCCTCATCCGCGAGGCGGAGGCCGTCAGCGGCCTCGAGACCGTCGGACTGCCGGCGAAGGCCGGCCGATTCCTGAACCTGCCGTTCTACCAGACGGGCAAGGTCAAGAAGGATCCCATCGGCCCGGGCGATGTGAAGATCGTGCGCAAGCTGCTCGCCGAGACAAAGCCCGACTACATCTTCGTCGCCGGCGACCTCTCCGATCCGCACGGCACGCACCGGATGTGCAAGGAGGCGATTGACGCCGCGTTGGACGAGCTGTGGCCGGACCGTCCGCGCGGCCCGCAGGCGCACCGCGCTGCCGATGCGAAGGCGCCGCACGCGCCCGAAGTATGGCTCTATCGTGGCGCGTGGCAGGAGTGGCCGGTCACACAAGCCACATGGCTGGTGCCGATGTCGCAGGAAGAGCTGCGCCTCAAGATCCAAGCGATCTTCAAGCACCAGAGTCAGAAGGATTCGATGCCCTTCCCCGGCCAAGACGACCGCGAGTTCTGGCAGCGCGTGGAGCAGCGTAACAAGGACACCGCAGGCATTCTCGACCAGCTCGGCCTCGCCGAGTACTTCGCCATGGAGGCGTATGTCGTCGACTAGCCACTGGACGCCAGGCACCTCGTGACGACGAGCCGATTCGGCATCATCGATTTCCTCGTCCTCGTCGTGTATCTCGCCGGCACGACCGCGCTGGGAATCTGGCTGGGCCGAAACCAGAAGAACTCTACGGACTACTTCGTTGCGGGGCGCAACATTCCGTGGTGGGCAGTGATGTTCTCGATCGTCGCGGCCGAGACGAGCGCGCTGACGTTCATCTCGGTGCCGGGGCTCGCAGTCATCGGTGACTTCGGCTTTCTGCAGGTCTGCATGGGGTATGTCGTCGGGCGGGTGGTGGTGGCCACGGTGCTGCTGCCGCGCTACTTCGAGGGCGAGCTCGTGACGGCGTACGCGCTGCTCGAGACGCGGTTCGGGCCGCACGCGCGCCGGTTCACGTCCATCGTCTTCATGGCCACGCGCGGCATGGCCGATTCGGTGCGCGTCTTCGCTTCGGCCATTCCGATTGCGATCGTGATTGGCCCCGCGCTGCCGCGTCAGTGGGTGATGCCGGCGGCCATCGTGGTGCTCGGAGTGCTGACGATCATCTACACGTATCGCGGCGGCATGCGCGCCGTCGTCTGGACCGAGTTGCTGCAGGCCGGCGTGTACGCCACCGGCGGCCTTGCCGCGGCGTACATCGTGGGTACGGCGGTGGACGGCGGCTGGTCGGCCATTCTCGCGTCGGCAGGCAGCGAGCACAAGATGCGCGTGTTCGATTTCTACACCGGCTTCGACCGGCCGCACACCGCGTTCGCCGGCATTATCGGCGGCGCGGTATTGACGATGGCGTCGCACGGCGCCGACCAGACAATCGTCCAGCGCATGCTGTCGGCCCGTTCGCTGCGCGACGCGCAGAAAGCAATCATCGGCAGCGGCATCGCGGTGCTCTGCCTCATGACGCTCTTCCTCACGGTCGGGGTCGGCCTGTGGAAGTACTATCCCGGGACGACGGCGGCGCCGGACACCATCTTCCCGACGTTCATCTTCGAGCGGATGCCGCACGGATTTATCGGCCTGCTGGTCGCCTCGATTGTCGCCGCGACGATGAGCACGCACTCCGGCGCCATCAACTCGCTCGCCGCCACGACGACGCACGACATCTACGTGCCGCTCAGCAAGCACGCCCCGGACGACGCGGCGACGTTCAAGGCCGGGCGATGGTTCGCGCTCGCCTGGGGTTGCGTGCTGACGTTCGGCGCCCTGCTCTTCCCCGAGGGCAAGACGCCGGTCGTTGTCATCGCGCTCTCCATCGCGTCATTCACGCAGGGCGCGCTGCTCGGCGGCTTCGTCCTTGGCATCTTCGTGAAGCGCGCACGACAGCGCGACGCGATCGTGGGCATGGCCGTGGGCATCGCGGTGATGGCGTTCGTTGTCTTCGCCAAGCCGCTGTCGGCGGCATATCCATCGCTCGCCGCCGCGCTTGGACCGTTCGCGAATGTCGCGTGGCCGTGGTACGTGCTGATCGGCACGACGATCACGGTCACCGCCGGTACCATCAGCTCGTTTGTTGGCAGGGCCCGCGCCGCGGCGTGACGCCGCGTGCAGCCCCCTTGAACGCGCCGCGTCACGCGGCCATTCTCCGGACCTCATGAGCTTCCTCATCGTTGGCGTGGACGGCGGCGGCACGAAGACCAGGGTTATCGTCGCTGATGAACGCGGGCACGAACTCGCGAGCGCGACGGGCGGCGGCAGCGCGGCGCGCCCGGGGCAGACGACGCAGGCCGCCGAGGTCATCGCGCAGACGGTGACCGAAGCGCTCGCCGCTTGCGACCGTTCGGGCGAGGTGCCGCGCGTGCTCTGCGCGGGTCTCGCCGGCGCGGGCCGCGAGCCCGAGCGGCAGGCGGTTCGAGAGGCGCTGGTGCGCCTCGAGGTGGCTGATCTCGTGCTCGTCGAACCGGATGCGATCATCGCGCTCGATGACGCTTTCGGCGACGGCCCCGGCATCCTGCTCGTGAGCGGGACCGGCTCGTCGTGCTTCGGCCGTTCACCGACCGGCACGTTCGGGCGCTGCGGCGGCTGGGGCCCGAACATCGGCGACGAAGGGAGCGGCGGCTGGATCGGCCGCCGCGCGCTGAGCATCGCGGCGGCGGCCGCCGACGGACGCGAACCGGAGACGACCTTGTTGCCTGCGGTGCTGACCGCGCTCGAGCTCGAGAGCAGCGACGGCCTGATCGCGTGGGCCGCTCATGCGGACCCCGCCGCGCTCGCGCGACTGGCGAATCCGGTCATCACCGTCGCGGCTACAGGCGACTTGCGTGCCAACTCGCTGCTGGCGATGGCGGCCGAAGAGCTCGTCACGCATGTCCGCGCTCTCGCGCGGCAGTTGTTCACGGACGAGCGCGCATCCATTCCTGTGGCGCTAGCCGGCGGCCTCATGGAGCGCGGATCGTTCATCCGCACGAAGGTCGAGCAGCGGCTCAAGAGCGCGGTACCTGGCGCCGTCGTGCGCACGGAGCCCGTGGTGCCCGCGCGCGGAGCCGTGCGCCTGGCGTTGAAGGCGGCGAAGGCGCGCGGCTGAGCCGCCGCCGCGCCGCGCGCGGGTGGCGTGGCGGGCGATGCGATCCAACGACCGGGGCGGGAGTTTCGTACATTCTCGCATCAGGGTCTGCCGTTCACCGTCTCCCGTATTCCTCCAGAGGCCGTATGTCGCGTACCCACCGTGGGCTGATCGCCCTCGCCGTCGCGTTCGCCGCCACGCCGCTCGCTGCGCAGCGCACGGACTTGCTGACGAACACGAAGTTCGAGCCCTACTTCAACGTCGCGTCCCCACTCTCGCTCACCTCGGCGACGAAGGCTGATCGCGTGGCGTGGAAGACGTACGAGAAGGGGATGCGCAACGTCTACACGGCGGCCGCGCCGTCGTGGAAGCCCGTCAACCTGACGAAGTTCACCAAGGACGACGGCGTTGACATCTCCGACATTTCGCTCTCCGACGACGGCTCGATCGCCGTCTTCGTGCGCGGTTCGGCGACGAACACTCGCGACTGGGTCGCCAACCCGTCGCACGACCCCAGTGGTCCAGAGCGGGCCATCTGGGCGGTGCGCACCGCGGGCGGCGCGCCGGCGTGGAAGGTCGCGGTCGGCGCCGCGCCCGTACTGTCGCCCGACGGCAACGCCGTGCTGTACGTGAAGGACGGGCAGATCTACCGCGCGCCCGTCGTCCCCGTGAAGCCCGGTACCGCGATGGACCGCGGCGAGAAGCCGTTCATCACCGCGTGGGGCCGTCAGTTCACTCCCAGGTGGTCTCCCGACGGCCTTAAGTTCGCGTTCGTGAGCGATCGCGAAAACCACGCGTTCATCGCCGTCTACGACGTCAAGTCGCGTGCGCTCTCCTACCTCGACCCGAGCGTGGACTGCGACGGCAATCCTGTCTGGACGGATGATTCCAAGCAGATCGTCTTCACCCGGCGACCCGGCACGCCGTTCGGCGCCCAAAATCAGGAAGGGACCGGCGGCATCGGCAATCCGCAGGGCACGACGTTCAACGTGCAGGCGGCCCTACAGCGCCTGCGCAACGGCGGCTTCGGTCCGCCGTGCGGCGGCGGCTTCGGTGGCGGCGGTGGTGGCGGTGGTCGCGGCGCGGGCGCGCCGGTCAATCCGCAGGCGGCATCGCGACCAGGCTTCTTCGCGTCGCGCTTCGTCGGCGGCTACTCACTGTCGCTGATGGTTGCCGACGTCACGACGCGCATCGCCAAGGAAGTGTGGCACAACCAGCCGAACGACCGGACCTTCACGACGCTCAACGGCATGCGCTACGCCGCTGGCCACGTGGTCTTCCCGGCGACGGTGCCGAACGACGAGTTCGATCGCTGGTACGCGATCAGCCTCGTGAATGCGGCCAAGGACCCCGTGCTGCTGACGACGACCGACGGCCTCATCGAGGGCGCCGGATCGGTTGACCTCGCCGCTGACGGCAAGACGCTCTACTACACAACGAATGCCAAGGACATCGAACGACGCCACATCTGGTCGGTGCCCGTCGCGGGCGGCACGCCGCAACAGCTGACGACCGGCGAGGGCATCGAGACGTCGCCGGTGACGCTGCATTCGGGTAAGTCACTCGCCGTCCTGTACTTCGACTGGAACACGCCGGCATCCGTCGGTCTCGTCGCTGCGGGCACCGACAAGGCGAAGACGATCTTCCCGGTGCTCGGCAAGGAGTTCCCGCGCGACGCGCACGTGAAGCCGCAGATCGTCTGGACGAAGGCCGCTGACGGCCTCGCGATCAGCAACCAGCTCTTCCTGCCCAAGGACCTCAAGCCGGGCGAGAAGCGCCCCGCGATGGTCTTCGTGCACGGCGGTCCGGTTCGCCAGATGCTGCCGGGCTACCACTACATGGAGTTCTACCACTGGGCATACGCGTATAACCAGTGGCTGGCCGCGCAGGGCTACATCGTGATGTCCATCAACTATCGGCGCGGCATCGGCTACGGCCGTTCGTTCCAGAACGCGCCGGGCGCGCAGGCGGCTGGCAACAGCGAGTACCAGGACGTCGTCGCAGGGGGCAAGTATCTCCAGAGTCGCGATGACGTGGATGCGTCGCGCGTCGGCATTTGGGGGCTCTCATACGGCGGCCTACTGACGTCACAGGCGCTCGCGCGCAACAGCGACATCTTCGTGGCCGGCGCGGACTACGCCGGCGTGCACCTCTACGGCAGCTCGCTCGACACCGCGGCGCTCTCATTCCGCTCGTCAGCCGTTGGCGCCATAGACGGCTGGAAGTCGCCCGTGCTGCTCGTGCACGGCGACGACGACCGCAACGTGGACTTCGCGCAGACCGTGGGCCTCGTGCAGCTGCTGCGTGCGCGCAACGTCTACCACGAGATGATCATCATCCCGGACGACCTCCACGAGTCCATGCTGCACAAGAACTGGGTGAACACGTGGGAGCGCACGGATGAATTCCTGAAGCGGTTCGTGTGGAACAAGGAGAAGGCCCCGTCCATGGCGCCGTAACGATGGTGACCAGCCCCCTGATACGACGCGCAGCCCTGCCGCTCCTCGCGGCAGGGCTGCTGTCGTGCCGTAGCCTCGCACAGCAGGTCGCCGACACCAACTACGTCGCCCGCGTCGCCGCGCCGGCCTATGTGGCAGGCGCCGGGCCCGTGGTGCTGCTCGACGAGGCGCACAGCAACTTCCACACGCTCGACGGACGCTACCTCGTCTTCGGCAAGGTGCTGCGCCAAGACGGCTATGAGGTGCGCCCCAGTCGCGTCCTCTTCTCCGCGCAAGCGCTCAAGGCGGCGCGCGTACTCGTGATTGCCAACGCGCTGCACCCAAGCAACGCCGGGGCAGCGAGCAACTGGAAGTTGCCCACGCCATCGGCCTTCACGCCCGCCGAAATCGCCGCCGTGAAAGACTGGGTGCAGGGCGGCGGCTCATTGCTGCTCATAGCCGACCACATGCCCTTCCCCGGCGCCGCGGGCGCGCTGGCTGCTGCGTTCGGCGTGCAGATGCTGAATGGCTTCGCCTTCGATTCCACGCGCAAGATCAGCAAGTTCACGTACACGCGCGCCGGTGGGCGTCTCGCGGCGCATCCCGTGACCGAGGGGCGCAATGCCGCGGAACGCATCGACAGCGTCGTGGCCTTCACGGGGCAGGCGTTCCGCGTGGACGCAGCGGGGCGCGCCCTCATGACACTCGCAGCGGGCACACTTGTGCTCGAGCCGCCCATCGCGTGGCAATTCGACGACAAGACGCCGAGCGAGCCCGGCGCCGGGCTGCTACAAGGTGCGGTGGTTCCCTTCGGCCAAGGACGCGTCGCGGTCTTCGGCGAGGCCGCAATGTTCTCGGCGCAGGCGACAGGGCTTCTGCGCTCGCCGATGGGGATGAACGATCCGGCCGCGCCGCAGAACGCGCAGTTTCTGCTCAACGTGATGCACTGGCTAACCGGCTTGCTGCCGGCCGGCAAGTAGCACCGACGTCCCGTTGCCTCACGCCACCACGTTCGCTGGCGGCTGGTCGGGAAACTCCCCTTCCCAGCGCGCCATCACCGCCGTCGCGAGGCAGTTGCCCACCAGGTTGATGGACGTGCGCGCCATGTCCATGATGGCGTCCACGCCGAGGATCACGGCCACGGCTTCCAGGGGCAGGCCGAACATCGTCAGCGCGCCCGAGAGGATGACGAGCGACGCGCGCGGCACCGCCGCCACACCCTTGGACGTCAGCATCAGCGTGAGCATCATCAGCAGTTGCTGCCCGAACGTCATGGGGATGTTGCCCGCCTGCGCGGCGAAGACTGACGCGATGGCGAGGTAGAGCGTCGAGCCGTCGAGGTTGAACGAGTACCCGGTCGGCAGCACGAAGGCGATGATGCGCTTGGGAAGGCCGAACTGCTCCAGCCGCTCAAACGCGAGCGGAAGCGCCGCCTCGGACGACGCCGTCGAGAAGGCGATGAGCCACGGCTCCTTGATGAAGCTCCAGAAGCGCCGCAGCGGAATGCGCGCGAGGAGCGCGACCGGGATGAGCACGCAGAGCACGAAGACGATGAGCGTGCCATACAGCGTCCCGACCAGCATCGCGAGGCTCTTGAGCACGCTCAGCCCGCTCTGTCCCACGGTCACCGCAATCGCCGCCCCGATGCCGAACGGCGCGAACGCCATCACCAGTCCGGTGAACTTGAACATCACCTGGCTCAGCGACTCACAGAAGTCGAGCATCACTTGCTTCGGCCGCCCCTGCACACGCGAGAGCCCCACCGCAAACAGGATGGCGAAGAAAACGATCTGCAGCACCTCGTTGTGCGTCGCTGCCTCGAAGAAACTCTGCGGCACCATGTGCTCAATCACGCCGCCGAACGTGATCTTCGTCTGGGCCAGCTCGGTGGCTTTGCTGGCGCTTGCCCCGGTGATGTTGATACCCACGCCGGGCTTGATGAGGTTGACCGCGCCCAGCCCGAGGAAGAGCGCAATCGTCGTCACGATCTCGAAGTAGACAATGGCGCGGAAGGCGAGCCGCCCCACCTTCTTCATGTCGTCGCCATGTCCCGCAATTCCGACCACGAGGGTGGAGAAGAGCAGCGGCACGATCAGCGACTTGATCATGCGCAGGAAGACGGAACTCGTCGCTTTCGCGGCGGTGAACAGCGCCGGATACTCGGCTGACGGAAACAGCCATCCGAGGAGGATGCCGACGACCATGGAGATTGCGATCCACTGCGTGGAACTGAGCTTCTTCATGCGAACCTCGACACGCGAATGCGAACGCGGCTGATGACGGAAGACTGATGCATGATGATGGCGCGGACTCTACGCGGTCTTCGCCCTCAACTTGCTGTGTGCAAAACCGTACGCGAAGTACAGCAACAGGCCGATGCACAACCAAACGCCGAAGCGGACCCACGCCTCCGGCGGAAGGCCGCGCATGACGAACACGCAGGCCGCCGCGCCCAGCACGCAGACGCCCCACGCGAACGGCACCCGGAAGGGCCGCTCGCGTCCGGGGTCAGTGTGCCGCAGCACAAGCACGCCCACGCAGACAATGGCGAACGCGAACAGCGTGCCGATGTTGGTCAGGTCGTACGTCTCACCGGCGTCGCCCACGAGGGCCCACGCCGCGACGAAGACGCCCGTCAGCACCGTGGTGATGTGCGGCGTGCGGAACTTGGGATGGATCTTCGCCGCCCACGGCGGCAGCAGGCCATCGCGCGCCATCGCGTAGAAGATGCGCGGCTGGCCGTACTGGAAGACCAGCAGCACCGCGCTCATCGAAACCACGGCGCCCAGCGAGATGAACCAGCTGAAGCGTTGCAGTCCCGCCTTGTCGAACGCCGCCGCCAGCGGATCGTTGGCGAGCAGCTGCTGATAGGGCACCAGCCCCGTCGCGACGGCGCCGACGACGATGTAGATGAGCGTGCAGATCGCGAGGCCGATCAGGATGCCGCGCGGCATCGTCTTCTGCGGCTCGCGCACTTCTTCGGCCGCGGTCGAGATTGCGTCAAACCCGATGTACGCGAAGAAGACGATCGCCGCCCCTTGGTGAATGCCGCGGAAGCCGTTCGGCGCAAAGGGATGGTAGTTGCCTGGATTGATGTGCTGCACACCGATCAGCACGAAGACGGCGAGCACGAGCAGCTTGATTGCCACCATCACGTTGTTCACGCGGGCGCTCTCCTTCACACCGATGACGAGCAGCCACGTGATCGCTGCGACTATACCGAACGCCGGCAGGTTGAGCAGCACCGGCTTGCCGAAGACGTGCGGCGCCGAGTTCAGGAGCGCCTTGAGCGGCGAGTCGGGCGCCGCGAGGATCACCTCGCGGTAGCCGTGCACCAGCCAGCCTGGAAAATCCACGCCAACCCCGCTGAGCAGCGACACGAAGTACCCGCTCCAACTGATGGCGACCGCGACGTTGCCCACCGCGTATTCAAGGATCAGGTCCCATCCGATGATCCACGCGACCAGCTCGCCGAGCGTGGCGTACGAGTAGGCGTACGCACTGCCCGCCTGCGGGATCATCGCGGCG
>JAHFCU010000054.1 GCA_023249305.1 Gemmatimonadota bacterium
GATGACACGCATTGCAGCCGCCGCCGCGCGAGTCTTCGCCGATGGCGCCCCACTCGATCTTGCGTTGGCCGAGGTGGCACGAAGCACAGAGTTGGCGAAGATGTGAATCGGCGGTGCTCGCGCCGAGGTCACGCACGTGCGGCGGTACGTCGGATGCCGGTGCCGTGCTGCGAGGGCTCGACTCGCCGAAGACGCGCCGATTCACATCGATGACGCCGGCAAACGTCGTCATGATCGAACGCTCGACGCGGGGAATCACGGTCGCGTGACACGCGGCCTGCCCGCAGGAACGCGCGGCGTCCGCGAGATTGCCGGGGACGCGAATCATCCCGGCATGCGCGCGCCGCGCATCGAGCGAGTTGGCGTCTCCCGCATGACATGACGCGCAGCCGATGCTCTCCGGCCGGTGGCTATCGCCGAGTCCTGTGATGCCGGCGTGACAGACGAGACATCCCTCGGGGCGTCCCATCACCACCGGCATCTTCGAATTCCGCGCTCCGAGCGGGAGCCCGTGCGCAGCAAAGATCCACCCCATCTTCAGATCGCTGGGCGCGTTCGGCCAATTGGGCTTCGGGCTCCAGTTCTCGCCTCGGAGAAAGAGGCCAACGCCGCAGAGCACCGCGTAGACGCCGAGCGTGAGGAGCAGGCCGCGTTTCGCGCGTGACGCGTGGCGCGGCTGCAGGCGAGGGAGAATCCACAGGAGTGCGACGCCGGCCACACCACACGCGACCACCACTGAAGGCCACGACGTCCAGTGCAGGATCTCCTGCAATCCGAGGAAATACCACGGACCTTTCATTCGCTGGTCGAAGCCGTCGTGCAATCCGGGCGACAGCACCAGCGAGAGAGCGCTCACACCGAGCGCGGCGGTCGCCAGCGTCACGGCGCGCGGCCAGAGCCGGCGGGTGTGTTCGATGATCACGAGCCAGACGACGAACGTGGCGACGGTGCCATGCTGTGCGTAGAGCACGTGCAGCGTGTCACCAACGCCAAACAGGAACGTCGCCGCCAATGGACCGACGAGCGGCACCTGTGCGATCACTCCGGTGAGGATGCGCTGCGCCTGCGCCGCGTCCGCGTCGCCGCGAAGCATGAAGCCGGAGAGCATGAGGAACGCGAGCACCGGCAGGCTGAGCACCAGGCGAAGCCAGACGCCCGCCGCGACGCGCCGTTCCGTTCCAAGGCGCAGGTGATCCCAGAGATGCAGCAGCGTGGCGACGAGAGAAAGCTGGGCCGTCCAGTAGTGCACGTTGCGCACGAAGACGGCGCCGGGATTGGTCAGGAGCCATTGTGCAATCGATTCGCGGCCGCCGTGCGCGTCGTAGGCGGGAATGAGGAGCGCGCCGGTGATGGCGCACACCACGAACGCGGCCATCGCGACCTCGCCCAACGTCGTGCCTCGGAAGGCCAGCGGCGGGCGCGCGGGGCGCTGCAGTTCAGCCGGCATCAACGATCCAGCCGCCCGACTGGGCGTTCGGTCGTACGCGCCACTCGGTGAGCGCGCGCACCGCGGGGCCCGCGGCCACGCGGCCATCCGCGAAGAAACGCGAGCCATGACATGGGCAGACGACGACACCGTCTATCACCCGCTCGAGCTTGCACCCCAGGTGCGTGCACCGTGCGCTGAACGCGCGCAGCGATCCGTCGGCGCTGCGATTCAGCACGATGTCGCCGCTGACGCTCAATCCAAGCGGCACGTCGGGCGGAATCATGACGGGCTCCGGCCGGTCGCGGCTCCGAAGACGCTGCAACAGCGCCGAGGCGGCCCACGCAAAGGGCGCGATGGCGAGCCACGCGAGGAACTGCGCGCGACTCGTTCGCGGATTCGGGTCGAGGGGCATGGCGTGAGCGTCGGGAAGTCGTCGGCACGCGGATTCGTGGCCTTCGCATTGCGCGCGGGAGCCGTCGCGTTCGCGCGTCCCCGCGTGGTGCAATCTGAAAGCGCGCTTGCGTGATTCGCCAGTACCGGAAGCTGCCATGCGGTCCCCGGGGGCAACCATCGCCGCGAGGTCAGAGTTGTTGGAGGCGGGGACACTGCTTATACGTTCTCGCCTGGACAGTCGTCGCACGCCGTTGCGTACAACCAACGCACGGCGCCCGATGATAGCCTACCGCACCGGCCCCTCGAAGTTCACCACATCGCGATGGCGCACACCGTCATCGCCCGAGGAATGGTCATGCGTTTCACTCTGCTCTCTACGCTCCTGCTCGCGCCCTCGCTCGTGCTTTCCCAGGGCGCCAAGGCACCGCAGGGCGTCTTCGAATACGTCATTCAATCGTCGCCGGCCACGTTCGAGGCGGCCACGGCATCCATCGCCGCGGCGGCAACGCGCAGCGGATGGCGCATCGTCGCGAACGTCGCGTCGGGGGCGCCGAAGCAATGTGGCTATCGCTCACGCGTCTTTGTCCTCGTGGACTCGGCGCACGCACGCAACGTGATGCAGGCGAACCGCGCGACCGGGCCGTTCGCCATAACCGACCGCGTCAATCTCTTCGAGGACGAACGCGGGCTGCACGTCGCCATCGTGAATCCGCGTTCGATCAACCGCACCGTGTTGATGGACGACGCCAAGTTTGAGGCGATGACGGCGGCACACGTTCAGGCGCTGCGAACGATGATCGCGACCGCCGTTCCCGGTACGCCGTCAGCGCAGCAGTTCGGCGAAATGCGCGATCAGGGCTTCATCAGCCGCACGATGGGCGTGATGGCGGGCGGAAAGTTCTCGGACAAACTGGGTGACGACGCGGTCGTCCCGGGAGGCGAGTGGAAGGCGGTCGCGGCGAAGGTGCAGCAGGGACTGGCCGCGCCGGGGCCGCGTTGGGGCATGCACATGGCGTATGCATACGAACTCTCCGAATTCCAGACGATGGTATTCGGCACGACCGGCACGCCGATGGACGTCACCTCGTTCGACATCGTGAAGTCCGGCGGAGATGCGACGCGCAGCCGCTACAAGTGCGCCGGCCTCGACCACGCGGCGGCGTACCCGCTGGAGATTGTCGTGGTGCAGGAGGGCAGCGTGGTGCGCGTGCGGCAGGTGGACGCGATGTACCGGATGAAGATGTATTTCGAAGACGCGGGGAAGCTGGCGTTCATGAAGAACATGACGATGCCCGGATCGATTCACGACGAACTGAAGACGCAGATCCTCGCGGGGCTCGGCGCGTCGAAGTAGGGCGCGGCAACGAGCGCGCGTCGTTGCGTGGGCAAGCGCTGAGGTCCGTCGGGCCCGGAGGAGGCGCCGCAATTCGCGCCTTTCGGGCCCTTCGGGCGCCCTGTAAAGCACTATATAGGCATTTACGCATAAAATCCGGCATTTCCCGACGGGTTTTGGCAAGATGCCTGACCGAATGGGCCACCGGGCGGGATTAGCATCAAAGCAGAAATCCATCGGCGCCGCTCTCAAGCGCCGCGCGACGGTCGAGGTTCCATGAGCGCCTATTCCCGACGAAAGTTCCTGAAGATCTCTGCCGCGACCGTCACGGCCGCGACCGCCGCTTCCGCGTGCACCGAGGCATCGGCAACACCGCCTGCGCCAGCGCGCCGAGCAACGAAGGGTGTCGAGCGCGTCCCGACGTACTGCGACGTCTGCTTCTGGAAGTGCGGCGCGATCGCGTCGGTGCGCGACGGTGCGCTCTGGAAGATCGAAGGCAATCCCATTGATCCACTGAGCCGTGGGCGGCTGTGCCCGCGTGGCACGGGCGGCATCGGCGCGCATTCCGATCCGGACCGGCTCAAGCGCCCGCTCATTCGGCGCAGCGACCGTGGACGCGAGGAGTGGGCCGAGGTGTCGTGGGACGAGGCGTTCGCGTACATCGCCAAGAAGATGCACACGATCAAGGAAACGCACGGTCCGGAATCAGTCGCGATGTTTGCGCACGGGATCGGCGGCAACTTCCTGAAGCACACGCTGAAAGCGTACGGGACGCCCAACTTTGCGGCGCCGTCCTTTGCCCAGTGCCGCGGCCCGCGCGACGTGGGCTTCCGGATGACGTTCGGTGAGGATGTGGGTTCGCCCGAGCGCACCGACATCAAGAACGCGCAATGCCTGGTGCTGATCGGCAGCCACCTCGGCGAGAACATGCACAACACGCAGGTGCAGGAGTTCGCCGAAGCGGTCGGCAACGGTGCGACGATCATCGTCGCCGATCCGCGGTTCTCGGTCGCGGCGAGCAAGGCGAAGCACTACCTGCCCATCAAACCCGGAACCGATCTGGCGCTCGTCTTGGCGTGGATGAACGTGATCGTCACGGAAGGGCTGTACGACAAGGACTACGTGGCGAAGTACGGATTTGGCTTCGATCAGTTTGCCGCGAGCATCGCCGCGAACACGCCGGAGTGGGCGTATCCCGAAACGGGGATCGAGCCCGAGGTGATTCGGGCGACGGCGCGCGAAATGGCGCGGCACAAGCCGGCGACGCTGGTGCATCCCGGCCGTCATTCGGCGTGGTACGGTGATGACACGCAGCGCAGCCGCGCCGTCGCACTGCTCAACGCGCTGCTCGGGAGCTGGGGGCGAAAGGGTGGCTTCTACACGCCGGTGAGCATGAGCGTGCCGGGGTACCCGTATCCTGCCTACCCAACGGCGCCGGCGAAGGTCGACAATCCGGGCGGCAAGTACCCGTTCGCGCACGAGGCGATCTCGACGGGCATTCGCGAGGCGACGATCACCGGACAGCCATACCCGATCAAGGGATGGTTCGTCTACGCCACCAATCTCATCCACTCGCTGCCGAACGAAGCGGAGACCATCAAGGCAATTCAGAACCTCGACTTGCTTGTGGTGGTCGACGTGATCCCGAGCGAGATCGCCGGGTGGGCCGACGTCGTGCTTCCCGAGTCTGTCTATCTCGAACGATACGACGATCTCAATGTCGAGTGGTTCCGCGAGCCGTTCGTTGCGTTGCGGCAGCCAGTGATCGATTCGCCGGATGACCAAAAGCCGAATTGGTGGATGGCCAAGCGGCTCGCCGAGACGCTGGGCCTCGCGCACTACTATCCGTGGAAGAACATCGAGGAGTACCTGGACCACCGGCTCACGGCGGCAGGGCTCAGTTTCGACGAGCTCAAGAAGGAGGGGATCATCCGCGGGGCACCGCAGCCGATCTTCTTCGACGATGGAGCCCCCTCCGAGTTTGCCACGCCGTCGGGGAAGATCGAGTTCTTCTCGCTGCAGCTGCAGAAGGCGGGGTTTGATCCCGTGCCCGTGTATCACCGTCCCGCTGAGCCGCCAGCAGGGTCGTTCCGCCTGCTCGCGGGGCGAGCGCCGGTGCACACGTTCAGCCGCACGCAGTCCAACCGCATTCTCTCCGACATGATGGACGAGAATGAAGTGTGGATCAATGCCGATATGGCGCGGCGGCTGGACGTGAAGTCCGGCGATTACGTGCGTCTCAAGAATCAGGATGCCGTGGTGAGCAACCGGATTCGCGTGAAGGCGACGGAACGCATCCGCCCCGACTGCGTGTACATGGTGCACGGTTTCGGTCACACGGCGCGCGGCCTGCGGCACGCGCTCCAGAAAGGGGCGAGCGATGCCGGACTGATCACGCGCTACGCCACCGACCCGCTGATGGGCGGCACCGGCATGAACGTGAACTTCGTGACGATCGAGCCGGAGGTGACGCATGGCTAGGTTCGGTATGGCCATCGACACCGTCCGGTGCGTCGGCTGCATGGACTGCGTGGTCGCGTGCAAGACGGAGAACTCGGTTCCTGAAGGCTTCAACCGCGACTGGATCGCGACCGAAGTGACGGGGACGTTCCCCACGTTGCACATGGAGATTCGGTCGGAGCGCTGCAACCACTGCGACAGCCCGCCGTGCGTGCACTGTTGCCCCACCGGTGCGAGTCACGTGCATGATGTGGGCGGCGTGGTGCTGGTGGACTACGACAAGTGCATCGGGTGCAAGGCGTGCGTGGCGTCGTGTCCGTACGGGGCGCGCTTCATCAATCCGAGTGGCTACGCCGAGAAGTGCACCTTCTGCATCCATCGGGTGGAGCAGGGACTCCTGCCTGCCTGCGTGTCGGTCTGCCCGACGCACTGCATGCACTTCGGCGACCTCGACGATCCCAACAGCGAAGTCAGCCAGCTGCTCGCGTCGCGAAATCACCACTCGCTCCTGCCGGAAGCCGGCACGAAGCCCCGCATCTTCTACCTCACGTGAGCGGCCCGATGCAAGAACTGACCATCACGAGACACAACGAGATGATCGATCCGCTCCTGCATATCTGGAGCTGGCAGATTCCCGTCTATCTGTTCATTGGCGGGCTCGTGGCCGGCATCATGATCATCTCCGGCTACTTCGTGCTGCAGGGCCAGTACAAGCGGAACGTCTTCTCCTGCTTCTATCTGCCGCACATCAGCCTGTTGCTGCTCACGGGCGGCATGACGTCGCTCTTCCTCGACCTCGAGCACAAGCTGTACGTCTGGCGCCTGTACACGACGTTTCATTGGACGTCGCCGATGTCGTGGGGCTCGTGGATTCTCGTCATCATCTATCCCGTGCTCTGGCTGAACACGCTCATCCGCATTCCCGAGCGATACCAGAACAAGGTCCCCGTGTTCGACCGGCTCTCCGCGCTGATCAACAAGCATCCGGTGCTGATCAAGAACATCGGCATCCTCAACATGCTGCTCGGCGTGCTGCTGGGGATGTACACCGGCGTGCTGCTCAGCGCCTTTGGCGCGCGGCCGCTCTGGAACAGCGCGATGCTGTGGATGTTGTTCCTCGTCTCCGGTCTCTCGGCGGCCGCGGCGTTGGTGCACCTGATTACCACCGACCAGTATGAGCGCGAACTGCTCGCGAAGGCCGACAACGCCTTCCTGACGCTGGAGCTGTTCGTCTTCGGCGGCTTCATCACGGGGCTGCTGACGTCCACCCGCGTCCACATCGACGCGGTGAAACTGATTCTGGTCGGCCCATACGCCGCCGTGTTCTGGGTGCTCGTCATTGGCACCGGCATTCTGCTGCCGCTGTCCATCCAGCTGCTTGCGGTCAATCACAAAGTCAAGCACACCCCGGTGGCTCCGTTGTTGGTGCTCGCCGGCGGACTGATGCTGCGTTTCGTCATTGTCTACGCCGGTCAGTACAGCCACTGGAGCTGAACGGCACGACCTCTAGGAGTCATCGCATGGAATCAAGACCTGCTCAGCCATACTGGAATCCGTACCTCTCGGGAATCGGACTTGGTCTCGTCCTGCTTGCGGCGTTTGTCGTGATGGGGCGGGGACTCGGCGCGTCGGGGGCGGTGGCATCGACGATCACCGCTGGGCTCAACACCGTGGCTCCAGGGCACGTCGCCGGCAACCCCGCCTACGCCGAATACCTGAAGGACGGCACCAGTCCGCTGAAGGACTGGCTCGTCTTTGAAGTACTCGGCGTCTTCGTGGGCGGCTATCTCTCGGGCATGCTCGCGCATCGCGTGACCAGGACCATCGAGAAGGGGCCCAACATCACCAACAAGCGCCGCCTCGTGTACGCGTTCATTGGCGGCGTGCTGATGGGTGTCGGCGCGAAGTTCGGACGAGGCTGCACGAGCGGCCAGGCACTGAGCGGCGGCGCGCTGCTCAATGCCGGCAGCTGGGCGTTCATGCTGATGGTCTTCGCCGGGGCCTACGCGTTCGCCTATTTCATGCGGAGACAGTGGCAATGACCGCGCCGTTCTTCAAATACGGATTCTTCGGCGAGGATATCAGCCTCGTCGTGGCCTTTGCCATCGGCATCGGCTTCGGGTTCTTCCTCGAGCGCGCCGGGTTCAACAGCGCCAAGAAACTTGCGGCGCAGTTCTACTTCAAGGACCTCACGGTCTTCAAGGTGATGTTCACGGCCATCGTAACTGCGATGCTTGGCGTGTACTACCTCTCGGTCTTCGGCGTGATGGACCTGGGGCTCGTCTACCTGACGCCGACGTTCCTGCTGCCCGAAATCATCGGCGGCTTTATCCTCGGCATCGGCTTTGTGGTGGGCGGCTACTGCCCAGGGACGGCGTGCGTCGGCGCCGCGACGGGTCGCATTGATGCGCTCGTGCTGTTCGTCGGCATCTTTGCCGGCGTCTTCGGCTTCAACGAGTTCTACCCGCTGCTCAAGGGCCTCTACCTCGCGACGCCAATGGGCCAGCTGACGCTGCCGCAAGTCACGGGCCTGCCCTACGGCTTCATCGTCTTCGCCGTCGTGCTGATGGCGCTGGGC
This sequence comes from Gemmatimonadota bacterium, assembly GCA_023249305.1. Lineage (GTDB taxonomy): Bacteria > Gemmatimonadota > Gemmatimonadetes > Gemmatimonadales > Gemmatimonadaceae > PNKL01. The sequence goes on from JAHFCU010000054.1 coordinate 8,194, forward strand.
GGTTTCTGGGGCGCCGAGTGGGTGGAGAAGAAGATGGCGGCCCGCAAGGTGGAGGCGTCGTCATGACGGACATGATTCGCAGTCTCACGTTGAATGCCCGCCTTGCGTTAACGGCCTTCGTGCTGGGGTTCGTGGCGCTCTTCGCTGGCAATCCATATAAAGGCGCGGCGGCGACGCTGAACACCAAGGAACTCGCCATCACCATGGCGACGAACGCCGATCAGATCAGCGTCACGACCGTCGCCGACTGGATCATCCAGGGCAGGTCGGATTTTCGCGTCGTCGACCTGCGCCCCGCGGCGGCCTTCGCCGAGTACCACATTCCGCCCGCCGAGAATATTCCGGTGACGGAACTGGGCGGGTCGAACCTCGGGCGCAACGAGAAGATCATCCTCTACTCGGAGAGCGGCGCGCGTGACGCGCAGGCCTGGATGCTCTTGCGGGCGAAGGGATATCGCGGCGCGTACGTGCTGCACGGCGGCCTGGAAGCATGGAAGGACAGCATTCTCTTCCCGCGCGTGCCAGCCAATGCGACGCCCGCGCAGCTCGTCGACTTTGCGCGAATCAAGGACGTGAGCAAGTATTTCGGTGGCTCGCCGCAGGCGGGCGCTGGTGACTCAACGACGACTGCTGTCGTAATGCCCAAGCTGGCGATGCCCACGCCATCGGCGACACCCGCCGCCGGCGCACCGAAGAAGAAGAAAAAGGAGGGGTGTTGATCATGGCGAAACTCGACAAACCGCCCAAGGCATACTCGGCGTTTCTCAAGGCTTTCCCCAAGGTGGGCGAAGCGTGGCATCTCGTCGGCGCGGCGGGGAAGGACGGGCCGCTCGACGAGAAGAGTGTACGGCTCGTGAAACTCGCGATCTCGATCGGCACGATGCGCGAGGGTGCGGTGCACGCCGGCGTCCGCAAGGCGCTGGCGGCTGGCGCAACGCGCGAAGAGCTGTACCAGGTGGTGGCGCTCTCCGCGGGATCGATCGGGTTCCCGTCCGCCGTCGCCGTGTATCAGTGGGTGGACGAGAGCATCCCGCGCGCCCGCGGTCGAAAGAGGTAGGCGGCTCCCGCCTACCCGATCGTCTCGATGTTCGCATCCGACAGCAGCGCCGTGATCATGTCGGCGCCCGCCGTCTGCTGATCTGCCGTAAGCGTGAGCGTTTCGGCGTCGCTGAGCGTGATGGCCGTGAGCTTGCCGGCGCCCGCGTCGTACAGGTCGATCAGCGAACTCCAGCGGTTGGCGACGTCGCTCGCGGTGTCGGACACCGCAATGGACTTGATGGAGGCGTCGGCGTCGAGCGTGGCCGCATCAGCCGCGGCGACTTCCGATAGATCCACCTGATAGCTGCCGTCGATCTTGCCCAGCGTGCCGGCGCTCGAGGCCCAGTCCGTATAGGCAAGGGCTAGCACGGGCGTCGTGTCGGAGAGGTGCACGCTGGTCAGCGAACCACCCAGCGACAAGAGGTCGTCGATGTTGTCGGATACGTTCTCGGCGGTGTCGCTCACGGCGACCGACACCACGTTCTGGTTGGCGGTGACATCGGCCAGGTCGCTCATCGCCACACTGGTGGCCGCGAGCTGGAAGGTGTTCGTGACGCGCTCCAGCGTGTCGGCGCCGCTGAGGATCTGCGTGCCGGTGAGCGTCATCGTGCCGCCTTCGTCATCGAGCGTGATGGCGCCCAGCTTTCCGTTCGACGCCAGCGCGGCGAAGCTCGACGCGATGTCGGCGGCGGTGCCGGTGACGTCCAGCGCGTTCACGTGCGCGTCCGCGCTTCGGGCAGCCGCATCGGCGATGGCGACGCCGCTCAGCGCCACCTTGTAGTTGGCATCCTTCACGAGGGCGAGTACGTCCGTCGCCGCGCCGTACTGCGTGTCGGACATGGTGAGGGCCGTCGTGGGATCGGAGATCTGGATCTGCGTCAGCTTGTCTTCCGCGGCCAGATCGGTGAGCGCGCTCGCGATCACGGACGCGCTGTCGGTCACCTGGATCTGCGTGACGGCATCGTCCGCGCTCAGCGTGGCGACATCCGCGACGCTTGCGCCGGAGATCGACACGGCGAGATCCGTGGAGAATGCGGCCGCCACGCTGGGCGCGCCGTTCCACTGCGCCATCGTCAGCTGCAGGGCGGAGGAGTCGGACTGCGCGACATCGGTGAGCTTGCTGCCGAGCGTGCCCAGCGTGTCCCACGCGAGGGCGAGGTTGGCGCCGCTGTCGGCGACGGCCAGCGACTTCACGTAGATGCTCGCGGCGTACGCGGCGGCCTTGGTGGCGCTCACGTCCGAAAGATCGGCGCGGTATCCACCGCTGATCTTGCCCAGCGTGCCGCGGTTCTGCTCGAACTCGGCGCCGGTGAGCGTCAATGCGGTCGTGGCCGCATCGCTCTGCGTGACGCTCACGAGCTTGTGTCCGACGGCCGTCAGGTCGGCGAGGTTGTCGGCGATGCTCGCGGCGTCGCCGGTCACGGTGACGGTCGCGATCTTGGCGTTCCCAGCGACGAGCGACTGCGCGTCGGCGGCGTCGACTTCGTCCACGTTCAGGGTGTAGCGGCCGCCGACCACCGTGTCGAGGACGTCCTGCGCGTCATCGAGCTGGCTCGCGTGCAGCGAGAGGCTGGTGCCCTGCGCGTTGAGCGTGATGCTGTGCAGCTTGCCGTCGGTGACGAGGTCGCCGAGTGCGCTGAGCGCGTCGGCCACGGCGCTGCCGTCGTCGGTGACGTCAATGGTCTCCACGGCGTCATCACCGCCTATCGTCGCGGCGTCCGCGACGCTGGCTCCCGAGACGGCAAACGTAGTATCGCCATCGAACTTGCCGAGCAGCTGGTCGTGCTGGCCCGACAGGTACTGGTCGATCGACACCTTCAGCGCGTCGCTGCCCGTGGCCGCGACGCCGGAGAGTGTCGCGCCGAGCGAAACGAGGGCATCCCAGTTGGCGACGATATTCTCGGCGGTGTCGGAAACGCTGACGTGCGCCACTGAACCGCGCGCGGCATCGGCGGCCGCCTTCTTTGCCGAGACGCCGCTGACGTTCATCGTGAAGCCGCCGTCGATCTTGGACAGCACCGAGGTGCGCGATTCAAGCTCTGCCTGCGTCACCTCAATGGCCGTGCCGGTGTCCGACTGCTGGATGGTGCTCACCCGCTTGCCGAGCGCGTACAGTGTGTCGAGGTTGTCCTTGATGTCGTCGCCCGTGCCGCCGACCACGATGGAGACAACGCGCGCGTTGGCGGCCAGTTCGTTCAGGTCGGCCATGGCCGCGCCGGTGGCGGCGACGCTGTACTTGGCGGTGCTGATGAGATCCAGCACACCCTGCGTGCCGGCGGCCTGGGCGCCCGTGAGACGCGACGCGTCCATCGACAGCGTCACGCCCTTGCCGGTGATCGCGATGCCGGCGAGCGAGCCCGCCGTCTTGAGCGTCAGCAAGTCGTCGAAGTTGTTGGCGATGTTGTCGGCGCTGTCGGATACACTCACCGTGGCCACGTTGTCCACCGCGGCGGCGTCGGCGGCCTGCCCGGCTTTGACGCCGGTCACGGCGAGCTTGTACGTGTGGTCCACGTCGTCGGTGAACTTGCCGAGGAGGCTTTCGCTCATCGCCAGTTGATCGCCCGAGACGGAGATGGCCTTGGCCGAATCGGTCACCTCGACGGCCGTCAGGCTGTCCGCCAGGCGTTCCAGCAGCGCCCACTTCTTGGAGATGTTGGCGGCGGTGTCGGCGACCGACACCGTCACGACCTTTTGGTTGGAGTCGAGCAGCGACGCTTGCGACGCGAACGCCTTGATGACGGCGAGCTCGTAACTCGTGACGATCTTGCGGAGTGCCAGCGCGTCCTGCGTGTACTGCGCGCCGGTGAGCGTGATCGGCGAGCCCGAATCGCTCTGGGAGATGCTCTTGAGCCGAAGCCCGGCGCGCTGCAGTCCGTCGAGATTGTCCTCGATGGCCGCGGTCGTGTCGCGCACGTCGATGGCCTTGATCTTGGCATTGGACGTCAGCGCGGTGTTGCCGTCGAGTCCGAGCGTCTCGGCCACGCTCGCCGCCGAGACGGAGAGCGAGTAGGCCTGGTTCTTGATGACGGCGAGGGCGTCCGAGTCGGCGGCCAGCTGGGCGGCCGTGACCTTCAGGTTGGCGGTCGCGCCCGTGTGGGCGATCTGACGCAGGACGCCGCTGTTGGCGATCGTCTGCAGGTCGTCGAGGTGCTGGTTGATGTGGAGCGCGGAGTCGTTGACCGTGATGGACGTGACGTAGTCCGCCTTGGCTCCGACCAGCGCCGACGCGTTCGACGCGCTGACGCCCGTGACTTCCACTTCGTTGTCCTGGCCGGCGCCCCACTTGGCGAGAATCGCGGCGTCCTTGGAGTACTGCGCGGCGGTGACGGTGAGCTTCTGCGTGGCGTCGGTGGTATTCAGGCTGGTGATCTTCGCCGAGACGGACTGCAGGGCATCCAGGTTCTTCTGGATGTTCGCCAGCGAGTCCTCGATGACCCACGTGGTGTTGGGCTTCAACCGCAGGTAGGTCAATGCGGTGGCGACCGAGATCGGATCGGTCGAGGAGTCGGGGACGAAGATCTGCCCGGACAGGGCTGAGCCTACACCGTTGATAGGAGTCATCACCCAATTCATCGGCCGGCGCGGGCGGGACTTGAGGGGGACGGCTCCAATCGCTCCTACGGAAGCGGCTCTCCCTCGTCCAGCCGCTTCTCCTTCTGCGGCTTTCCAAACGTCCAGTTGACGTTCAGCAGGAGACCCCGCACCTGCCGGGCGCGCAGCGACCGCTGGGTGAACTGCGGGTCGGTCACCGTGGAGCGTTCACGTTCGGTGCTGAACGGGTCGGTGGCACGGAGGATCACGCTGAGCCGGTCCCCGCTGAACTTGCGGCGCGCGGCAAAGCTCACGCGCGTCTGCGCCTCGTTGGTTCCCTGTTCCACCTGCATCCGGCCGCGATACGAGACGATGGCCTGCATGTCGAACGTCTTGCTCGCGCGAAACGCGATGTTCGACCGTGCCGACCAGCCGAACCCGCTGGCCGACAGGGTGGGTGACAGGTTGGATGCATTGCTGACCTGCCGATAGGCCGTCGAGCCGATGAAGCCGGAGAGCCGCCCGCCGTGCAGCGCGAGGGTGGCGTCCGCCCCGTAGTTGTCGAGCGTCGCGACGTTGGCAAACGTGCTCGTCGTCACGCCCGCGCTGTCGATGCTGCGAATGCGGCGCACGGCGTCGAGCGTGTGGCGGTAGAACGGCGTCACCTGCAGCGTGGTGCGGCCAGCTGTCTGCTGGTACCCCAGCTCGAGTGAGCGAATGTACTCGGGGCGAAGTTGCGGATTGCCTCGCGAGAGATTGAGCGGATCCTGATAGTGGGGCGTCGGGTCGAGCTGGTCGGTGTCGTCGGGCCGGCGAATGCGGGTCGAGTAGCTGAGCTTGAGCTGGTGCGCGTCGTCGAACTCATACGCCGCCAGTCCGCTGGGAAACGCGCTGGTGTAGTGATTGTCAAACGATAGCGCGGTGAGCGTATTGTGGAACTTGGTGCTGGCCGTCTCCAGCCGGAGCCCGGCTTGCATCCGAAGCTTGCCGGCCGTGCCCGCGGCAATGGCGTACGCGGCATGCACCTCTTGATCAAACGTGAAAGCCGAGGTGCGCGTGGGGTCGATCACGAAGTCCGCCGACGTCGCCCCGGGCACGCGCGTGTCGATGGTCGTGTGATACTTGTCGAGCGATCCGCGATAGCCAAGGCTGAGCCGCAGCGCCTCGGCGAGCGGCCGCACGTAGTCGATCTTGAGCGAGCGCTCGTTCGGTCGCTCCATCGGCGCAATGGACTCACGCGTCGGGCTGCCGATTACCGACCCGTCCAGGGCGAAGACCCGTGACAGGTAGTCGCTGGGCCCGCCCTCGGACGCGCGCGCAAAGCGCAGCTCCGTTGAGAGCTCGTGATCTTCCCCGGCGAACGCGTGCTTGTACTCTGCGGTGGACTCAAAGCTGTCTTCGCGATTGATCGTCGTGCTGGTGCGATCTCGCAGGCCGGTGAGTCGGCGCTGCGCGTCGAGGTCGCGATATGTCAGCCCGTACGTCTCATCTTCTCGGCGCGTGCTGTACAGCAGGTCGCTGGAAAACTCGTCGTGCTTGCCCAGCTTGTAGCCGAGCGAACCGGTCAGCGTGTGGATCTTCGGGATTTGCGTGCGGGCACCAACCTCATCGAGAAAGGTGAGCGGCGTTGCATACAGGTTATCGCGGAAGAGCGCTTCACTGCGCGGCCGGTTGTCACGCGAGTAGCCATAACTGCCAAAGGCGGCCAGTCCGTTCTTTTCGTACCCGACGTTGCCGCCCACTTCGCGACGCCCGGTCGTGCCGTCGGAAAGGGTCAGCCCTCCGCTTGACCCGGCGTCCACCTGCTTCTTGAGCACGATGTTGATGATGCCCGACGTGCCTTCGGGGTTTTCCCGCGCCGACGGGTTGGGCACGACCTCGACTTTCGCGACCATGGCGGCCGGCACCTGCGAGAGAAACGCGCCGAGCTGCGCCGGCTTCATCGGGCTCTTTCGGCCGTTGATCTGCACAATCACGCCCGCGTCGCCACGCAAGCTGATGGTGTTGTCCATGTCGACGTCCACGGACGGCACATTGCGCAGCACGTCGATGGCTGACCCGCCGCGCGTCGTTGGCATTTCGCGCACGCTGTAGGTGTTGCGATCGGGGGCGAGTTCGACGGCGCGCCGCTGTTCGGTGACGGTCATCTGCTGAAGGCTCACTGCCACTTCGGTCAGGACGACGCTGCCGAGGTCGACATTTGACGTCGCCGACGCAATAGCAAACACCGGCGGCCGCGCGTGCACGAAGCCCATGGCGCGCACCTGCGCCCGATACCGTCCCGGGGCAAGGCCGCTGACGCGAAACGCACCATCGGCGCCGGTGACCGTCCGTGCCACCGAGACGGAATCAGCACTTCCGGTCACCACGACCGTTGCGCCGCCAATGCCTGCGCCATTGGCGGCGGTGACGACGCGTCCGCGCACCGCCGAGCGGCGCGCGGCGGGCGGCGCAGCTTGGCCGGCGGGCCGCTGCTGAGCGGGCGCGATGGGTGCCGAGGCCGCAACGAGCAGCAGGACCGAGAGACCGCGTGCGAAGGGGAGAACGGACATTGGGTGTAGGTGCGAGTGTGATGCGAGGCGGCCGTACGCGCAGCGCAGGCAGCGACCCCTGAGAGTAGCCGCTGGCACCTGTCAGGAGGCTGACAGCAGCCCGGAAGAGCTCTGAAAGCGCCGAGCGCCTAGCATGGCGCTACAGGAATGCAGGGCGCAACTGGCGCCCAGTCACACCAACGCCAGATTTGCATGCACCACCATGTCCCCGCAACCATGAAGATACAGCCGCACGACGGCGTCTACGCGCGCATCGGCGTCTCGCGCCTCCACGGCGTGGGCGTCGTGGCCATCCGCGACATTCCGGCAGGCACGCTCGTCTTTCAGGGCGAGAGCGAGCGCATCGCTTGGTCGTCGCGCGCCGCGGTGCGACGCCTGCCCAAGGCGATTCGGGCGCTGTACGAAGATTTTGGCATGGTCGCCGGCGACCAGATCGGCGTGCCGCCGAGCCTGAACATGCTCTCGGTGGGGTGGTACGTGAACCACTCAGACCGCCCGAATGTCGAGGCGGGTGATGACGGCAGGTTTCGCGCGCTGCGACGCATTCGAACGGGCGAAGAGTTGACTGCGGACTATCAGACATTTGTGGATGAACCGCTGCCGTTCAAGGCGAAGCGCGTGCGGCGTTCCGCGAGGACAGTATGAATCGTCGTTGGCGCCGTGTGTTGGGTGTGATGAGCACGCTGTTCGTCGTCGGCTGGTTGCCCGCACTGAGCGAGGCGCAGGCCGCGCGCCGCGTGGATCTCGCCGCGGCCGCCGCCCTGGTGCGCCGCGTCATTCCTGCACACGCGCACTCGTTCGACGTCGCCGTGATTCCGGCGGACAGCGGGCTCGATGTGTTCGAAGTCGAGAGCCGAGGCAGCCGCGTGGTGCTGCGCGGTTCGTCGGGCGTGGCCATTGCATCGGCGCTCAACTGGTATCTGGAACACGTCGCGGGCGTCAACGTTGCGCTGCCGCTGCAGCCCGTGGTGATCGCGCAGCTGCCGCGCGTCGGCGCGCCGGTGCGCATCTCCACGCCATATGCGCGACGCTACTTCTTCAACTACTGCACCTTCTCCTACTCGATGGCGTGGTGGGACTGGAACGATTGGCAGCGCATGATCGACTGGATGGCGCTCAAGGGGATCAACACGCCGCTGGCGGTCACGGGACAAGAAGCGGTGTGGCGGCTGGTGCTAAAGGACGTCGGATTCAGCACGAAGCAAATCGCTGACTTCCTCGTCGGCCCCGCGTACCTGCCGTGGGGGTGGATGGGGAACATCGACGGACTCGGCGGGCCGCTGCCGTCGAGCTGGATCGACAGCCACGCGGCGCTCGAGCGACAGATTCTCGCGCGCGAACGCGCGCTCGGCATGACACCCGTGCTGCAAGGCTTCACCGGACACGTGCCCGAGTCGATTACGGCCGTCTTCCCAAACGCCAAGATCCACCGCACCGGCGATTGGTCCGCGGGATTCACGGGCACGTGGTTCGTCGATCCACTGGACCCGCTCTTTCAGCGCATCGGGCGGCGCTTCATCGAGCGGCAGACGGAACTGTTCGGCACCGATCATCTGTACGCCGCCGATCCGTTCAATGAGATCGACCCGCCGTCCAACGACTCGACGTTCCTTGCGGGGATGGGCCACGCCATCTACACCTCGATGCAGAGCGCGGATGCGCGGGCGACGTGGGTGCTGCAGGGCTGGTTCCTGTACTATCAGGCAAAGTTCTGGCAGGAGCCGCAGGCACGCGCGCTGCTGGGTGCGGTGCCCGATGATCGCATGGTCGTGCTCGATCTCTGGGGTGATCGTCACCCGGTGTGGCAGGCGCGACAAGCGTTCTACGGCAAGCCGTGGATATGGAATGTGCTGTACAACTTCGGCGGCAAGGTCACGGTGAATGGCGACCTGCC
>JAHFCU010000073.1 GCA_023249305.1 Gemmatimonadota bacterium
TGCTCGACGAGCGCGCGGCCGTTGTTGGCGAACTGGTACTCAGCGACTTCACGCGCGCCGCAATCGCTCGGTTCAAGGCACAGTAGCCGGTTGCGAGCCGGTTGCTAGCCAGCTGCTAGCCGGTCGCGGTCCCGCGCGGCACGGTGCCAAAATGCGGGTTCCGCCGGTGCGAGAAGATCAGCGACGTCTCCATGTGCGCCACTTCCGGCCGCGTCGCGAACGCCGCGAGCGCAAACTCCCGCAGGTGCTCCGCGTCGCGCACCGCCACATGCACCAAATAGTCGTTGTTGCCCGCAACGTGGAATGCCCCGCGCACCTCGGCCAGCGTCCCGATGTGCCGCTCGAACGACGCAATCGCCGCGCGGGCATGCTTCTCCAGCCGAATGGCGATCAGCGCCTCGAGCGTCACGCCGTACACGCGCGGGTCGACCTCCGCGTGGTAGCCGAGCAGCGCACCGCTTGCCTCGAGCCGCCGTACGCGCGCCAGGCAGCTCGACGGCGCCAGCCCCACCTTGGCGGCCAGCGCCTTGTTCGAAATCCGCGCATCGTGCTGCAGGTAGGCTAGGATGTCGCGATCAATTCGGTCCACGAGCGTCGGATCGGGGTGCTTCCGAATGTTATTCGGCATCTCTTGGTGATTATGGAGGAATGCACCAATATAGCAGAGTGAAACAGAACAAGGAGCTGAAAATGAACAAGGCCTTCTCCACTCGCGCCATCCATGCCGGCCGCGCCGACTTCATTGAAAAGGGGCTGCACGCGCCGCCCATCGATCTCAGCTCCACCTATCCCACGCCGGACCTCGACGAGGCCGCCCGCTCGTTCGACAGTCTGGTCTCTGGCGACGAGCCGCTGGGCTCCTTCATTTATCAACGGCTCTTCAACCCCACGACCGATCGCTTCGAGCGCGCGCTCGCCGAGCTTGAGGGGGCCGAGGACGCCGCAGCTTTTTCATCGGGCATGGCCGCCATCAGTGCGGTACTCCTGGCGGCGAAGTCGCGCGGTTCACACGTCGTCGCCGTTCGCCCCATCTATGGCACGGCCGACCATCTCCTCACGTCAGGCCTGCTCGGCGTCTCCGTCAGCTGGGCCACGCAGGACGGCATCGCCGAAGCAATTCGCCCGGACACCTGCCTGGTGATCATCGAATCGCCGGCCAATCCGACGCTCGAACTCGTCGACATCGCGTCGGTCGTGCGGCAGGCGGGAGCAGTGCCCGTGATGGTGGACTCCACCTTCGCGACGCCGGTGCTGCAGCAGCCGCTCTCACTGGGCGCGTCGCTCGTGCTGCACAGCGCCACCAAGTTCCTCGGCGGCCACGGCGACGTACTCGCGGGCGTCGTGGCTGGGCCGCACGCGCTGGTGCGCGACATCAAGCACGTGCGCGCCGCGACCGGCGGCCTGCTCCATCCACTCGCGGCGTACCTGCTGCATCGCGGGCTGCAGACGCTCTCGCTGCGCGTGGAGCGCGCGCAGTCGACGGCCATCGGACTCGCGGCGCGGCTCGCCGCTGACCCGCGCGTGACGGGCGTGCGTTTCCCGTCGCTGCCCGGTCAGGATCCGCGTGGCTTGCTTGGCCGACAGATGACGGGCCCCGGGAGCATCCTCTCCTTCGAGCTGTCCAGCGACAGCCCGGCGGTCATGCGCGACTTCCTCGGGGCGCTCGAGATCATCACGCCGGCGGTCAGCCTGGGTTCCACCGATTCACTCATTCAGCCGCCGGCGGCGCTCACGCACCGGGTAGTCGATGTGCAGGCGCGCGAGTCGGTCGGCATCAGTCAGGGGCTGCTGCGGCTGAGCGTCGGGCTCGAGGATCCCGCCGACCTGTGGGCCGACATCGACCGCGCGCTCGCCGAGGTCGCCTCGCGCCTCGAGTACGGGGTGCGAGTGCCGGCACTGACACCGTAGCTGAGGCAACCGCGGCGAAGGCGAGCCGCCAGGCTCGCACCGGAAGCGAGCTCCGGGGTCAGCCAGCGAATACGCCGGGCCAACTGACGAACGGCCCGGTTTTCGCTATATTCAATAGGCTCCCTACTGGAATTACCTGACTGGGAGTGGTCTGAGCGGCCAGTAAACTTCTAAGTTTGGCCGCCGAGCCCGTGGCTGTGCCTATCCCTGGTGAGGAGAGTTGATGACGTCAGTGGCACTTCCGTTGATCATCCAGGGTGGGATGGGCATCGCCGTGTCGAACTGGAAACTGGCGCGCGCCGTTGCCGTGGCTGGGCAGCTTGGCGTCGTGTCGGGCACCGCGCTCGATTCGGTCTTCGTCCGGCGCCTGCAGGACGGCGACCCCACCGGTTGCATACGCAGAGCGCTCGCGAGCTTTCCCAAGCCCGAAGTCGCCGCGGAGATCCTCAAGAAGTACTTCAAGCCCGAAGGACGGGCCCCGAACGAACCGTATCTCTCCCTGCCGATGTACAAGCAGGCGGTGAGCAAGTTTCGCGAGCAGGTGACCATTGCCGCGAACTACGTGGAAGTGTGGCTGGCCAAGGAAGGGCACTCGGGCAAGGTCGGCATCAACCTGCTGACCAAGGTACAGATGCCGACGCTGCCCTCGCTGTACGGCGCGATGTTGGCGGGTGTCGATGTGGTGCTGATGGGCGCCGGCATTCCCCGTGAAATCCCGGGTGCGCTCGACGCGCTTGCCATTCAGGCGCCGGCGGTAATCAAGCTCGACGTGGATGGCCAGCCGGCCGATCAGCCGCTGTCACTCACGTTTGACCCGGCCGAGCACGAGATGACGCATGTGCCGCTCCAGCGGCCCGCGTTTTATGCGATTGTCTCGGCGCATACGCTGGCGACGAACCTGTCGCGCAAGGCGACGGGAAAGGTGGATGGATTCGTGGTTGAGGCACCGACGGCGGGCGGGCACAACGCGCCGCCTCGCGGCGCGCTCAAGCTGTCCGAGCGTGGCGAGCCGGTGTATGGCGAGCGCGATCTCGTGGACTTTGGCGTGATGCGTGAACTCGGCGTTCCGTTCTACCTCGCGGGGAGCTACGGCACGCCCGCTGGATTGCGCGAGGCGCTGGCGGTTGGCGCGGCCGGAATTCAGGTGGGGACGGCATTCGCGTACTCTGATGAATCCGGCTTCATGCCGGAGATCAAGAAGCAGGTGCTCACCGATGTCGTCGCGGGACGCGCCGGCGTCTTCACCGATCCGCGCGCCTCGCCCACGGGCTTTCCGTTCAAGGTGCTCGAAGGCGTCTCCATCACGCAGCAGGACGACTCGCGGCAGCGCGTGTGCGACTTGGGCTACTTGCGCACCGGGGCAATTCGTGACGACGGCAAGTTGGTGTACCGATGTTCGGCGGCGCCTGAACGGGATTACATCAATTCCGGCGGCACGATGGAGGACACGGTGGGGCGGCGATGCCTCTGCAACGGGCTGATGTCCGCCATTGGCCTCGGACAGTCGCGCAAGGACGGTTCGCTGGAGCCGCCGATTGTCACGAGCGGCGACGGCGTGAAGGAGTTGATGGCCGTGTCGCAGGGGCGCACGTCGTACACCGCGGCGGATGTGCTGCGCTATTTGCTGGGTGACTTGGCACCTGCCATGGCACGTGACATGGCGCCCGGGTATCCCGCGCTCGTCTAGCGCGGGACGGGAGTGCGAGGGGCGCGCCGTCGCAGGCGCGCCCCTTTTCGCACCCACGGGCGACGCCAACGGATGGCGACGGCTGGCTGTACTAGCACCAGAGGAAACACCCGGTGAAACCGGCGCGTAAAGAGGGAAGTTCCCATGCGCGCGTAAACCGTTCGTTGCCGCGTTGGGTCTAACGTTCGGAACGCTGGCCCCCGCACGACACTCGTTCATCACTGCCGACCAATCCCGATGCCCTTCAAGAGCGTCTGCCGTTTCGCTGCCTTTTTCGCTTTCGCATTGCTCGCGCTCGCCGTGCCCGCCGCTGTCTCCGCGCAGTCGGTGGACGTCATTCGCGGCAAGGTGATTGGCGAGGACTCCATTCCCATTGCCGGCGCGCGCGTCCAGGCGACGTCGCTTAGCGGCAATGTCACGCGCCGCGCGCTGAGCGACAACAGCGGCCGCTTCACCATCACGTTCCCGAATGGCGACGGCGACTACATGGTCACGGTACAGGCCATCGGCTTCTCGATGAAGCGCTTCGAGGTGAAGCGCACGGCCGATCAGGAGATTCTCATCGCCGACGCCAAGCTGTCGCGTGCGATGACGGAACTCGAGGCGGTGCGCGTGACGCCGGGCGAACGGTCGCGCACCGGTCGCGACGACCGCCAGCCCGACATCTCGGGCACGGAGCGCGGCGTGAATCCGGGCAACGTCGCGGCGGGCGACGCGGGCAACCTGGCGGCGATGGCGTCGTCGCTGCCCGGTGTCACGCTGGTGCCGGGGACGAACGGCGACGCGTCGGGATTTTCGGTGCTGGGCCTGACCCCTGACCAAAATGCGACGACGCTCAATGGCGGTTCGTTCGGCGGCGCCGATGTGCCGCGCGATGCCGGTGTGTCGAGCTCACTCTCCACTGCCCCGTATGACGTGTCCCGCGGCGGCTTCAGCGGGGCGCAATTCAACATCCGGTCGCCCAGCGGCAACAACTTTCCGACGCGCACGGGGTCGCTCAACATCGACCATCCGACGCTGCAGTGGACCGACAAGGCGGCGCAGGCG
>JAHFCU010000055.1:0-1952 GCA_023249305.1 Gemmatimonadota bacterium
CGATCTCTGGGGTGATCGTCACCCGGTGTGGCAGGCGCGACAAGCGTTCTACGGCAAGCCGTGGATATGGAATGTGCTGTACAACTTCGGCGGCAAGGTCACGGTGAATGGCGACCTGCCGAAGATCGCGGTGAATCTCGACAGCGCGCTGCGCAGCCCGGCCAAGGGACGATTGGCCGGACTGGGCATGATGATGGAGGGGCTGGGCACCAATCCCATTGTCCCCGATTTCGTGATGGACCAAACCTGGCGGCGATCGGTGCCGGACGTTGACGCGTGGACGCGGGAGTACGTCGCACGGCGATACGGGACGCCGAATGCCTCCGCGTGGAGTGCGTGGCAGCTGTTGTTGCGCACCGCATTCCGCTCACCGGCACAGACGGGGAACTTCCTCGCCGAGCGGCCGCAGTTCTATCGGAAGGGCGTGTCGTATCGCACGGAGCCGATCGCGCCGTACGACGGCGCGCTGACGGTGCAGGCACTCGACTCACTGCTCGCGGCGGCGCCGGCGCTCGGCGCGAGCGACGCGTACCGCTACGATGTGGTGAACCTCACGCGGCACGTACTCGGCCAGCGTGGGCTGCCGCTCGTCAATACGCTCGAAGACGCATTCAATAGAAAGGACCGCGCGGCACTGCGCGCGACGGAGCAGCAGATCACTCAGTTGCTGCGCGACATCGACGATTTGGTTGGGACGCGCCAGGAGTTTCTGCTCGGTAAATGGATCGCCGACGCCAAGCGCTGGGGAACCACCGCGGACGAGCGGCGGCTGTACGAGTTCAACGCGCGCAACATCATCACGCTGTGGGGCACGAAGTGCACCGAGGGCGAGAACGACGACTTGAACCTGTATGCGTTCAAGGAGTGGCAGGGGATGTTCACGTCGTACTTCCTGCCGCGCTGGCAGGCGTTCTTCACGCGGCTCAACGCGTCGGTCGAGGACAACGCGCCGTTCGATCGCAAGCCGTTTGCCACCGAGATGTGCGCGTGGGAGCAGCAGTGGTCGCGAGACACGACAGCCTTCGCCACGCAGCCGCGGGGCGATGCGGTTGCAGCGGCACGGCGAATGTCCGCGAAGTGGCGGTGAGGCGTGCCGCAACGCGGCGCCGCGTACGGCCACACGTGCTTCCTCCTCTGCTGCCCGCGGGCTATTCTTGACCGTTCTCCCTCGGCGATGAGGCGGCAAGTCCGAACAGTGGCAGGAGACTCGATGGCGCGTTTCGCAGCCGGCGCCGCTGGCGCGGCTTGGTGGCGGTTAGACGGAAGCCTTATGCCGGCGCGCCGGACTTTTCCACCCGGTCGGATGGCGGCGCACGCATGATGCGACCGCTGGCCGCCGCGATCTGGGCCCTGTACGGCCTGCAATTGCCGACGCGCCCAGCGGGGGTGCCGCCGCCGCTGCCCGTCGCCGTCGAGGACGCCGCAGATCCGTGGTCGCGCGAGGACGGCACGGGGTTCGCCAACGATGTGGTGCGCGCGGCCTTTCGCGAAGCCGGCGTGGATATCGAGGTGCGGGTCGTGCCCTACGCCCGCTGCCGCAGCATGGTCATCGATGGCACGGTGGCGGCCTGTTTCAGCATGTCGCCATCGCCCGACCTGAAAGGATCGGTGGTCTTTTCGGTCACGCCCATCTTTCAGTGCGTCACAGTGCTCGTTCAGAATGGCGCGCATCCGCTCGCCGCGTCCACGCTGGGCGCCCTGCCGCGCGGGACGGTGGTCGGCACGGTGCTTGGCTACGAGTACCCAATCGCGGTGAGCGAGGCGCGCAGAAGCGGCGCGATCGTGCTCGAGGAGTCGGCGTCGGAAGCGCTGGTGCTGCGCAAGCTGGCAGCGGGACGCGTGCACGCCGCACTGGTGAATGTCAACGAGAGCAAGCCGCTGGAGTTCGTGAGGTCGCGCGCGCGGGTCTCGGACGGCGTTGAGCAGCGAAGCCGCGTCGGCACCTTGAACTC
>JAHFCU010000055.1:2052-16091 GCA_023249305.1 Gemmatimonadota bacterium
GCCGAGGCGGCGGTGCGGCTGCAGAGCGCCGCGATGCAGGCCGCGGCGAACGCCATCCTCATCAGCGATCGCGACGGCAAGGTGCTGTGGGTCAACGAAGCGTTCACCGCGCTGACCCTGTATCCGCTGGTCGAATGCGTGGGCCTGACGCCGGGCGCGCTCCTCAACTCGGGCCGGCAGGACCTGGCGTTCAACCGGCGCCTGTGGCAAACGATCAATGGCGGCCACGTCTTTCGCAGCGAGATTATTAACCGCCGCAAGGATGGCACGCTCTTCACGGCAGAGACGACGATCACGCCGCTGCACGATGACGCCGGCGTCATCACGCACTTCATCGCCGTCCAGCAGGACATCACGCAGCGCAAGCTGCTGGAGGAGCAGTTCCGTCAGGCGCAGAAGATGGACTCGGTGGGGCGGCTGGCCGCCGGCGTCGCGCACGACTTCAACAACACGCTGAGCGTCATCCGCGGGTACGCCGAGATCGCGATGCAAGAGCTGGATCCACAGTCGCCGATGTACGAGGACGTTGGTGAGATCTACAAGGCGGCGCAGCGCTCCACCGATCTGACCCGCCAGTTACTGACCTTCGCGCGCAAGCAGGATGTGGCGCCGCGCGTGGTCGACCTCAACGCCGCGGTGAGCGAATCGCTCAAGATGCTGCAGCGGCTCATCGGCGAAGGCGTCGCGCTCGTCTGGCGACCGGCGACGGCACCGTGTCCGGTGCTGATGGATCCGTCGCAGCTCGATCAGCTGCTGGCGAACCTGTGCGTCAACGCGCGCGATGCCATCGAAGATGTGGGGACGCTCACGCTGACCACCGAGAGCGTCACGCTCGATGAAACCACGGTCCGCGCCGGCGCCTTGGTGGGAGACTACGTGCGGCTCACCGTGAGCGACAGCGGATGCGGCATGAGTCCGGAACTGCTCTCACAGATCTTCGAACCGTTCTTCACGACGAAAGCGGAAGGGGAAGGCACGGGCCTCGGCTTGGCGACGGTCTACGGTATCGTGACGCAGAACCGCGGCGTCATCGACGTGACCAGCACGCCGGGGCAGGGCACGAGCTTCGTCGTGCTGTTGCCGCGGCACGCCAGCGGCGGTGCCGTGACGGACCCGGCGTGGGAGGAAAAGCCAAAGCGGCACGGCAGCGAGAGGATCCTGCTCGTCGAGGATGACGCGGCGGTGCTCCAGCTCGCCAAGCGCGCGCTCGAGGAGCTTGGCTACGCCGTGCTGACTGCCCGTAATGGCACCGACGCGCTGCGACTGGTGCAGAGTGGCATTAAGCCGATTCACCTGCTGCTGACGGACGTCATCATGCCGGGAATGAACGGCGCCGAGTTGGCGCGCGCCGTGCGTGCGGTGATGCCGGAGGCAGCGCATGTCTTCATGTCGGGATATCCGCGCGGTTCGGCGCGTTGGGCCGCCGTGGTGGACGCTGAGGCACATTATCTGGCGAAGCCCTTCACTCCGGCGTCGCTCGCCGCGAAGGTCCGTGAAGCGCTCGACCGCGAGCACGAGGCCACGAAATGACCGAGTCAGCTTCCCGCGTTCTCGTCATCGACGACGATGCCGGACTCGCGCAGTTGCTGTGCCGGCAGCTCGCGGCGCGCGGCTACAAGACCGTCGCGTGCAGCGAGGTCGCCAAGGTGTTCGCCGACTTCGACGCCTTCGCGCCGGATGCGGTGATTCTCGACCTCGTGATGCCCGGCACCAGCGGACTCGATCTGCTGGAGTCGCTCAGGCGCCACGACGCGTCAGCGACCATCATCCTGCTCAGCGGATCGCTCGACGTGGCGACGACCGTGCGCGCGTTGCGCGCGGGGGCGGAGGATGTGCAGGCGAAGCCCGCCGACCTCGAGCATTTGGCGGCGACCATCGAGCGCGGCCTCACGCGCACGCGGCTCCTCCGGTCCAATCGGGTGACGGTGACGCGCGTGAGCGACCCCTACGGCCTGCTCGACGAATCGCCGGTGATGATGCGCACGCTGCGCCTCGTTGAGCATCTCGCCAAGGCGAGCATGCCCGTGCTGATCGTCGGCGAGGTGGGAACGGGCAAGCGCGTCGTGGCGGAGATGCTGCACCAACTCTCGCCGCGCTCGGCGCTGCCGTTCGTCGGTGCATCGTGCACCGAGCTCGCTGCCGGCGAACTCGAACGCGTGATCTTCGGCAGCACGACAGGCGCGGCGGACGCAGCCCGGCCCGGACTGCTGGCGCTCGCCGCCGGCGGCACGCTTTTTCTTGACGAGGTGGCGACGCTCTCGGGCGCCGCGCAGGCCGTGCTGCATCGGCTGCTCGATGCCATCAGCGAGCGGCCGGCCTCGACGGCGCGCCTGGTCGTCTCGACCCGTCGCGAGCTTGCGGACGATGTGAAGAGCGGGGCGCTGCGCGCGGATCTCTACCATCGGCTCGCACCAATTGCGGTGCACGTGCCGCCGCTGCGGAGCCGCGGCGCCGACACCATCCGCACGCTGGCGTCGCGCGTCGTGCGCTCGCTGCGCGCCGAGCTCGAGGAAGGGCCGGTGGCCCTCTCCGACGCCGCGCTCAAGCTGCTGGCCAGCCTCGAGTGGCCGGGCAACGTGCGACAGCTGCGCGCCGTGCTCGAGGACGCGTTCGTGCGCGCGCTCGAGGCGACGCGCATCGAGGTCACGCACCTCGGCGACGCGCTCAGCCATCTTGGCGTCGGCGCCGAGGCGGCGGGCGATGCCCGTGATGCCCGTGATGCCCGTGATGCCCTGTCGCTGCGAACCGTCGAACGCCTCCACATCGAGCGCGTGCTCAACCTGACCGACGGTCATCGCACCGAGGCCGCACGACTCCTCGGCATCACCCGCAGCACGCTCTATCGCAAGATGGAGGAGTACGGCATCACGCCGTCCGGCACGTCGTAGCCCCGGCGCCGCCTCAGGCGGCAGCGGTCTCGTCGGCGGACGCTGACGACGCTGCGCCTGAGGCCGCGGCGTTCATGAACTCCGAGTCAGTTAGCACGTGGTCGATGTCGAGCAGCAGCTTCACGCGCCCCTGCGATTTGCCGATGCCGAGCAGAAAATCCGTCGGCACGTCGACGCCGAACGACGGCGGCGGCTCGATCTCCGACGCGGCAATCGTCACGACTTCCGACACGCGGTCCACCACGATGCCCATCTGAATGCCGCGCACCTGCACGACGATGATGCAGACGTCCTGGTTCTCCACGACGTCCATGCTGAAACGAATGCGAAGATCGACGACCGGAATCACCTTGCCGCGCAGGTTGACCACGCCACGAATGAAATCCGGCGTGCGTGGCACGCGCGTCACGGGCATCATCCCGATGATTTCGTGCACGGTCAGGATCTTCAGCCCGTATTCCTCATTGCCGAGGAAGAAGGTCAGATATTTTCCGGCGTGAACGCTGTGTGACTCGGTGGATGCGGCAACGGCGGTGCTCATGGCGTGCTCCGGGCAGGTTTGAGGTGGCAGGCGGACCGAGCGAGCGGACGGGACGCTCCGTGTGGGAGCGCCCCGTCGCGCGCGCTAGAACTCGGCGGCCACGTTGTCATCGAGCGGAATGATCTGCGCGGCGGTTCTCGACGCGGTTTTCGGCGCCGCTGACCGGGCGCTGCTCGCGTAGGCTGCCGGGCGACGTCCGCCCTTGGCGATGGAGGCCGGCTGCCGCGGTGCGGCGGACCGCGCCGACTGCGGCACGAAGCCCGCGTGCGTCTCCGTCGACAGCGTGAACTGCCCGACGAGTCCGCGCACCTGCGTGGCCTGGCTGGTCAGCTCTTCTGCGGCGCTGGCGCTTTCCTCCGCGTTGGCGGCGGTCTGCTGCGTCACCGCGTTCATCTGCTCGACGGCCGTGTTCACCTGGCTGATGCCCTGCGTCTGCTGCTCGCTGGCGGCGGCCATCTCGGCCATCACCTCTCGCACGCGGTTGGCGCGCTTGGCGATGTCGACAAAGTTCTCCTGTACATCCTTTGTCATCGTCACGCCCTGCTGCGTCTGGCTCACTGACTCTTCGATGAGCGCCGCCGTCTGCTTGGCCGCTTCGGCCGCACGGATGGAGAGCGCGCGGACTTCATCAGCCACCACCGCGAAGCCCTTGCCCGCATCGCCGGCGCGAGCCGCCTCGACGGCGGCGTTCAGCGCGAGCAGGTTCGTCTGGAACGCGATCTCGTCGATCGTCTTCACGATCTTCGCCGTCTGGTCGGACGACGACTTCAGCTTG
The DNA here is from genome assembly GCA_023249305.1 of Gemmatimonadota bacterium. Taxonomy (GTDB): domain Bacteria; phylum Gemmatimonadota; class Gemmatimonadetes; order Gemmatimonadales; family Gemmatimonadaceae; genus PNKL01. The sequence continues at coordinate 6,257 of JAHFCU010000055.1, forward strand.
CCCATCGCCTCGCCCAGCTGAATCATCTTCTCGCTGCCCTGATCCGTGCTCGTCTTCGTGGACTCGGCCAGCGCCTCCGCTTCCTTGGCGCTCGCCGCACTTGTCTTGGCCATCGACGTGATCTCGTGCAGGCTCGACGACACTTCCTCGATGGTGCTCGCCTCTTCGCTCGCGCCCTGCGCCAACGACTGGCTGCTGTTCGCAATCTGGTCCGCCGCCGCCGCCACCTGATCGGCCGCGCCGGCCACTTCGCTCAGCGCCTGCTGCAGGTTGTCCACCGCGCTGTTCAGCGCGTTCTTGATCTTGGCGTGGTCGCCCTTGTAGTCGGCGGTCACGCGGGCGGTCAGGTCACGGTCCGCGACCCGCTCCAGCACGCCGGCGGCGTCGTTGATGGGATCGAGCACGAGGTCAAGCGTCGTGTTGAAGCCCTGCACCAGGTCTTGATACGAGCCCTGGAACTTCACGGCGTCGCCGCGCGTCTGGAGGGAGCCGTCCTTGGCGGCGGCCGTAAGTTTTTCAGTTTCCACGATGAGCGAGCGGACGATCTGCTGCAGGTTGCCGTACGACGCAATGGCGGTTTGCGCCTTGCCGATGATGTTGTCCACCGTGCGTGCCATGTCGCCAATCTCGTCGCCGCGGTCAAACTCCAGCATCTTCGTCGACGCCTCGGCGTGCACCTTCAGGTCGCCGTTCGCCATGGCGACCAGGCCCTTCTCGAGATCGGTGATGCAGACGCGCTGCAAACGCTCGGCGCGCTCGGCCACTTCGGCCAGCGGCTGCGTGAGCGACCGTGAGATGAACACGCCAAAGACGATGGCGATGACAACGCCCAGGAAGATCGCGACCAAGAGCATGCGGTTGCTCGTCGCGACTTGGCGGTCGGCATTGGCGGCGGCGTCAACCGCTGCCTTCTCGTTGATCGCAATGAGCTTGTTGAGATCGTCCTCGGCGGCCGAGAACGACGTGGACTCGACCACGAGCGCGTGATTGCTCGCCTTGGCCAAATTCTCCGGAGTCTTGTTGTCTTCCCACGCCTTGATGATCGTCTCGTACTCGCCGTGGTCCTTCATCCACACGTTCCACTTCGGCACGAAGTCCTTCCACACCACGGTTTCTTCGGCGCTCTGCGGCAGCGGCTCATAGATCTTCCACGCGTCCGTCACGATCTTCTTGGAGCTCTCAAAGTGCGACCACGCGTCACGCCGCACGGACTCGCTGGCGACGGTCGACAGCAGCGCGTTTTCTGCGCCGTCAATGGCCGTTTGCGCTTCACTGATCCGAAGCAAGGCCACGAGGCTGGGTGACCGGTTCGCCGCGATCTCGCTAAGGTCAGACGAGACGGACTTGAGTCCCCAGAATCCGACGCCGCCCACGATGGCAGTGATGGTAGCGACGATGAGGAAAGCCCCGATCAGCTTCTTCCCGATCTTGACGTTCTTGAGCATTGAAGGACACCCGAGTGTTGTGGTGACTGCGGAGGAGACGGGACGTCAACGAATGTCCCGTTGGAGAGCGGTCAGCCATGAGAATCGGATGATTTCTGGACAGCTCCTCAATTCGTCCCAAAATGGGACAGTCCGAGTCAGCGCCTCGGGAATTGCGGTCGAACTGACCGACTGGACGGCAAAAGAGGCGGCGCTGCACAACCAGTGGCTCTAGCGCACTGGTCCCAGCCGCGCCGCGAGCGCGGCCGTCCAGTTGAGGATGATGGTGGGCTGTACGTCCTTGCTCACGGGTTCGAGCATCAGCAGGCTCTTGCCATCGGGCGACAAGTCGTAGTTCGCGTGAAACCGCATCGTCAGGTAGCCGCCCAGCGCCACCGTGTCGCGCGACGTCACCAGCGGCGTGGCGCTGAGCGATATGGCCGCCGACATCACGTCGGTGCCGGAGAGATAGTAGATGCGCCGTCCGTCACGAGACCAGAGTGGCTCGTCGCCGCCGCCGGTCGACACGAGCACGCGGCCGCCGGAACCAGGGAATGGGCGTACGTACACTTCGTCGCGACCGGATTCGCTCGAGACGTAGGTCACCCAGCGGCCGTCTGGCGAGATGCGCGCCGCCAGCTCGTCGAACGGCGTCGCGAGGAACTCCTTGGACTTCATGGTGCCATCCATCGGCATCGTGAAGATGTCGCGCGCCTGATTCTGCGTGTCCACGCGGTAGAGCAACGTCTGGCCGTCGGGTGACAGCACGGCTTCCTGCACGGGGATCGGCAACTGTGGCGTCAGGCGCTCGGCCGGCGCGCTGCCATCGGCCATCTGCCAGAACATGGCGTTGTTGCCGTCGCGATTTGAGCGGTAGAGCACACGCTTTCCGTCTGGCGACCACTCGGGACGCGTGTTGTCGCTCCCCTGCGTACTGAGGCGTTCGAGGCTTCCCGACTTCATTACAAAGATCCAGATATCGGTCTTCTGGCCGTCGAAGATCGCGACCGCCAGCCGTGAACCGTCGGGCGAGACGCGAGGGAACGAGTATTCCTTGCCGTCCGACAACACGGTACTTGGCACGCCGCTGGGGCGCACCGACACCAGATGACTCAAGGCACTGCCGGCCATGAACGCGAGGTCGCCCCGTGCCGACAGAAACGCCTTGCTGCCATAGGGGTCAATGCGCGTGGTCTCGCCGGTGGCAATAGGCTGGCCGCTCGCCTGGTGACTCGACAAGTCGAAGCCCAGCGCCATGATGGCACCGTCGTCCGCCACATAGATCACGCGTCCATTCGCGTAGCCGAGTAGATACGCGGCGGGCCACGACGTCACCTCGACCTTTCGCGACTTCAGTGTGCTCCAGCCAAGCACGCTTCCCGCCCCGGAGGCCTGGTGCGATGAGACGAAGAAGAGCGTCTTCCCATCCGGCGCGAGGTGCGGGTTGCTCTGATCGATGGAGGTGCTGGAGGAGTCCGCCGTCAAGAACCGGGCGGGAGCGCCGCCGCTCGCGGCCGTGCGATACAGATGATTCGCCGTCACGCCAAGCTGCCCGCCTGCGCTGAAGATCAATGAATCGCCACCATAGAAGGCGATGGAGCTTGGCGCATCGCATGGCAGACTTTGCGCCGGCGTGCCGCCATCGGCGCGCACGCTCATGCAGAGTCGGCGCGTGTTGTCCCAGTAGTAAATGGTCCGTCCATCGGGCGAGAATATCGGTGAGTTCGGATCTTTGGTGCCCGTCAGCGGACGCGGCGTGAGATCATCAAGCGCGCGAATCCATAACTGGCCACCGCCTGGGCTTTGGCCGACGTAGACGATCTGCTTGCCATCGGGCGAGATGGCCACGAGATGGCCGAGCGTGGAGTGCACCGACGTGCCCGGCGGCGTGGTGAGCGAGAAGCGAACCGTGCGCTCGTCCGGTGCGGGACGCGAGCGGCTGTAGACGCCAAAAGCGGTGGCGGCAAGCGCGACGACGGCGAGTGCGACCGTCGCGGGATGACGAAGCCACCTTCGCCCCCCGTATGAGATGTCGCCCGACGCCGCCGACGGCACGAGTCCGGTGTGATCGCCTTCGAGCGCGCGCACCAGCGCCGCTGCCGTGGAGAAGCGATCGGCCGGCAGCTTGGCGAGCGCCTTGTCCACCGCCAGTTCCACGTGTACCGGCACGGTGCTTCGCCCGAGACGCAGCGAACGGGGCTTGTCCGTCAGCACCTTGGCGATGATCGCCTGTACCGTGTTGCCCACATGCGGCGGCTCGCCAGCCAGCATTTCATAGAGGATCGCGCCGAGCGAATAGATGTCGCTGCGGCCATCGATGGCGCGGTCGCCAGCGGCCTGCTCCGGCGACATGTACTGCGGCGTGCCGAGTGAAAGCCCTGTCTGCGTGACGCGCGAGCCGCCGGCGTTGGAAATAGCGAGCGCGATGCCGAAGTCGGCGATCACCGGCTGGCCGTGCTGCAGCAGGATGTTCTCCGGCTTCAGGTCGCGATGAATGACGCCGTGGGAATGCGCGTAATCGAGCGCGTTGCCGATGGCGACCGCGATGCGCACCGCTTCGTCCACGGGCAGCTGCTTCTCGCGCTCAAGTCGCGCGCGCAGCGATTCGCCCGAGACGTACGGCATCACGTAAAAGAGCTGGCCGCCCGCTTCGCCCGAGTCGAACAGTGGCAGCAGGTTGGGATGCTGCAGATTGGCGGTGACGCGAATCTCGGCGAGGAAGCGCTCGACGCCGAGCACCGCACCGAGCTCGGGGTTCAGCACCTTCACCGCGACCTGCCGCTCGTGCTTGATGTCGCGCGCGAGGAAGACGGTGGCCATGCCACCCGCGCCGATCTCGCGATCGATGGCATAGGTGGCGGCGAGTGCGTCCTGCACCTGCTCGCGGAGAGACATCAGGGGGCTCCTGCGGGGGGGCTGCGGTATTTGACGACTGCGTAAGCTACGGGGGCTGTCCCCGGCGCGACAGCAGTTGATGGCGGCGGCCATCGCGGGGTACTACCAATAGCCCGCTTCGACGCGCCCCCAACCACGCGGTAGATTGGTGGCGGCCAGCAATCCTTTCTTTCCGCCGAGTGGAGGAGTCCGTGCGCACGTACATCCTAGCTTTCGCCCTGGCACTATGTGGCGCTGCCGCGCCTGCCGCCGCGCAGTCCGCCGCGGGCGAGTGGAACGCCGTGATGAACACACCCGGCGGCACGCGCGAGTTCAAGGTCATCCTGAAGGTGAACGGCGACTCGCTCTCCGGCACCGTGATGCGTTCGGCGGGGAACGTCCCGCTTCGCGGCACCGTGAAGGGCGATGCGGTGAACTTCTCGTACACCATCGACTACGGTGGAAATCCGCTGGAACTCACGGTCTCGGCGAAGCTGACGGGCGACGCCATCAAGGGGAGCATCGACCTGACCAACGGCGTGCAGGAAGAGTTCTCGATGACGCGCGTCTCGCCGGCCGCGAAGGCGCCCCCGGCGGGATAGACCACGGCGCGTGGAGTCCGCGCATCATCGTTCAGACGTCCTTCCCCCCGAGGCCCTTCATGCAGCGTCGCCTGGCTGTCGTGCTTCTCGCATCTCTGAGCACCGCGTGGTACGCGCCGTCCGTCGGCGCGCAGTCGAATCGGTCAAGCGGATTTCTCTACTTGTGGACCGCGTCGGCCGACACCACGCAGCCCGATTTTCTCGCCATCCTCGACTCGCGGCCGAACTCCAAGACGTACGGCGGCCTCGTGGAAACGCTGCCGGTGCCGGGCTTGAAGAACGGTCCGCATCATACCGAGTACGAGATGCCGGCCGATGGCCAGCTTTTTGCCAACGGCTTCGAGAGCGGACAGACGTTCATCTTCGACGTGCGCTCGTTCCACCCGCCGCGCTACGACCGCAAGTTCGGCGACCGCGCGGGGATGATGCACCCGCACAGCTTCGTGCGCCTGCCCAACGGCAACGTGCTGGCGACGTTCCAAATGCAGAAGGATTCGATCGGCATGGCCCCCGGCGGATTGGTGGAGATGACGCAGCACGGCCGCCTTGTCCGCTCGTCGTCAGCCGACGCGCCCAGCATCGACCGTCGCATCCGGCCCTACTCGGCCGCCGTGGTGAAGTCGCTCGACCGCATTGTGACGACGACCACGGACATGGACGGCGACGCACAAGTGCCCGCGATGCAGCTCTGGCGGCTCTCCGACCTCAAGCTGCTGAGCACGTTCAACCTGCCCAACGGTCCGCGCGGCGACGAAGGTGCACTCACGGCGGAACCGCGCCTCTTGAAGGACAAGACGTCGGTGCTGGTGTCAACGTTCAACTGCGGCCTGTACCTGATGCACGGACTCGACACCGAGTCGCCTTCGGGAGAACTCGTGGCGTCGTTCCCGCGCAAGGATGGCACGTACTGCGCCGTGCCGGTGGTGGCGGGCGACTACTACCTCATCACCGTGCCGGCGTGGAGTGCGGTGGTGAGTCTCGATATCTCCAATCCGTCGAAGCCGCGAGAAGTCTCGCGCCTCACGCTCGGCGCGGGCGACGTGCCGCACTGGATTGCCATCGAGCCCAACCTGCGCCGCGTCGTCATCACGGGCTACGGCACGATGTCATCGCGCGTGATGATGGCGAACTTCGATCCCAAGACGGGCCAGTTGTCGCTCGACGAGCGGTTCCGCGACCCCGGAGCGACGGAGCCGGGCGTGCGAATGGACAACAAGACGTGGCCGCACGACAGCAAGGCCGTGGGAATTCCGCACGGGGCGGTGTTCAGCCGTCCGTGACGGCGGGCTAGAGCCGCAGGAAGATGCGCTTCCTGTACAGCACGCCGAGCACCAGGATCTCGACATACAGCGCGGCGAGCGTGACAAACAGCCCGGCGTACACGCCAAGCGCGTTCGCGAGCGTGCCGGATACGAGCCAGCGCAGCATGGCCTGAAAGTTGAGTACACTCACGCCGACGTAGATCGCGAGCGCGTTTGATCCGATCCAGAACAGCGGCGTGGCCCACGCGCGCTGCTTGCGCACGTCGATGATCCAGTAGAACGCGGCGAGCAGCAGCGCGCTGTAGCCGGCTGCCACCAGCGCGAACGACGACGTCCAGATGTTCTTGATCACCGGGAACTGCAGTCCCCAGGCGAATCCGAAGACCACCGCCACGGTGCCCGCGACGGCGAGGCTCATCACCTTGCGCCGATCCGAGACGGCGCGGCTCTTCACCAGAATTCCGGCGAAGACGCCGAGGAGTGCCGTGGAGACGGCGGGAATGGTGCTCAGCAGCCCTTCGGGATCCCACGTCTTGTTCCACAGGCGGCCGGGCAGGAAGTGCTGGTCGATGTAGTTGGGCCAGTTCTCGTGCGGCGCAAACGACACGTGCGACATGCCCGGTGCCGGCACGAACGAGAGGAAGGCCCAGTAGGCCACGAGCAGGCTGGCGCACACCGCGATCATTCCGCGCAGGCTGAGGTGCAGATACAGCAGCGACGCAACCAGGTAACAGATGGCGATGCGCTGCAGCACGCCCAGCACGCGGACGTCGGCCAGCGAGTGGTCGAAGCCGCGATAGTACAGCACGCCGATGACGTAGAGCAGCGCAGCCCGCCGGAAGATCCGCGCGGACGCCGCGCGCCGACCGTCAACGGCCGAGATTCGCCCGAGGGAGAACGGAATCGCTGCACCCATCAGGAAGATGAACAGCGGCAGGATCAGGTCGTAGAAGCGGAATCCCTGCCACGGCGAGTGTTCCAGCTGGTACCCGACGAAACCCAGCGCACCGGTGCTATTGATGTGCCGCAGCGCCTCGACGAATCGCTCGGCGCCGATGATCCAGAACATGTTGAAACCGCGCAGCGCATCAATTGAGAGCAGTCGCTCGGCGGGGGGCGCCGGCTGCGTCAGCACGACGGGGGAGGCAGCGGCGACATCGTCTCGCACGAGGGCGAGCGGTCGCAGCACGACGGCGCCGCTGATTCGCGGCGCGGGCGAGACGTGGTGGGGAAGAGCTCGCGCAGTCATCTGATGACGTGATCCGTGACACGAAGCGCCGTTCGCCGGACGCAGAGCGCGAACTGGAAGGGGGGACCGCTGGTGGTCGATGCGTCCTGCTACCTAGACACGTCAGTTCGACGCTTCCCTCGAGCGAGTGTTAGCGTCGCGACAGACGAAGAAGTCGCGGATCGGCGGTCACCGCGCCGTGTGCGGCATCACAAAAGCGCCGCAAACGGATGTCGTTTACGGCGCGTTGTCCGAGCGGTTCTTTCGTTCGCGGCTTACGGTGGGTCGAAACGCAGGAGACCAGCGGGCGCCTTGAGTGACCCCTCGGGAACTGCGGCGGGCGCCACCGCATCAAACACGCCAGTTCTCGAGCGACGCTGCACGGCCGTGCTCCAGAAGAACTTCTTGCCGCTCAGGCGCGCGCCCGAGAACCAGAACGTGATCGAATCCGACGCTGCATCGTAGGCGAATGTCGAGCGGTAGACCACGTGCTGGAACTCAGGAATCGAGCCGGCGGTGAGGACCGGCTGGGACACCGTTGTCCACGTCACCCCGTCGTGACTCGTCGCGAGGTAGAGCGTCCTCGTCGCACACGTCCCTGGCGCCTTGGCGGGGAAGAGCGCCCAGTACTCCTGCCGCGCCTCGATCCACTGCACGTCGATGTGCCAGGCAAATCGGTTCGTCGGAAGCGGCAGGACCACCGGCTCCGGTGCCGTCCACGTGACGCCATTGGCGGAACGTCGGAGCTGCACCGTGGTGCTGTTGCCGTGACAGCCGCCGCTCGCGTTGACGCTCCACATGAGCCAGTCGCCCTCGCCACGGCGCACGACCGAGGGCGAGAGGATAGTGGCAAAGGGACCGGAGAGGAGCTGCAGCGGCTCCGACCATTTCGCGCCGTCGCTGGAGCGCATCAGCAGAATGCGGTCCGACCTCCCATCTGCCTGACGGTAGTAGACGGAGAGGTCGTTCTGCGGTTCACTGTACACGATATCCGGGTCGGACAGAAAACCCGTGCGCGGCGTCGTCAGCGGCATCGGTGCGCCGGGCGCGGCGTCCCACGTGAGTCCGTCCGCGCTGGCGTAGAGCGACGGGTTCTCGTGCTTGTCGCTGCTCCCCGGATACGGCGTGGAGACGAGGTACTTGAGGCCTGAACCCCACGCCGGACCAGGCGCGACGAAGTCAGGATGCACGCTTTGTCCCGACCCGTCATAGGTGCGGAGAATCAGCGGCGTCGGCGCGGTGGAATCACGCGCGGCGACGAGCACCGCCGCATCGGTGGGTGTTGCGCGGTCCGCGGCGCATCCCGTCAGGGCGAGCATCGCGCCGACCGCGAACACCGCGGGTACTCGAACCCGCCGCGCGGCCTCTCGCGAATGCGCAGACGACGGCACCGACCGCTGGGACAGGAAGACTCCTCGATAACGATGCATTTCGCGGTCCGCGCGCTGCGCGGAGCATAATCATTGAAGTTATCGGCAACCGCTGCGACAATCAACGCGCGCGGCTGGGCGCTACGCGTTAAGCATCGGTTGCGTGCCGGCGATTCATGATGCCGCGTCACCCTCGTCGGAACCTTCGCCGGCCAAGCAGGTACAGGGACGGCGGCCGCTGGGCGGCCGCCCACGCGCCCGAAAGATCGCTATCATTACGACCACCCCCGCAGTCTCCCCAACCAGACCGGAGCCCCCCATGCGCCGTCTTGCCGTTGCCGTCGCCCTCGCGAGCCTCACCTCCACGCTCGCCAACGCCCAGGGCACGATGCCCATGGAAACCTCGCGCGCCGTCGAAGGCGGCGGCATTTCCGCCAAGGGATGGGCGGGCCAGGTTGATGCCGGCGAGGCCAAGGCCGGGATGACCATCAACAGCGCCAAGTTCGCGCCCGAAGGAAAGGGCTTTCATATCACTACCGGCCCGGCCACGACCTACTGGAATACAGCGAACGCGATGAGCGGCAACTACACGGTGAAGGCCACGTTCACCGAGCCGAAGTACATGAACCTCAACGATCACCCGCATCCCTACGGCATCGTGATCGGCGGCAATGACCTCGGCACCGACAAGGCCACGCTGCTGTATTGCACCGCGTACGGCACCGGCACGTACATCGTCCGCGGGTTCGGCCCGGCACCGTTCCGGCTTGGCGGCCGTAATCCCACGGCCAGCGACGCCGTACACAAGGCGTCGGCGAAGGGCGAGGCGGTGTCGCAGGAGATTGCCGTGTCGGTGAAGGACGGCAAGGTCTCGTGCGCCATCAACGGCACGGTCGTCGCGACGTTCGATCAGGCCGAGACCGTCGGCGACGGCAAGCTGAAGTCGCTCGACGGCATGGCCGGCCTTCGCTTCGGCCACAATACCGAAGTGGTGGTCAGCGGCTTTGAGGTGAAGAAGAACTAGCAGTCGCGCGTATGCTGGCGACGGCCGCGCGAACGCGCGGCCGTCGTGCGT
>JAHFCU010000012.1 GCA_023249305.1 Gemmatimonadota bacterium
ATACTCGGGCTTCTTCTTGCGCCCCTCCACCTTGAGACAGACGATGCCCGCCTCGGCGATCTCGGCGAGGTGATCGTACGCGCCGAGGTCCTTGGCCGAGATCAGGTAGCCGCGGTCGAGCTCCTGTCGCGTGTCCATGTCGGTGAGCACGTAGTCCTTGCGGCAGCTCTGCGCACACGAGCCGCGATTGGCGCTGCGCTCGGAGATCATGCCCGACATGAAGCACTGGCCGCTGTACGAAATGCAGAGCGCTCCGTGGACAAAGCTCTCGAGGCCGAGTTCGGGAACGGCCGCGTGGATGGCGCGGATGTCGTCAAGCGTGTTCTCGCGCGCGAGCACCACGCGCTCCAGCCCGAGCCGCTGGACGACACGCGCCCCGCTCACGTCGTGCACGGTCATCTGTGTGGAGCCGTGGATCGCGAAGCCCGGATAGACCGCCTGAATGAGGCGCACGAGGCCGATGTCCTGCACGATGGCCGCGTCAATGCCGCGGTCAATACACTCGCCGAGATACGTGAGACACTCCTCGAGCTCGGCGGGCTTCACCAGAGTGTTGAGCGTCATGAAGACGCGCACGCCGCGCGCGTGCGCGATCTGGCAGGCGACCGCCAGGTCGTCGAGCGAGAGCTGCGCCCCTTCGTCGCGGGCATTGAACTTCGATGCACCGAGGTACACCGAGTTCGCACCGTTCGCGACGGCGGCGCGGACGGAGTCAACGCTGCCGGCGGGCGCGAGGAGTTCGGGGGCGGTGGGCATCGAGCGAAAGATAGCGATTCTGATGGCGACGGCGCCCGACAGCACGTCACGGCATGGGCGCGTCCGGGCTGCCACTCGTTCGACCGCTCGCTCCCCACCATTAGGCCGGCACGAAGCATGAAACCACATGGCCGGCGCGTGCGTAGAGAGGGCAACCGGAGGGGATCCATGTTCACACTCACGTTCCTTATCTCCACAGCCGTGCTCGTTGTCAGCGCAGCGATGGGCTATGGCACCGCGCGCCGCTTCGTCCGTGATCGCCTGCGCTACGTGGAGGGCGCCCACAAGCCGTCGGTGCCGGTGGTCGTCGGCGTCGCCGCCTTCCTGCTCGCGCTGCCAGTACTGAGCCTCGTGTCCATCCTGCCGCTCATTCATCTCGGCGGCGGCGCCGCTATTGCGCTCGGTGCAAGCGTTGGGCTTGGTGTGCGCGCCGGTTCGAAGGACGTCCGCGACGGTCGCTATCAACTGCACGGTTAGACGACGTGTGCCGCAGGCTGATGGCGGATCATCGAATCTGATGGACCGGCCGGAAGCGCCACCACGCGACGATCAACAACACAACGCCCGGCGGCCGAGTGACCCGCCGGGCTTCTTCATGCCGAGGAGCGCGCTGCGCCAACGCCCGCTAGCGCGCCTCGACGAGCCCTCAGCTCTCCTTCGCCGGCGCTTTCCAGAATCGAAGCAGCCAGGCTACGGCCACGAGCGCGATTCCGGTCCACCGCAACGCATCGGCATTGAAGCGAATCCCGGCGCCGAACAGCACGAGTCCGCCGAGGGCTAGAGTGAGCTTGATGACGGTGCGACTGGTCATGGGCGTCTCGTCGCGCCACGCGGAAACCGAAGCGCGTTCATTGATCCGTTCGCGTGCATCCAGGAACTTCGAGAATCAGGTCAGCACCGAACGCGCGTGACGGCGTCTGGAATCCGGGCACCGCACCGCCCTGCAGAACCTTCCGCGCGATGAGCACGGCAGTCTTCGCCGTGAGCGTGTAGCCGTCGGGCGTGCGAAGACGCGACACCACCAGCCTCCCCGCATCATCGCGGGCTTCGCCCCACAGCAACGCCGTAGCCCGCGCGCGCTCGTCGGCTGATGGCCCGGGCGGGCGGCGGCGAATCGCGTCCACCATGCGGCGCCGCATAAAGGCCGTGCGCAGCAGCGGCGCGATGATTCGCGAGAGGCGCATCGACCGCACCACCGACGGGGGCATGGCGACGTACACCTCGATGTCGGGAATTCCGGTGCTGTGATACGCAGTGGCGACGTCTCCCCACGGGATCGTCACCGTGAGCCGCGGCTTGTCACCGAAGTCGACGACGCGCGTACGCCACCCGGGCGGCACGGGCACAATCGCGCCGTTGCGGCGGACGGCGCCCGGGCTGCCGGCATTCTCCGCCATTGTCGTGGCCGTTCCACGAGACAGCCCGCTTCCGCCGTGAAACGCAAGCGATAGTGCGATCGCTGAAGGCAGTCGCCGCTTCAGGTGTGCGGCCAGACAGTCGCTGGGGACGACATCAAAGCCGGCGCCCGGAAGCAGCATCACACCCGCGGCGTGCGCCTCGGCGTCGCGCGCGGCGAGCGACTCGAAGACAGCGATCTCGCCCGTGATGTCGAGGTAATGGACGCGATTCCGCAGGCAGGCGTCCGCCATCTGCCGAGACGTGCGCGCGAACGGCCCCGCACAGTGAATCACGACGATGGCACCGGCGAGCGCTCGATCGAGGGCCGCGGCGTCATCCAGTGCAGCGACGCGCCCTTCCAGCCCGTGCCGCCGCGCGATGGCGCGCACGGCATCGGCGTCACGTCCGGCAACCACGGGACGCACACCCTGCGCGAGGCACTCTTCCACAACGAGCTGGCCCGTGTAGCCGGTGGCGCCGTACACCACGATCAATTGCTCATCCCTCGTGGTCTCGAGGAGGATGCGGCGCGGCGGCGTCGCGCGCCTCCGCGTTTGTCTTCACGCCCTCGTCAATGCTGTCGCGGAACGTCATGCCGTCGAGCGCGTAAAAGAGTCGCTTAGTGTATGCCATGCCGTGCGACGAATGCGATGCGATGCCCAGCACGATCCGCTCGACCTCACCATCAAACGCGTCCATGCTAAGCACGCGGCTTACGAGCCCGAGGCGCTCCGCCTCGGCTGCGTTCACCATGCGGCCACTCGCCACGAGATCGAATGCGTGCTTTTCGCCGACCGAGCGGCGCAGCATAGTCATGACGAGGGCGGGCACGGCGCCCAGTCGGACTTCAGGATAGCCGAAGACGGCATCCTCACGCGCGAGCACCATGTCGCATGCCGTCGCGAGTCCCGCGCCACCGGCGAGCGCGCGTCCCTGCACCGCCGCGATCACGGGCTTCGTCATTTGGCGGATGCCGAGGAAGAGACGACCAAGCGTCCAGGCGTCGTCGGAAGCGCCACCTTCGGTGGTCTCGAGCAGGGCGGCCAATTCTCCGACGTCGGTGCCGGCGCAGAAGTGGTCGCCCTCGCCCGCGATCAGCACCGCGCGCACGTCGGGATCCGCCTCGAACTCGTCGAGCGCCTGCCGCAGCTCGACAATCATCTGCACGTCGAGGGCGTTCTGCGCCGACGGCCGCGCAAGCGTCGCGCGTCCGATGCCGCCGTACATGCCGATCTTCAGCCGCGGTTCGCTGCTCATGTGGCCGCCGGCAGGTTGGCCGCACGCGCCTCGGCGTCGGGGACGTCGAGTTCCATGCGCAGCAGCGCGGTGGAGAAAACTTTGCCTTGCGCGTCGGTCTTGAGAGACAGCGTGCCCCCACCGTCGAGCGCACCGTACAGAAGAAAGTTCAGCGCTTTCAAGTTGGGAAGTTCGTAACGCTCCACGCCGCCTTCGATGATGCCGTCGAAATGGCGAGCTACGCGCTCACGAGTGACGTGTTGCTCAAGCACTGCATACCACTCCGGCCGCAGCGCAATCACACCAACGTTGGCCGTGTCGCCCTTGTCGCCCGAACGGGCGTGGGCGATGTCGCTGAGCCGTACGCGCATCAGCAAACCTCCACGCGGGTCTGCACCACGGACTTGTCGATGAGCGCTGGCCAGTAGGCGACGATCTCCTCTACCTTCGGCCGTCCGCCGGCGAAACCCGTGACGCTCGGCGGACCATTGAGCACGAGCGGGATGATCTCACGCGTGAATCGCTCAACCTTTCGCCTGTCCGCATCGCGCACGCCGATGCGGTACTGCACTTCAGGCGCATGCCGTCCAGCGTCTCCGGCGAGCCGGCCGTGCGTGGCGGATGCACCGACGAACTCGCTGAGCACTTTTGCAAACTTCAGCCCGAGCCGGTCGAGACGCTCGCGCAGCACGCGGTCGGCGAGTTCCGCCTTTTCCAACGCGTCGGGCCACGCGTAGACGAGCGATCCCGCCGCCTTGTACCCCGACTTGTAGGCGATCGACACCTTGAGCTTGTCGGTAGCCTGCGCACCCTTGATGCCGAAGACGCGTACACGGTCGGCGCCGGCGTCCTCGAGTTGAATCGTCGTGAAGTCGGCCACGACATCGGGCGTGATGTACGAGTGCGGATCACCCATTTCGTACACGAGCTGCTCGGTGACGGTCCGCACGCTGACGCGCCCGCCCGTGCCGGCGTGCTTAGTCACGACGAACGTGCCGTCGGCCGATCCTTCAATGATCGGATAGCCGACATCGGCGAGGTTTGGGATGTCGCGCCAGTCGTGCAGGCAGTTGCCGCCGGAGCACTGCGCGCCGCACTCGATGATGTGTCCGGCGATGATGCCCGCCGCCAGCTTGTCCCAGTCGGCGGCGCCCCAGCCGAATTCGTGGCGGAGCGGTGCCATTGTGAGCGCCGTGTCGGTGGAGCGGCCCGTGATGACGACGTTGGCGCCCTTTGCCAGCGCCTCGACGATGGGCGTCGAACCAATGTACGCGTTGGCTGCGATCACTCGGTCGCGCACCGTTGCGAGCGGCTCGCCGGTGTCCATGCTCCGCAACTCATGCCCCGCGGCAAACAGCTCGTCGAGCCGCGGCAGCAAGTTGTCGCCGGTGACGACACCGATGCGTAGCGCACCCGCGCAACCGGCCGACGAAGCCATCGCCTGCACCGCCGCCGCACACGCCTCGGGATTCACACCGCCGGCATTCGCGATGACCTTCACGCCGCGTTCGGCCACCGCCGGCAGGACGCTCTCCATGGCGCCGACGAAATCGCGGGCGTATCCGGCCGACGGGTCGCGATCCTTCTGCTTCTGCAGAATGGACATCGTGACTTCGGCCAAGTAGTCGAGCATCAGATAGTCCACTGGCCCACCTTCGACTTGACGGCGCGGTGCTTCGGGCCAGTCGCCCCAGAAGCCCTGCCCGCCGGCCACGCGCACGACGCGGCTCACACGTCACCTCCACGCCGGCTCGGCAGCACGAACGGGCCGAGGTGCGGGCCGGGGTTCTGCCACGCCGCCCGCAGCGCGATGCCGAGCACTGTGCGCGTGTCCTCGGGATAGACGAGCGTGTCCACATAGCCGCGCGCGGCGGCAAAGCGGGCGTCGAGCTGGTGCTCGTAGTCGGCGCGCATCGCCTCGATGGCGGCCTTCAGGTCGTCCGATGGCTCGAAACCCGCCTTCTTGGCGTCCTCAAGCGAAGGACCGTGCACGGCATGCGCCGCGGATTCGCCTTCCATCACCGCCATGCGTCCCGTCGGCCACGAGAAGATGAAGTCTGGGTCGAAGCCCTGGCCCGCCATCGCATAGTAGCCCGCGCCCGAGGCGTGATTGAGAGTGAGCACGATCTTCGGCACGCTGGTGGTAGCCATCGCCTCGACGAAGTGCGCGCCGGCGCGGATGATCCCCGAATGCTCGGCGTCCTTGCCGACCATGAAGCCCGACACATCCTGCACAAAGAGCAGCGGAATACCGTGTCGATCGCAACGCTGGATGAAGTACGCGACCTTCTCCGCGCTTTCGGTATAGATGATGCCGCCGAAACGGGCGCCTTCGCCGTGCGGCCCCTTCACGAGATGGCGCAGGTTGGCCACAACGCCGACCGGCGTCCCCTCGATACGCGCGTCGCCGCAGATCATCTCGCGGGCGATCTCGGGCTGGAACTCATCGAGTGCACCGCCGTCGAGGATGGTGCCCAGCACCGCGTGCATGTCGTACTGCATGCGATGGTCGCTGGGCAGCAAGGCGTACAGCGTGGCCGGATCGGCTCCGGGCGTCGCCTCGGCATCGAAGGGAGCGACGCGCTCGGGCGGCGCGAGGCGTTCGACGAGTTCACGGATCTTGGCGAGGCATGCTTCATCGTCGTCCACCGCGTAGTGCGCGACGGCCGAGATTGCCGTGTGCGTACTCGCCCCGCCCAGCGTCTCGCTGTCGATGACGGCACCGGTGGCGCCGCGCACGAGGTTCGGACCGCCGAGGCCCATGAAGGACGTGCCTTTCACCATCAGGATCACGTCGCTCAGCGCCGGGAGATACGCGCCGCCCGCGATGCACGGCCCCATTACAGCCGCGATCTGCGGGATGCGCAGGAAGCGGCGCATCAGCGAGTTGTAGTAGAAGATGCGGGCCGCACCGTATTGTCCCGGGAAGACGCCGCCCTGATACGGCAAGTTCACGCCGGCGGAATCCACGAGGTAAATGATCGGCAGGTGGCAACGCATCGCGCATTCTTGTGCACGCAGGATCTTGCCGATGGTCTCTGGCCACCACGAACCCGCCTTGACGGTGGCGTCGTTGGCCACGACGACGCACGGACGGCAGCCGACGTGTACGATGCCGGTGACCACGCCTGCGGCCGGCGCCTCGCCATTGTACTTGTCGTGCGCGACGAGCAGGCCGAGTTCGACGAACGGAGTGTCGGCGTCCTTCAACCGCGCGATGCGTTCGCGCGCGGTGAGTTTTCCCTGCTTGTGCTGCCGCTCGATCTTGTCGGGCCCGCCGCCGAGGCGGAGCCGATGCTCAAGGTCACGCGCCGCGGCGCTCAGTTCCTCGAGCCGCGGGCTCACGCGTCCTGCGCCTGACGCTCCGCGTACCAGTTGCGGATGTACGCGATGAGCTCGGTTGTGGGAGTGCCTGGCCCGAAGAGGCGCCCTACCCCGAAGCCCGCGAGCTTGTCCATGTCTTCTTTCGGGATGATGCCGCCGCCCGTGATCAGGATGTCATCGCGGCCCTGTTCGGCGAGCAGCTCGCGCACGCGCGGGAAGAGCGTCATGTGGGCACCCGACAGAATCGAAAGACCGACGACGTCCACATCTTCCTGCACGGCGGCGCTCGCAATCATCTCCGGCGTCTGATGCAGGCCCGTATAGATGACCTCCATGCCGGCGTCGCGCAGTGCGGCGGCGACCACCTTGGCGCCACGGTCGTGACCGTCGAGGCCGGGTTTGGCGACGAGCACTCGGATGGGTCTGTCCATAGCGTGTGAAATAAACGGTCGCGGCGCGGCCGGGCAATAGAAGGTGCGTTGAAGGGCAAGCTCGAGCCGCTACGTTTGGATGGTGAGGGGACGCAGCCGACACTCAACGCACACGGCCGGTTCGCTCCCGCCCTGCCTTCGACGCCCTCCGATTCCGGAGATCCCCGTGTGGGACGCGGCGTTCTTCGCGAAGCGCACCGACGACGACATCATCGGCGTGCTGACCACCGGAAAGGGGAGAAACATGACGTCGTATACGACGGTCCTGAAACCAGAGGAAATGGCCGCGGTTGCGAAATACATCCGCACTCCGCGCTCATAGCTGCCGAGCGCCCTCGGGAATGACTCAGGCGCGGCGCCGAACTGGTGCCGCGTCTTTCTGTCGTGTGCCGACGTCGCCCGGGGGGTAATACATCAGAATATTTCCACTAGAATTGTAGGGTAAATACCTGATTCATGACCCGTGTAATGCCCCACTTACAACTGCCGTTCCGTTCGTATACTCCATCCATTCGAAACTCGTAAGGGAACCGCCGAGCGTACGTGCGGAACTTCGCGCAGTTTTCGTCAGATTGACCTTACGAACTTCATCGCCGCAAACGCGACACCGGTTGGACCAGTCCCCTTCCATAAGAGGAGCACCATGAGGCGCTCGATCATTGTTCTCGGTGTGATGGCCGCTGCCTTTTCGACGTCCGTCGCCGCTCAGAGCGTCGACGGCAAGGCGCTCTACGACGCCAATTGCAAGAAGTGCCACGGCGTGGCCGGCAAGCCGTCTGACGGGATCAAGAAGATGAACCCGAAAATCGAGACGTTCGACGCCGCGTTCTTCGCGAAGCGCACCGACCCGGATCTCGTGAAGGGGATCGCCGAGGGCAAGGACAAGATGAAGCCCTTCAAGGACAAGATGAAGGCGGACGAGATCGCCGCGGTCGCCAAGTACATCCGCACGCTGAAGCCGTAACCATCACGCAGTGCACCGACGCGGGCATGCGGTGAACGCCCGCGCCGCCAACTCACCTGAAGGGGTCACGTCTCATGCGGCATGCGGCGCACTTTCTGCGCCTAGTCGCTCTCCTCGTCGTCGCGGTGGTCGGGTTCCTCTTCGTGCGCTCGAAGCTGGTTCCCCAGGACTTCGGCGTGAAAGGACATTTTCGCCTCTCGGCGATCGCCGATGAGGCCGCTCGCGAGCCCCGGCATATCGGCAGTGACGCGTGCGCCGAGTGCCACGACGAAATCGGCAACGCGTGGAAGGCCGGCAAGCACCGCACACCGCAGTGCGAGAACTGCCACGGCCCGGGCCTGATGCACACCAAGGTCGTTGCCGAAGAGTCGACAACCGCGTACCCCGACAGGATCCTCAAGATCAGGCTCGCCATCCGCCGCCCGACCGGCATCGTGGAGTGCAAGTGGTGCCACCTACGGACCTTCGAACGGCCGAGCACCCTGAAGTCCATCGCGAACGTCGCGGATCACATCAACTCGCACACAGGGACGTTCACGAAGGACTCGAAGTGCATTGACTGCCACAATCCGCATACGACGGTCGTCACCGTCAATGCGAAGGGCGTTCCCGTCCCACCCAAGATCGGCCCGTGACCACGCCCCGCTCCCCGGACGACGTCTCCCGTCGAGAGTTCCTAGGGACGGTCGCGAAGACCGGCGGCCAGAGCTTCCTCTTTGGCAGCCTCTTTGTGAACACGGCCCTGCTCCGCCTGCCGCAGGACGTCGCGACTGCGAAGGCGAAGCAGGAAACAGAGATCGGCAAGGGCGTGATCTACGGCTTCGTCGTGGACACGACCAAGTGCATCGGCTGCGGCTCGTGCGCCCGCGCCTGCCGCGCGGAGAACAACGTTCCCGACGGTTACAACCGGACGTGGATCGAGCAGTACACCTTCTACCCGAATGGCGAGGTGGTGGTCAACTCGCCCGTCGGAGGTGAGGCCGGATTCGCTGAGCCACCGACGCGCAACATGCCGGCGGAACTGGAGAAGGTGCAGCCTGTGCGCGGCTTCTTCGTCCCGAAGCTCTGCAACCACTGCATCGACACGCCGTGCATCCAGGTCTGCCCCGTCGGGGCGTCGTTCAAGACCGATGAGGGCGTGGTGCTGGTGGACAAGGAGCGTTGCGTGGGCTGCGGCTACTGCGTGCAGGCCTGTCCGTTCGGGTCGCGCTACCTGAATCCGGACACGAACGTCGCCGACAAGTGCACGTGGTGCTATCACCGCGTCACCAAGGGCCTGCTCCCGGCGTGCGTGCAGTCGTGCCCCGCCGAGGCGCGCATCTTCGGCAACGTCAGCGATCCGGCGAGCAAGATCAGCCACATCCTGGCGACCAACCGCGTGCAGGTGCTCAAGTCGTATCTCGGCACGCGCCCGCGCACGCGATACATCGGGCTCGACTCAGAGGTGATCTAGCATGCATCACTACATCACCGAAGGGTACGTCCTGCCCAATCAGGCGCATATCTACTGGACGACGATGATCGTCCTGTACCCGTACATTACGGGGATTGTGGCCGGCGCGTTCATCATCTCGTCCATGCACCACGTGTTCGACAAGGACGAGCTCAAGCCGGTCAGCCGGTTCGCGATGGTGATGGCGTTCGCGTTCCTGCTCTTCGCGACGCTCCCGCTGCTCAATCACCTCGGGCACCCGGAGCGGGCGCTGAACATCATGTTCACGCCCAACCTGACGTCGGCGATGGCAGGGTTCGGGTTCATCTACTCCACCTACCTGTTCATTCTCGCGGTGGAGATTTGGCTGGTCTACCGGACGGACATCGTTCACCTCTACGAGCACACGAAATGGCCGGCGATGAAGGCGGTCTACTATGTGCTCGCGCTCGGCGTACTCGACATCTCGAAGGAAGCCGAGGAAGTGGACCACAAGGTGATGGTGGTGCTCGCTTCCATCGGCATCCCCGCCGCGTGCGGCCTTCACGGCTACGTCGGGTTCATCTTCGGCGCGATCAAGGCAAACCCGTGGTGGGCGAGTCCGCTGATGCCCGTGATCTTCCTGCTCAGCGCGATCGTGTCCGGCGTGGCAATGGTGATGATCTGCTACATCGTCATCCAGTGGTTGAACGGGCGCGAGGTTGATGGCGAATGCACGCACGCGCTGATCGAGACGGCCTGGTACTTCCTGATCATTGACGTGGCGCTGGAGTTGCTCGAGCTCATCAACCACGCCTACATGGCGAATGAAGACTGGACGATCCTGAAGACGCTGGTCACGACCAAGCTCTTCGTGAGCATGTTCATCATCCAGATCCTGCTGGGCTCGGTGGTGCCTTTCTTCGCGATGGGCGCCGTGGTGGTGTTCAAGAAGCGCATCCCGGCCGCGGCGCGCAACCTGATCGGCGTGCTGTGCGGCGTGCTCCTGCTCGCGCAGGTCGGGGCGATGCGCTGGAACGTCGTGATGGGCGGGCAGATGTTCTCCAAGAGCCTGCGCGGCTTCCTGAATTTCGAGATTGACATCGGCGGGCGCGAAGGGCTGATCGCTGGCATTGTGATCTTCGCGCTCCCGTTCGTGGTGATCTTCGTGTTCTCGCGCCTCCTGCCGCTGTGGGGTTCGGTGGAGACGTTCCCGAAGGAGTGGATGAAGGAGAAGCCGCCGGTGCGGCAGCCGTTGAAGGGTTGGTCGAAGTTCACGTCGTAATCGCTGGTCGTGACTAACTATCCGGAGACGTTGGCATGAACGCCACCTATGTGAACTACATCATCATCGCCGTCGTCGTCAGCTTCTTGCTGAAGTATGGCGTGCGAATTATCAAGCAGTACGAGGGCGGCGTGGTGCTGCGCTTCGGCCGGTTTGCCGGAGTGCGGATGCCGGGCCTGCGCTTCATCATCCCGCTGGTCGACAAGATGTACAAGATCGACACGCGCGTAGTGACGATGACGGTCGAGCCGCAGGAGCTGATCACGCGCGACAACGTCACCATCAAGGTGGACGCCGTCGTGTACTTCCAGGTCATGGACTGCGCCAAGGCGCTTATCCAAGTGGAGCACTACGTCAAGGCAACCTCGCAGATCGCGCTGACCACCCTGCGGAGCGTGCTCGGCCAGTCGGAGCTCGACGAACTGCTGGCGCAGCGCGACAAGGTCAACACAAAACTGGCAAGCATCATTGACCACCACACAGAGCCATGGGGCGTGAAGGTCTCGGTGGTCGAGGTCAAGGACGTGCTGCTGCCGGAAGCGATGCAGCGTTCGATGGCGGCGCAGGCCGAGGCGGAGCGTGAAAAACGCGCGAAGGTCATCCGCGCGGACGGCGAGTTCCTTGCCGCCGAGACGCTGGGCAAGGCGGCGGTCATCATTCGCAATAATCCGCCCGCGTTGCAGCTGCGTTACCTGCAGACGCTGACGGAAATGACCGGCAACGGGAACGGCACCATTGTCCCGGTGACGATGGACCTGCTCGGCGGCCTCAAGTCGGCACTCGGCGGCGACGCCAAGTAGATTCCGCTCTGACCGTGGGCCCGCGGCCGGGCGCGCGCCATGCCGCGTGTGCCCGGCCGCTCGTCTTTTGAGTGGCGTGCCCGTGCGTGCGGCGGAGCGCGAGGCCGTGAGGGGGAATCGCCCGTGAGTCAACGTGTCATCGTTCGTGTGATTGCCGTAGCGTTCGTCATTGCGTGCGGCCGTTCCGAGCCCGCCGCGCCTCCGGCGGTCGAGGTGCACGGCGCCTGGGTGCGCGCGGCCGACTCGGGGCTGGTGACCGCGGCCTACCTCACCGTCGTGAACCACACGGCAGCTCCAGTGAAATACAAGGGCGCATCATCGCCGCTCGCGACAGACGTCGCACTGCACGAGACGATGGTGATGGGTGACATGGTGCACATGACGCCGCTCGATACGGTGCCTGCCATCGCGCCGGGAGACTCGCTCGTTCTCGCGGAGGGCGCGAAGCACCTGATGGTGAGCGAACTCCGGCGCCGACTCTCCGTCGGTGACACGCTACCGCTCACGCTGACCTTCGCCGACGGGCGCACGCTCTCAGCTCGCGCGGCGGTGCGCTCGCCATAACGCGCCCACTCCCGCGCGCGCAGCGTTGAGCGCGCGCCGATCAGCGTGCGATGATCAGCGTGCGCGCGGCTTCGACTGGTACTTCCAGTTCAGCGACTTCCCTTCGCGCACTTGCGCGATGGTCAACGCGAGGCGGCGCGCGCGCGTTTCCGCCTGCTTGGCCGCCAGCATCCACTCAAGGTATTCACGGCGCATCGCGGCTGAGAACGCGGCCCAGCGCTCACGCAGAACGGCGTCGGCGCGCAGGGCGGCGGCTAGGTCGGGCGGCGTCTTTGGCAGCGGACGGGGCGTGCGCTTGCGCCGCGGCACTTCGAGCGTACCGTCGGCGATCGCCATCGCCTTGCGGATATAGCCCGCCAGTACCCGCTTGTTCGGCAGGTCACCGACGCTCGTCAGCCGGCCGAAGACGCCCATGGACTCGCGCTTGCCGCGCGGCCCGAGGATGGCAGTGCTTCGATAGAAGCCAAAGGCGGCGTGCTTCGTGAACCCGGCCATGTGGCACATGAGCTTCCCGCGGTAGCAGAACCAGGGCATGCCCCATTTGATCGCCTCCTCTACCGCCGGACACGTCGCATGCACCGCCGCGCGGACGTGCGAGAGGATTAGACGGGCAAATGCGGCCCGCTGGGCGATGTACTGGTCGATGCGCTTGTCTCGCTTTCCCATAGGATTAGAAGAAGACGGGTTCGCGGTATGCCCCAAACACGTCCTCGAGCGCGGCGCGGATCTCGTAGAGCGTGGCGTAGGCGCGCGCGCAGTCAAGAATGTAGGGGACCGTGTTCTCGGTACCTCGGGCCGCGGCCCGTAGCGCCTCCAGCCGCCGTTGCACGAGCGCATCGTCGCGCGTCTGCCGCAGCTTCGTCAGTCGCGCAGCTTGGTCCTTCGCCGCGGACTCGTCGATCTTCAGCAGAGGGATAGTCAACGTCTCCTCGGTCGTGAACTCGTTGACGCCGACCACGAGCTTGCGACGCTGCTCGATCTCCCACTGCTGGCGAGCGGCGCTCTCGGCGATGCGTTTCTGGAACCAGCCGTCCTCGAGGCCGCGCACCACCCCGCCCTGCTCATGGATCTGCGCGAAAAGCGCCTCGGCCTCGCGCTCGATGTCATCGGTGAGCTTTTCGACATAGTACGAACCGCCGAGCGGGTCGGTCACGGATGCGACACCGGATTCGTACGCCAGCACCTGCTGTGTGCGCAGGGCAACCTCAACGGCGTGCTCGGTCGGGAGCGCAAGCGTCTCGTCCATCGAGTTCGTGTGCAGCGACTGGGTGCCGCCGAGCACGGCGGCGAGCGCCTGATAGGCAACGCGGACCACATTGTTCATCGGCTGCTGCGCGGTGAGCGTCACGCCCGACGTTTGCGAGTGGAAGCGCATGACCCAGCTGCGCGGGTTCTTGGCGCCATAGCGGTCGCGCATGTGCCGCGCCCAGATGCGGCGCGCCGCGCGCAGCTTGGCAATCTCCTCGAAGAAGTCGTTGTGGACGTCCCAGAAGTGCGAGAGGCGCGGCGCAAAATCATCCACGTCGAGGCCACGAGCGATGCCGCGTTCCACGTAGGTGAAGCCATTCGCGAGCGTGAAGGCCAGCTCCTGCGCGGCCGTCGCGCCGGCCTCGCGGATGTGGTAGCCGGAGATTGAAACAGTGTTCCACTGCGGGGCGTGCGTCGTGCCCCACTCGAAGCAGTCCACGATCAGGCGCAGCGCGGGCTCAATGGGAAAGCACCACGCGTGCTGCGCCATGTATTCCTTAAGAATGTCGTTCTGGATGGTGCCACGCAGCTGCTCGCTCGGCACTCCCTGCTTCTCGGCGGCGGCGATGTAGAAACACCAGAGGATGATCGCCGGGCCGTTGATGGTCATCGACGTCGACACCTGGTCGAGCGGAATGCCGTCGAATAGCACCTCCATGTCGGCGAGCGAGCTGATGGCCACGCCGCACTTCCCCACCTCGCCCTCGGAGCGCGGATGGTCCGAGTCGTAGCCCATCAGCGTCGGGAAGTCGAAGGCCACCGACAGTCCGGTGGTGCCGCGGCCGAGCAGGAACTTGTAACGCTGGTTGGTCTCGCGCGCCGAGCCGAAGCCGGCGAACTGACGCATCGTCCAGAGTTTGCCGCGATAACCCGTGGGATGAATGCCTCGCGTGAACGGGAACTCGCCCGGGACCTCGAACGCCGTGCCGGCCGAACCTTCGAGGTCGAGCGCGGTGTAGAGCGGTTCGACTTCGCGCGCCGAATTCGTCCAGGCGAGGTCGCGCTTTTCGCCCCGAGCATAGCGCTCCTGCCATCGCGCCACCTCGGCGCGAAGCTGCTCGAGCTCCGCACGCATGGCGTCGAGCGGGCTTTCCAGTTCGGACGGCGTGGTCATGCGCTCTCTCCGGTCATCAGGGGCCCGCTGCGGCGCAGCAGCGCGTCGGCAACGGTGTAGGGCGTCGTGCGACCATCTGCGAGGCCGGCGACCTGCGCGTCAATCCACGCATTCGTGTCCACGTCCGTCCAGAGCCTACGGGCGAGCCGCTGGAAGACGACATCCTTGACGCGCTCACGCAACCGCGCGCGGCGCCGCACCTCGAGCTCGCCGCTCCGTTCAAGATATGCGTAGTGCGCATCGAGCGCCGTCAGCATCTCGGCCAGTCCCTCGCCGGTGGTACCGACCGCTCGGAGCACGGGCTGGCTCCAGCGCTCCGGCTCATCCGGCGCCGGCGGTGCAACCGCCGCCCGCGTGCCAAGCTTGCGCAAGTCGACGCCATGATGCGCGGGGACGTTCTTCATCGCGTGACCGCCGCGCAGTCCGAGCATCAGCTCAACGTCATTCCGCAGGCGATCCGCACCGGGACGATCGGCCTTGTTGACGACGAAGACGTCAGCAACCTCCATGAGGCCGGCCTTCAGCGTCTGAATCGAATCGCCGGCCTCCGGCACGAGTACCAGCAGCGACGTGTCGGCGGTGCGCGCGATGTCGAGCTCACTCTGCCCCACGCCCACAGTCTCGATGAGGATGCGGTCGAGACCGAATGCGTCGAGCGCGTCGGCCACTTCGCGCGTCGTGCCGGCGAGGCCGCCGAGCGATCCGCGTGTCGCCATCGAGCGGATAAAGACGCCGGGATCGAGCGCGACGGCCTCCATGCGTACGCGATCGCCGAGGAGCGCACCGCCGGAAAAAGGCGACGTGGGATCAACCGCGACGATGCCCACGGTAAGCCCTTGTTCCCGCAGCATCGCGGCCAGCCGTGTGGTGATGGTGCTCTTCCCCGCCCCCGGCGGCCCCGTAAGGCCGATGCGGCGCGCGCGTCCCACGCGCGGGTGCGTCGCGGCGAGCAGCAGGTCAGCGCCGGCGCGTCCGTCTTCAATCATGGACACGACACGCGCCAGCGCGGCCTTGCGTCCCGCGGCGAACTCATCGAGGAGCTTGTGCAGCGCGCGCGGCGCGTCGGCGGGCAGAAGCATCGCGCTCATGCGCCCTCCGCTCCCGTCGCTTCGTCGTGCTCGTCGTGGATGTCGCCCACCAACTCCTCCACCAGGTCTTCGAGCGTGGCGAGGCCCAGGGTGCGCCCGGCCGCATCGCGCACGATCGCCAAGTGCCGCCGCTCGCGCAACATCGTGCGCATCAGGTCAATGCATGGCTGGTCGGGGGCGGCGTAGGTGACGCGCCGGAGACGCGCCGCGGGCGCCGTGGGTCGCTCCAATACATCGAACGAGTGAATCACCCCGACCACGCGGTCGAGGTCGCCGTCAATGACTGGTATGCGCGAGAGCGCCGTGCGGGCCACTAGACGCGCGACGTCGTCAGGGGGGAGCGAGCGGTCCACGGCGATGATGCGTTCGCGCGGCGTCATGACGTCGCGCACCCGAGTGACGCCGAATTCTACGACGCCGCTGATGATCGCGCTTTCGTCCGCCTCCCCGACGCCTTCAAGTTCGCCCTCTCGCAACAGGTCCTCGAGCGCATCGCGCGGATCCTCGACAGGCGTCGGCGCCGGGTGCGCGACGGCGCGCGCGCCCCACTCGGCGATCGCGAGCACCGGCGATACGAGCACGCCAAGCGCGTGCAGCCCCGGGAGGAGCACCGGAACCATCTGCATCCCCCAGCGTCGCGCGAGCGCTCGCGGCACCGACTGGCCGAGGACGAGCAGCAGCAGAGCGGCGGTCGCGAGCGTGCGCAGCATGCCGAGGCCGGACCCCGCCTGCGACGCGGCCACAACGCCGATGGCCATCGTGGTCGCCGCAACGCCCGTGCCGGCGGCGAGGAGCAGCCGTGACGGACGCGCGACGTAGATCTCCGCCGCCGCGGTGCCGGCGAGCTTGTGCTCCACCCAATGCCGCAGCGAGATCCGGCTCACCGTACGCACCGCCGTCGCCGCGGCCGTCAGCCACGCGACGACGAGCACGAGCGTGAGGACGAGCGCGCTCATTCGCTCGCTCCGCCGGGCGCGTTCGTGAGGCGCTCGAAGTAGACGCGCTCGATGCGGCGCCCGCGCATGCGCTCGACAACGATGCGGAAGCCCGCCACCTCGACGTCCTCGCCGGGCTCGGGCACGCCGTCGAACAGCTCGTACGCGAGCCCGCCCACCGTGGTGACATCCTCACGGCGGAAGTCGTGGCCCGTGAGCGCCGACAGCGCGTCGAGCGTGAGGTGCGCCGGAAGCCAGAACTTGTCGCCGCCTTCGCGTTCGATCTGGTCGTCGTCTTCCACGTCATTCTCGTCGCGGATGTCGCCGACAATTACCTCGAGCACATCCTCGAGCGTGACGAGGCCCGCGATGCCACCAAACTCGTCCACGACGAGCGCGATGTGCCGGTGGTTCAAGCGGAAATCGCGCAACTGCGCGTCCACTGTGTTCGTGACGGGAATGAACCAGGCGGGGCGCACCAGCGAGCGCCAGCCGCCAGCCGGCTCTTCGTCGTCGAGCACGGCGTGCAGGAGATCCTTAGCGTACAGGATGCCTTCAACCTCGTCGAGGTCCTCGCCATACACGGGCAGACGCGAGTGCCGAGCGCTGCGCACGCGCGCGACGACGTCGGCCCAGTGGGCGTCCCGCTCGATGCCGACGATGTCCACGCGCGGCACCATGATCGCGCGCACCTGCGTGTCGCCGAGGGCAAAGACACCGGTGAGCAGGCGCTGACTCGCGTCGCCGGGCTCGGCGTCGGCCACTTCCGCCGCCACCACTTCGCGGAAACGCTCCACATCGGCGTCCCGCGCGTCGTCGTCAGCTCGTCGCGGCATCAGGAGGAGCAGCACGCGGTCGCACCATGCGCCTAACGCAACGACCGGCCGCAGCACCAGCCCGGTAGCCCGTGCCACGCCGCGAAGCCTGCGGAGCGCGCGGACCGCGAGCACGTCACCGAGTGCTCGCGCGCCACTCTCCGACACCGCCACCGCCAGCGCCACGAGCAGAATGACCAGCACCACACTCGCCCCGGGGCTGAGCGCGACGGCGAGCGCAGCGCCGGCACCGAGCTGGGCAAGAATACGGCCGAATGCGAGCGCGCGATGCGTGGCTTCGCGATCGGCCAGCAGCACGGCGAGGGCGTCGCCGGCCGGCACTTCGTCGTCGTCGATCGTGAGCAGCGCGCCGTCGGTCGCCGCGCAGAGCGTCGCGCCGAAGATGCAGAGTCCGGCGAGCGCAGCGGCGATCACGCGCGGCATGCCTGACGGCGGAGCACGTCGGCGAGCAGGCGCTCCTGACGCCGCCACATGGGAGACGATTCGCGCGCACCGTCCTCCGGGTGGTCCCACCCAAGGACATGCAGCGTGCCGTGGACGATCAGGCGCAGCAGTTCCTCACGAACGCCGCACGCGGCAGAGCGCGCGTTGCGCCGGGCGACGTCCGGGCAGACATAGATGTCACCGATGACGCCAACACCGGGTGCCGGCGCGAAGCCGAAAGAGATGACGTCCGTGGCGCCCTCATGCCGCAGGTGCCGTCGGTTGAGCCGCGCCATCGCGGACACGGAGACGAGCGTCACCGACACCATCGCGGCGCGCACTCCCTCGGCACGCAACACGTACCGAGAGGTGTCGGCCATGCGACGCGCAGCGACCGGCGCACGCAATCCCTCGTGCGTTACGCCGACGCGCAGCGCGTCGCGCACCGCGCTCCGGCGTGGGCTCACGCCCCCTGCTCCGCGTCGGCCGCGTACGCCTTCACGATCTCGCGCACGAGGCGATGGCGAATGACGTCGGCGTCGGTGAAGTAATGAAACGCGATACCGTCAATGCCGGGGAGAATGCGCTCCACCTGCGTGAGCCCGCTGTCGGCGCGGTTCGGCAGGTCAATCTGCGTCTTGTCGCCGGTGATGACGGCGCGCGAGTTCACGCCGAGTCGCGTCAGGAACATCTTCATCTGCAGGCTCGTCGCGTTCTGCGCCTCGTCGAGGATGACGAAGGCGTCGCCGAGCGTGCGTCCACGCATGTACGCGAGCGGGGCAATCTCGATGATCCGCGTCTCGAGCGCGCGCTGCATGCGCTCGGGGGGCATCATGTCCTCGAGCGCATCGTACAAGGGCCGCAGGTACGGATCGACCTTCGCCTGCAGGTCGCCAGGAAGGAAGCCGAGGGACTCGCCGGCCTCGACGGCGGGCCGCGCGAGCACGATGCGACGCACGCGCTTGCGCGCGAGCATGTCCACCGCGGCGGCCACCGCGAGATACGTCTTGCCAGTGCCCGCGGGCCCGATGCCGACGACGATATCGCTTTCGAAGAGCGCCCGCAGGTACTGCGCCTGCCCGACTGTCTTCGGTTGGATGATCTTGCGTACGCCCGGCAGCACGAGGCGCTCGGGGGCGCCTTCGCCGTTCGTCGGGCCTTCCATCGAGAAGCGCAGCACGTCATCGGCGTCGAATGCGGTGCGCTGGCGCGCCGCGTCCAGCATGCGCTGCGCCAGGGCCGCCGCCTTCTCCAGCGCCTCGGCCGGTCCGGTAAGCGTCATCGCGTCGCCGCGCAGCGTCACTCGCACCGGGTAGATGCGCTGCAGTTCCGAGAGGTTCACGTCGCCGACGCCGGCGAGCAGGAGAAGATCGGCACCTTCGGTGGAGAGGCGGCGCGTCTGCGCCTCGCCAGCGTCAGCTGCGACGCTCCGGATCACCGCGTCAGTC
Organism: Gemmatimonadota bacterium; assembly: GCA_023249305.1. Taxonomy (GTDB): domain Bacteria; phylum Gemmatimonadota; class Gemmatimonadetes; order Gemmatimonadales; family Gemmatimonadaceae; genus PNKL01. Next base: position 19,262 of record JAHFCU010000012.1, read on the forward strand.
ACGCGCCCTCCACGGTGGAGCGAAGGTGCAGTTCCTTCAGGTCGTCGGACGGCACGGAGCTCGGCGCGTTCTCGAAGAGGGCGCGCGCCGCGGTCGTCTTCGGGAACGCGATTACATCACGCAGCGAACTCCCGCCCGAGAGCAGCATCGAGATGCGGTCGAAACCGAACGCGATGCCACCATGCGGAGGTGCGCCTGCGCGCAGGCCCTCGAGGAGGAACCCGAAACGGCGCTCCTGCTCGGCCACGTCACCGATGCCAAGCAGCGTGAACATTCTCGACTGCACCCGCGGATCAGACGTGCGGATTGACCCGCCACCCAGTTCGAGGCCGTTGAGTACGCAGTCGTACGCAAGCGCGCGCCATTGCTCCGGCGCATCCGGATGCGCCGCCATGTCGTCGGGGTTGGCCGCCGTGAACGGATGGTGCACGGCCGAAAGCGCGCCCGTGGCGGAGTCCTGCTCGAACATGGGAAAGTCCGTGACCCAGAGGAAGCGCCGCGCGTGCTCGTCCACGATGCCGAGTCGGCGCGCACACTCCTGTCGGATACGATCGAGCGCCGGGTTGCTGATGCGATCCGGTGCGGCGACCAACAGTGCGAGATCGCCATCATCGAGCGCGAGTGCCGCCTCCGCGTCTGGCGTGAGGAACTTGGCCACGGGACCTTCGAGCTTGCCGTCGGTCTTTTTCACGCGCAGCAGGCCGCCCGCGCCCGCACTCTTCGCCAGCGCTTCGAGCTCGTCCACCTGCTTGCGGCTCCAGGCCGACGCGCCGCTCACGCGAATGCCGCGCACGCGGCCGCCGGCCGCGACGGCCGACGCCGTGACGCCGAAATCGAGCGGCGCGAACGCCGCCGTGAAGTCGTGGACTTCGAGGCCGTAGCGCAGATCAGGCCGGTCGCAGCCGTAGCGCTCCATCGCCTCCGCGTATGACATGCGCTCGAACGGCGTCGACACGTCGTGCCCTGCCTCGCGCCAGATCGCGGCGATCATTCCCTCTGACAGCGCGAGAATGTCGTCGCGGCCGATGAATGACGCCTCGATGTCGATCTGCGTGAACTCGGGCTGGCGATCCTGCCGCAGATCTTCGTCGCGGAAGCAGCGCGCAATCTGAAAGTAGCGGTCGAAGCCGCAGCACATGAATAACTGCTTGTAGATCTGCGGCGACTGCGGCAGCGCATAGAACTCGCCGGGGTGCACGCGGCTCGGCACGAGATAATCGCGCGCGCCCTCCGGCGTGGGTTTCGTTAAGATTGGCGTCTCGAGCTCGAGAAAGCCGAGGTCGCTGAGATACTGGCGCGTCACCTGCAACAGACGATGGCGCAGCACGAGATTGGCCTGCAGCTCCGGCCGCCGCAGGTCGAGATACCGATGCCGAAGGCGCAGGTCCTCGGCGGGAAGTTGGTCGTTCTTGCCGCGCGCCACGGGAATGGCGGGCGTCATCGCCGGTCCGACGACACGAATGGACGTCGCACGCACCTCGATGTCTCCAGTGTCGAGGTTCGGATTTCGCATCTCAGCGGGGCGCGGCTCAACGATGCCCTGCACGATGACGACCGATTCGACACCGACGGCCGCGGCGTCGGCGATGGCCCTCGCGGTGGACCAGTCGGGATTGAAGCTCACCTGAACCAACCCCGCGCGATCGCGAAGATCGATGAAGACGAGACCGCCGAGGTTGCGCGAGCGATGCACCCAGCCGCCGAGGGTGACGGCAATTCCGGCATGCGCGGCGCGCAATGCCCCGCACTGATGCGAGCGCTGCGACGTCGCGAAAACGTTCCCTTCGGTCAACGGTGAAGCTCCTGGCGCCTGCGCGCCAATGCGGCGAACAGGCCGGCGCCGATCAGGGCACCGACCGTGTCCGCGAAGAAATCGTCCAGTTCCATACTGCGGCTGGGAATGAAGTGCTGCTCGAGCTCGGTGAACGCGCCGAAGGCGATGACGCCGACGACCGCCGGCCACCAGGGGCGCGCCCCGGCACGGAGGGCCGGCGCGACGAGCGCTGCTTGAACGCCGAAGAGCGACGCGTGCACCAGCTTGTCGAGACCGATGAAGTGGAACGGCTCCGGCACTTCAGGCGGATACGGCCACAACACCATCACCTCGATGAGCAGCGCCCAAGCGGCCGCCCACCACCAAGGCCCGCGCTTCACGACGCCTCCGCGCGGGCGATCACTGCCGCGAACGCCTCCGCATCGGTTGCCGAAAACAGTGCGAGCTTCAATGCATCGTTGCGCATGAGCCGCGCCAGCCGCGCCAAGACCTTCAGATGCGCGCTGCCGGCTTCCTCCGGTGTGACAACGCAAAAGCAGACACGCACCGGATCACCGTCGGGCGCCTGATAGTCTTCAATCCCTTCCACAATGCCCGCTGAAATCTGAATGCGGTCGAGCGCGCTCGTACGACCGTGCGGCACCGCCAGGCCATCGCCGATCGCCGTGCTCGCCTCGGCCTCGCGCAACAGCACGCTCTGAAAGGCCGCTTCCAGCGTCGCCGGATCGGCATCGGGGAGCGCGAGTTCCACGAGTTCGCGGAACAGGGCGTGTCGTGAATGGCTGCCCAACGGAACGCGGATGCGTTCCGGGGGGAGCAGTGCGGTGAGCAACCGGTTCTCCGCAAGCGTAGAAGCAGTGTAAAACTAGCGGAGAACGGCACTTGGTGGTAGCAACCGGACGCTTGACCGAGCCCCGTGGCACGGGTATCCTGCCCTGATGCGGCGACTCGCCCTACTATTGCTAGGCAGCGCAGCCGCGCGGGGGACGATCGCGGCGCAGTTGGTACCGGGGCGAGACCTGCTCTCCTTCCCAATCGGCCTCGTGGCTGAAGCTCCGGCGCTCGGTACCAGTGCCGGGTTCGGCCTGTGGAATCCGGCCAGCGTCGCGCTGCCCGCAGAGTCTCGCGTGCGGCTCGCCGTCGGAACGATGAGCGCACCGGTGGATGTGGCCGTCTCCGCACAGGTGGCCACAGCGGCCGGGCGCTGGCGCGGCGGCACCACGGTGGCCATCGGCATCGCGAATGCCTCTGTCGCGGACCTCCTGCGCACCGACTCCGATCCCGAGTCTATTGGGGATGAAATCCCGTACCGCACGACGCTCGTCTCCCTGATGGCGGCGCGTCTTCTCGGGCCAGTGACCGTCGGCGCCGCGCTGCGCGTGCGCGATGGCAAGCTTGACAACATCTCGCGTCAGGCCGTGTCGTTCGACATGGGCGTCATCTCGCGCGGCTTCGGATCGCGCGACGTCCGGCTCGCGGCATCCACGTTTCTCGCCAGTCCCTTTTCGCATGAGCACGAGCGCGCGGAACTGCTCGCGGCCGTTGATGCGCGTCTCGCCGGCGCCGATTCGCTGCGCACGAGCCGCATTGGCGTCTCGTACACCGCGGCCGACGGACTGACCCGGGAGACGTTTGGCTACCTGAGCGCCCGCTGGGGACGCATCGAGGGACGGCTCGGAATGGCACGCACGGAAGCCTATGCCCGTTCTAACTGGCGCGGACGCCTCGGCATCGCTTTCCATCATCGCGGCTATGTGATCGGCGTGGCGCGCGAGGAAGGGGCCGGCAACTTATCGGCGACGTACCAGTTCACGCTGAGTTCCGTGCTCAAGTGACGACGACTGCATCGCGCGCAAACCTGCTCGACCTCTCGCCGGCGGACGCGGAGCGCGTGCTCCGCGATTTCGCCGAGTCAATTGGCGAGCAGGCGTATCGCGGCAGTCAGACGGTGCGCCACCTGTGGTCGGCGCCAGCCGCGAGCTTCCAGGCGATGACCGACCTGCCGCTCGCGTTCCGCACGGCTCTGGAGAGCGCGTTCACGATTCCGCGGCTCGCACTTGCGGCCGAGCAGCGTTCGGTGGACGGCACCCGCAAGTTCCTGTTTCGCCTGCATGACGGGCAGACCATCGAGACGGTCGCGATCCCCGACGGCGACCGCGTCACGCTGTGCATCTCGTCGCAAGCCGGCTGCGCGCTACAGTGCTCGTTCTGCGCCACCGGGCTCATGGGGTTCTACCGCAACCTCCTTCCGTCGGAAATAGCGGGCCAAGTGCGCGAACTCGCGCTGCTCGCCGAACCCGTGCGCCCGACCAACATCGTCTTCATGGGGATGGGCGAGCCATTGATGAACTGGAAGGCCGTGCAGGTGGTGCTGACGATCCTGAACGATCCGAAGGGCTTCGCCATCGGCGCACGACACATCACGGTTTCGACGGTCGGCGTGCTTCCCGGCATCCAAGCGCTGGCGAAGCGCCCCGAGCAGTTCCGTCTCGCCATCTCCGTACACGCGCCGAGCGACGAGCTGCGGCGTCAACTGATGCCGGTGAACATCAAGTTTCCGCTCGAGCAGGTAATTGACGCGGCCGCGTCGTTCAGCCGGCGGGTGACGTTCGAGTATGTCATGCTTGGCGGCGTCAACGATCAGCCGGCGCACGCCGTGGCGCTCTCCGCGCTGGCGAAACGCTGCGGTGCGTTCGTGAACTTGATTCCGCTGCACCCGGGCGGCGCCGGCTCCTACACGCCGACATCGCCGGAGGGGATCAAGCGCTTCGCGGGCGCCATCGCGCGCCAGGGAGTCGAAGTCGCGGTGCGCAAGAGCCGCGGCACGGACATCGCCGCCGCATGCGGCCAGCTACGGGTAGAGCGTCTGCGGCGGCGCGCGCCACGATCGCCCAACCAAGACGGTGAGGTCGAGGTAGCGTAGCGAGTCGGGGCGCGACTCGACACGTGCGCCGCCCATCGCCGTCGCGGCGAGCGCTGCCCAGTCGGCGTGCCCCGACCGAATCAGCACCAGCGTGCTGTCGCGGCGCTCCGCTTCGGGGGCGGTGCCCGTGGCAACGACGTCGAACCCCTGGTCGCGCAGCCAGGCGGTGGCGAGGCGGCCGAGTCCACGCGTGTCCGTCGCGTTGATTACCTCGACCTTGATGCGTACGGATTCCGGCACGACGCGCGCTGGACGCACAGCCTTCTTCGCGGACGAGTCGGCATTCGTGGACGTGACCGCGTGCCGCAGTCGACGCGGAAGGAACAGACCGGTGGTGGTCGCCGTTCCGAGCACGAGAATCAGCGCGATCCGCCGGCGGCGGCGCCGCACAACATCGGCCGCGCGCACTGGAGGCGCGGTCACCGAATCGAATTCCACAGTTTGGCGGTTCCCTCGAAGATCCGGTTCCCTTCGCGTAGGGTCCATTCGAGCCGCATGCGCACCGCCTGACGGAAGATGCCGTCGAAGTTGTGAGGCAGCTGCGCGGCGAGGAACGCGCGGTCGACGTGCATGAATCCACGCCCCGGTTCGAGAAAGTCGGCCATGAAGAGCGCCCGCCCCGTGCGATCCCACTCGGGATGACCGACCGTATGCCAGCGCACGGCCTCGAGCACGCTGCGCCGCGCCTCGCCCTCGCGCTCGAGCATCACGGCGGCCGCCGGCCCATGGAGGATGCCATCGGGCAATTCGGGCGCTTCAATGATGGTGCGAAGCTTTGCCGGCGTCGCGTCGCGGAGTGCGTCGTGCCAGCGGCCGACGTCGTGCCACGCCTGTGCCTCGGCGGCGTCGAGATGCATGCGCGCCGCCCAGTCGTCGAGCAGCGCCGTCACGCGCGCGATGTGTCCGCGGCGCTTCTCGGAGACGACAGCCCACTCGGGCAGTACCGGCGCGGTCATTGCACGCTCGCGAGCTTGCGCGCGAGATCACCGAGGTTGGCGGCCACGCCGCGCAGCGCGTGGGTCGCGCCTTCCAGTTCGCGCAGAGCAGCCGCCTGGTCCGCGGCGGCGGCCGCGACGTGCTCCGCGCCGGTGCGGTTGCGCTCCGCGATGTCCGACACGCGCGCCACCCGCTCACGCAGGTGCCGAAACTCGGCTTCCTGGTCCCGCGAAGTGCGCGCGATGCGCTGCGCGCGCTCGGCGCCCGCCGCCGTCGCGTGCACAATGGCTTCCAGCGCGCCGCGCGCCGAACTCGAAAGCGCCTCGACGTCGCGCACCATCTCACGCCCGGCCTCCATCTGCGTTCCGACGGCACGCATCCGGTCCTCGAATCCGTGCAGAAGATCGCCAGCCTGGTCAGACGCCGCGCGGCTCTCCTCCGCCAGCTTGCGCACTTCGTCGGCGACGACGGCGAATCCCCGCCCCTGGTCCCCGGCGCGCGCGGCCTCGATGGCCGCGTTGAGAGCCAGCAGGTTAGTCTGCTCCGCCATTTCACGGATGGCGTGAATGAACGCCGTGATCTCGCCCGTCGCGCCACGCAGGCCGTCGATCTGACCGGAACTTTCGGCCACGAACGCTTGGGCGCGCTCAAGCCGTCCGATAGTCGAGCCAATCGTGTCGCGGTGCTCACGCGCGATCTCGGTCGCCCGCCGGCTCGCTTCCTCCGCCTCACCGCCGTCGCGCACGACGTGGACAGTGGCTTGGTAGAGTGAGTCGGTGGCCTCGAGGCTGCGCGTCACCTGTTCCCCCTCTTCGGCCAGCGCGCGCGTGATGTCGCTCCCCGTGCGCGCCACCTGCTCGCCCCGCGCGCGCAGCGTGCGCGCCGACACCGTCAGCGTCTCGATTTCATGCGCGAGTCGGTCGAGCTGTTGGAGCAGCGGGAGGCGCAGGTCGTGGATCTGCAGGGTGGTGGCGACCTGCGACGCGAACCGCTTGATCAGCATCGCCGACTTGGGGCCGTACATGTTCGACTTGTGGTGCTCGAGTTCCATCACGCCGACGCTGCGCTCGCCAAATCGCAGTGGCACCGTCGCCATCGTGCGGACGCCGGGCACGTGGCGTTCCACGCGGGGATCGCGCCGCGTGTCGCGCACGATCTGCGGCTCGCCCGTGCTCAGCGCGAGGGCGCGCAGGCGGCGCCCGTCATCTCCTTCGCGCTGGCTCGGCTCGAGGAGGCCGCGGCCGCCGCGGTAGACGACGGACAGGGCGTCGCCCTCAAGCCGGTAGATGCGCAGCTCGGTCCAGTCCACGAGGCGGTGCGCCAGCGCCTCGATGCGCCGGAAGCTCTCGCCCAGCGACACCGCCGACGACACCACCTGCTCCATGGCGAGGATGATGTTGAGCTCCTCCGCCGCGATGGACTCCTCGATGATCCGACGGACGAGCAGCCCGGCGAACGCGAGCACGAGGAGCACCAGCAGGCTTCCCGTCCCGCCCAACGCCTGATAGGCCACGAGCGCCACCGACGCGCCCATGGAGCCGGCGCCGAAGGTGATGACCTCATAGCGCAGGATCAGCGAGCGTTCTTCCGGCAGCAACTTGTTGCGCACGAGCAGCGAGAAGTAGAGCAGGCCGCGGCTGAACACGAAGTGCGCGAGGAAGAACGAAGCCACGGCCGGGAGGTTCTCGCTGACGAGTCCCGTGCGCAGGTGCGAACCCGCCGACACCGCGGCAGCCGCGTAGACGCCGTACGCCGCGACGAGGGCCAGCACCTCGCGCCCGGCATTGATCCACCCGACGCCGATCGGCTTGCGCAGGGCAAGCCAGTCACTGAAGAAAGTCCCGGCGGCGAGCGCGGCCGCGACCGTGGCCGGACCGGCGAGCAACGCGCCGCCGACCGCGATCATTCCGAGCAGATTGAGCGCCGAGTACTTGGTAAGTGGAAGCTGGAAGGCACGGAGGAGTGCGACCACGACGGCCAGCGCGAGCGCCGTCGGCCAGTGGAGGCTCCACGCGGGATCGCTCCACGCGACGGCGAGCAGCAAGGCGCTGCCGACCACCGGCACGAGCCGTTGCTGGAGGCGCAGCAAGGCGATCATGCGGTCCGTCCGTCGAGTGCTCGGCGCAGCTCGCGCGCCAACGTGACCGCGGCGTCCACCGATTTCCCCGCGGCACCGACGATCGCGCTCCCCACCACGATGCCGTCCGCATGCGCCCCGACCACCCGTGCGTGTTCCGGACGCGAGATACCAAAGCCGACGCAGATGGGAAGCGTGCACACGCGACGGAGTGCTGCGATTGTCTGCGGCAAGTCCTCTGGCAGCGTGTCGCTGACGCCGGTGACGCCCAGCCGCGAGATGAGGTACACAAACCCGCGTCCGTGCCGCGCAATTTCTGCCATGCGCGTCGGCGGCGTCGTCGGCGCGACAAGCCGAACGAAATCGAGCGGCCCCTCGCCGAGCCACGATTCGCGCGCCGCGTCGCTGCCGACGGGCAGGTCGGTGACGAGCACGCCGTGCACGCCCGCGTCGGCGGCGCGCCGCAGCACATCGGGTCCGGCAGCGATCAACGGATTGAGGTAGGTGAAGAGCACCACTGGAATGCCGAGCTTCGCCCGCGCCACGAGGGCGAGCGCGGCGTCGAGGGTCACACCGTGGGCGAGCGCCGCCTGCGAGCTCGCCTGGATCACGGGCCCGTCAGCCATTGGGTCCGAAAACGGCACGCCCACTTCCAGCACGTCGGCTCCCGCTTCCTCGAGCCCCTGCCACAACGAGATGCTGCGCTCGGGATCAGGATGCCCGGCGGTGGCATAGCAGACAAGGGCGCGGCGTCCCTGGGCGCGGAGCGCGTCAAATCGCTCGGTCAGCACGGCAGGCTCAGACGAAGTAGTCGCCGACGCGAATGCCGTAGCGGTCGGGGTCAGCAGTCTTGATGATCGTCCGCGCGAAAACGCCGGGTTCGGTACGGTCGGCGAGGTTCACCACCGTGCCCGGAAACTGGACGTTGCCCAGGTCGTCGCTGACGATCCGCACCATCGGGCGCGAGAGCAGCTCGGGATCCGGGTTCACGGCGTGCACGATGCCCAGTTCGAACGTGTCGAGCACCACGAAGGTCCCGACCGGATAGATGCCGAGGAGGTTGATGAACGCTTTGACGACCACCGGGTCAATGCCGCGTCTCGGATTGTCGCGCATCTCCGCGAGCACGGACGACGGCGCCATGGGCACCGTCTGGTACGACCGGCGCGACGTGGCCGCATCGAAGCCGTCCGCGCACGCGACGATCTTGGAGTAGAACATCATCTCCTTGGTGCGAAGGCCGCGCGGATACCCCGTCAAGTCGCGCTTCATGTGGTGCTGGAAGGCGACGAGCATGGAGCGGTACGGGAACTCGTGCTGGTCCTTCACCGAAAAGAGCGCGAGCACGCCGTGCCACGGGTGCGATGCGATCGCGCGCCACTCCTCGTCGGTGAGCACGTCGGCCTTGTTGATGATCTCGGCGGGCACCCGCGCCTTCCCGATGTCGTGGAAGAGCGCCGCCATGCCCAGGTCGTAGAGCTGGAGGCGCGTAAGCGCGAGCCGCCGGCCGAGCGCGATCGAGAAGATGCAAACATTCACGGAGTGCGTGAACGTGTAGTCATCGTAGTCGCGAATCGTCGTCAGCCCCACGAGCGACGTCTCGTCGGCGAGGATCTGGTCCACGATGCCCTGTACGACACGCTTGATCTTCTTGATGTTCGCGCTCTGCCCCATGCGCACGGAGTTGATCACTTCCTTCGTGGCGGAGACGGAGCGCGCATACGTGCGCTTTGCCTTCTCCTTCGCCTCGACCTGCTCGCCGCCCTGTTCCTCGTCCGATTCCACGAGTGGCGCGATCTCGAAGGCCGCCACGTTCGTCTCGTCGAGGCGCGTCCGGAGCCCGCCAAAGCGTTCGATCGCGTCGGTCCCCTGCGGATTCATCATGTAGCCGAGGAGCACCGTCCAGTCGCGCGTCGCCGGCGCGCTCAGCACCCGAAGCGTACCGACGCCGTTCTGCCTGAACTGCGTGAGCAACGCGCTGAAGCTTGAGTAGTTGTCGAGGTCGAGACGCAGGCGGGTGTTGTTGACGAAGATGAACTCGCCCGCCACGCGAAACTCGCACTCGCTCTCACGTCTCAGCAGTTCGTTGGTGATCAGCAAGAGGTCCTGCAGCGACTGCTGGACAACGGCGTTCTCGAACGGATAGAGGCGGAGATTCCGCATCGTGCCGTAGAACGCGAGGATGAACGCGCGGCTGGCCACGCGCACATACGCTTCGCCGGTGACGCCGGGCATGGCCGCGAGGGCCATGGAGCCGCGCATGGCGATGGACGGACGCCCAGGTGTCGTCATTGCGTCATCCCGCCGCGCAACGCGCGCCCCACAGCGTTGCGCACCACCACGTCTTTGTCGCCCTCGGCCCGCTGCAGCGATTCGCGAGCGGCCGGCGTGCCCACGCGGCCAAGCGCCACGGCGGCGCAGGCGCGCAGTTCGGGATCTTCCTTGCGCGCGAACAGCCCGGCCTTGGCATTGAGCAGGCTGTCGAGATACGCGATCCCACCGTCGCCGCAGAGGGCGCCGTACAGCTCAAAAAAGGCGAGGCGCTCGGTGCGGTCGGACTCGCGCGCCTTCCCCTTCACGGCCGCCTCGACCCGCTGCAGCGCCGGACGGTATTGCCGTGTCATCAGCGTGCGCGCCGCCTGCACCCGCAGGTCGCGGTCGTCATCGGAAAGCGCACGCTCCATGGCCTGCAGCGCACCCGGCGATCCGATCTCGCCAAGCGCCGACAGCGCTGCCAGGCGCAAGTCCCGGTCGCCGTGTTCCAGCACCCGCGCCATCGCCGACACGCCCGCGACAGCGCGCATCGCCCCACAGCGGCGAATGGCCTCGAGCGCAACATCGTGCGAGGGATCCGCGATCAACTTCACCAACTCCCCGGTCGCGGACTCGGCGATCCGCGTGGCCGCCGACTCGAGCAACGGACGCAAGCCCGCGTTCTGAACTCGCGGCAGCCAAGAGAAGACAGTTGAGAGCGCCGTGGGACGCAGCTGGCCGAAGAGCGCGTTCAAGTCTTCAGAAGACGGCAGCGTCGGCGCCGCATCCATCGCCTCCAGCAGCTGCGACAGCGCGGCCGGTTCGCTGAGACGCGCCGCCAGTGACGCCAGGCGCTCCTTGGTTTCTGGCTGCACGTCGCGGGCGCGTTCGAGCGTGAGTGACGCCTCGTGGAGCAGATACGCCACGGCCGTGTACTGCCCCGCCGACAGGAGGTGCAGCATGAGCGATTCGATGTGCGCCAGCACTTCGGCGCGCACGAGCTGATCCACCTGGAACTCGAAGATGTCGAGCAGCGAATCGAGCACCCCGCGCCGCAGGTCAGTCGAGTACTCGCGCAGGGTTTCGAGCCGCAGGAATTCTACTTCCTTGTCGTCAAGGAAGTAGAGCGTGGCGTCGAAGTCTTCCATCCGCACGATGCCCGAACGCTTCTGCTCCTCCGACGTGCCACCGGATGACCCGGACGTCGCCTCTTCCTTCGCCTCGCGCACTGCTTCCTTGGGATCCTCGGTCGCGCCGCCGCCCGTCTTCGGCCACTTGCCGGGATCCGGGGAAGCCTCGAGCGGCGCTGACTCGTCGCCAACCTCCACATAGCGGTACTGCAGGGCCGTAAACTCATTCTCCCAGAGCAGAGTCAGCAGGTCGTCCTCGTTCGGGAGCGCGTGTCGCACTTTCGGGATGATGTCGAGGAAATCCACGAGTTCCTTTTCCTCAAACCCCTTCTGCAGCGTCAGTTCGCGCAGGCCGTCCTTGTAGAGCGTCCACGGCAGCGAATCCGACGCCTTCGTGGGCTCATCGAACACCTTCTGCCCGTACCACTCGATGGCCGTGTCCGTCACCGTCAGCCGCACGGCGTCCGCCTCCTCCCACATTGGTGCGAAGACGGCACGCGCCTGCTCCAGCGACCGAACATAGCTGGGGTTGTTGTGGTTGTTGAGGTAGAGCAGGTGCGCGCGGATGGTCTTGTCGAGCTGACGCAGCATCTCCGAGACAAGCTGCGGAGAAAACGGCGGCTCGACGTCCGCGGGTCCCTGTTCCGGTGTGGCGGCCGTGGTCACGGTCATCCTTAGAACATACGGGGTTCGACGGCTTCCGTCACGGTCAGCCGGGCCCGGCACCGAGCTCGCTGACTTGCGCTACATCCTTGTCGCCGCGACCGCTGACACAGAGGAGCACCGGCTCCTCCGCCGCCCACCGGCCGCGTTGCGACGCAATCCACCAGACGGCGTGCGCCGTTTCCAGCGCAGGAATGATCCCTTCGAGACGACCGAGAAGCGCGAAGCCCTCCAGCGCCTGCTCGTCGGTGACCGACACGTACGTCGCGCGGCCTATTTCCTTGAGATACGAATGCTCCGGGCCGACACCGGGGTAGTCGAGCCCGGCCGAGATCGAATGCGCCGGATGCACCTGGCCGTGCTCGTCCTGCAGCAGATAACTCAGTGCACCGTGAAGCACACCCGGCGTCCCGCGGCTCAGGCTCGCGGAATGCGACCCGCTGTCGAGGCCGTGTCCGGCCGCCTCGACTCCAATGAGGTCAACGTTGGCGTCATCCACGAATGCGTGGAAGATCCCCATCGCGTTCGAGCCGCCGCCCACGCACGCCACGACCGCGCGCGGCAACCGGCCCGCGCGCTCCAGCATCTGCGCGCGCGCTTCGCGGCCGATGATCGCCTGGAAATCGCGGACCATGCGCGGATACGGCGCTGGGCCGACAACCGATCCAATGATGTAGTGGCTCGTCGGGCACGTAGTCACCCAGTCACGGATCGCCTCGGTCGTCGCATCCTTGAGCGTGCGCGTACCGGCCGTCACCGGCACGACGGTGGCTCCCATGAGGCGCATGCGATACACGTTGAGCCGCTGGCGTCGCATGTCTTCTTCGCCCATGTACACGACGCACTCGAGCCCCAGCCGCGCGCAGACCGTCGCCGTCGCGACGCCGTGCTGGCCGGCACCCGTCTCGGCGATGATGCGCCGCTTGCCCATGCGGCGCGCGAGCAGCGCCTGTGCAAGTGCGTTGTTGATCTTGTGCGCACCCGTGTGATTGAGGTCCTCGCGCTTCAGCCAGACGGGCGCACCCACACGTTCGGAAAAACGCGGCGCGTCACTCATCGCCGACGGGCGCCCCGCATAGTGCTGAAGCATGCCATTGAGTTCGGCGTGAAAAGCGGGATCGGCGAGCGCCTGTTCGAGGGCGCGCTCCAACTCGTCCAACGCGGGCACGAGCGTCTCCGGAACGTATCGTCCGCCGAACGCCCCGAACCGTCCGTCCGCCGTCGTCTCGATCGCCATCGCTCACCGCCCTCCACGCGCCGCCGCTTCGGCGAAGGCGCGCATCATCGCGTGGTCCTTGATGCCCGTTGCAGACTCCACCCCGGACGATACATCCACGACATCGGGCGCGACCAGCCCGACCGCCCGCTCGACGTTCTCGGCGCGTAGACCGCCGGCGAGGATGAGTCGCCGCGGCCGGCCGACGCGCTCAAGCGCCGACGCCAGCGTCTCCCAGTCCACCGTGGCACCCGTGCCGCCGAGCGCGCCGGGCACCATCGTCTCAACGAGCACGGCGTCTACGCCATCTGCGGCGACCCGAAGCGCGTCATCCATGGCGTCGTCGCGCACGCGCACCACGCGCCAGATCTGGCCGGCGAACCTCGTGCGCAGCGCACTCACGAGCGCGGCGCTCGCATCGTCGTGCAGTTGCATGACATCGAGGCGCACCGCCTGCGCGAGCTGCACAATCTCGTCTTCCGACTGCGTACCGAAGACGCCGACGCGCCGCGCGGTGCCCCGACCCGCGGCCCCATCGAGCACCGTGCGCGCGGTGGCTGCATCGAGCCGTCGCGGTCCACCGGCGAAGACGACGCCGACATAGGCCGCGCCGAGCGACGCCGCGACCCGCGCATCCTCGGCGCGAGTGAGACCGCAGAACTTGACGTCAGCCACGCGCTCTCCGCGGAACACCAGTCAGCGCTCGCACCGCCTCGGCCGGCGACTCCGCCACCGAGAGTGCCGATCCAACCAGCACGGCGTCGGCGCCGAGCGTGGCCGCGCGGCGCACATCCTCAACACATCGCACGCCGCTCTCATACACGGCTGTGCGTTCCGACGGCACGAGTCGGAGCAGCCGCTCCGAGATGGCGTCATCAATGACTAGCGTTTCGAGGTTGCGATTATTCACGCCGATCACGCCTCCGGGGACGCCGAGCGCACGTTCCAGTTCGGGCTCGTCGCGCACTTCGAGCAGGACGTCGAGCTCCAGCGAGCGGGCGGCTGCCGCCAGGGCGAAGAACCGGACTGTCGGGAGCGCGCGCACGATTAGCAGCACGGCGCTCGCCCCCGCGATGCGCGCCTCGAGCAACTGCACCTCATCCACGATGAAGTCCTTGCGGAGCAGCGGCACCGCTGCCGAATGTCGCGCCGCCTCGAGGTCGGCGAGCGAGCCGCCGAACTCGGAGGGTTCAGTCAGGATGGACAGCGCGGCCGCGCCACCGGCCGCGTATTCGGCGGCGCGCACCCCCGCGTCGAGCGAGTCGTCCAGCGAACCCCTGCTCGGGGACCGTCGCTTGACCTCGGCGATGATCGCCACATCGCCGCGCGAGAGCGCCGTCGCAAACGAGGCGGCCGGGGCGATCTCGGCGGCTCGTCGCTCAAGTGCGCGGCGCTCGCCTTGCAGCCCGGCGACGCGCTCCGAGGCCCGCGTCGTCAGGCGGCCAAGGGTGCCTCCGGGTACGACCCAGCTGCCCTGTTGCGCTTCGGTCAATGTTCGGCTACCGTTACTTCGGGGTTTATTCGCTCGTCAGTCGAGCGCGAGATGCAAGACCCGCAACCATATAACGGGACGCGTCGCCATGCCGCTCACCAAGCGCCAGCGCCAGATTCTCGACTACCTGCAGGAGTATCAGGGCGGCAACGGGTACGCCCCGAGCTTCGAGGAGATCGCCGCGCACTTCAACTATAACTCGCTGGCGACGGTGCACGAACACCTCACCAACCTCGAGCGGAAGGGCTACATCAAGCGCAGTTACAACGAGAGCCGCGCGATCGAGATCCTGCCGTCGGACGCCTTCCCGCAGTCCATCGAGCTTCCCCTGCTCGGCGCGGTCGCGGCAGGCATGGCGATCGAGCACACCGCGACAGGCGAGACGGTCGCGGTACCGGACGATTTCGTGCGGCGCGGCGGCACGCATTACGTGCTGCGCGTGCGCGGCAACTCAATGGTAGATGACCACATCACCGATGGCGACCTCGTGGTCGTCAACCAGCGGCAGACCGCCGATAACGGCGAGATGGTCATCGCGATGCTCAACGGGACGGCGGCAACGGTCAAACGGTACTATCGGGAGCGCGACGGTCGTGTACGACTGCAGCCGGCCAACGAACAGCTAGCGCCGATGTACTTCGACCGCACGGACGACATTCGCATCGAGGGAGTCGTCGTCGGCGTGATGCGGAAGTTCTAACAGACACTCGCGCCGGAGCGCCCGCCCCGCTCACGGTTGGCCGCTGTGCGGCCGCGGCTTACCCTGCCACGCGGCTCGACTCTCGTCTCAGCTTCTCGAGCGCTTCACGTCCGGCGCCGGAACGCAACGCATCACGGGCGATGGCGAGCGCCGCCGCGAAGTCCTTCGTCCGGCCCGCGACGTAGATCGCGGCCGCGGCATTCAACGCCACGGCGGCCACGGCGCCCGGACGGCCACGGCCCGACAGCACGTTCTCGATAACGCGCGCGTTCTCCGGCGGCTCGGCGCCGACGAGGTCGTGAGCGGCGACCGATGCGATCCCGTGTCGGTCCGGTTCGATCGTCCACGATCGCGCCTCACCGTCCACGAGTTCAAGCACGGTCGTGGCGCCGAGTGGAGAGATCTCGTCCATGCCGGGCGCGCCGTGCACCACCAAGCTGTGTCGCGTGCCCAGCGCCTGCAGCGCGCCGCCGATGAGGCCGAGCCGTTGCGGATCGGCGACGCCGATCACCTGCCGACCTGCCCTTGCGGGATTCGCCAGTGGACCGACCAGGTTCATCACGGTCTGGACCGCCAGTTCGCGGCGCACGGGTCCAACATGCCGCATCGCCGGGTGCATCGTGGGTGCGAACATGAATACGATGCCGGCCCGGTCGAGCACGTCGTGCATTCGTTCGACTGGTACGTCAATGCGCACACCCAATGCCTCGAGCACGTCTGCGCTGCCAGACTTCGACGTGAACGAACGGTTGCCGTGCTTGGCCACGCGGACGCCCGTACCGGCGGCCAGCAACGCTGCCGCCGTCGAGATGTTGAACGTCGTGAGCGTGCCGCCCCCCGTGCCGCAGGTGTCCACGAGGGCTTCGGGCGCGTCCGCGTGCAGGACGGTCATCGCCTCACGAAGCGCCGTCGCGACGCCGGCAAGCTCGTCGGATGTCTCGCCCTTCACGCGCAAGCCCATGAGCAGCGCGGAGACCTGCGCCGGCGTTCCCTCGCCGCGCATGATGCAGCGGAATGCATGCGCGGCCTCGTCCCGCGAGAGCGATTCACCCGCCGCGAGACGACGGAGTGCGGGATGCAGCGGGCCGCTACTCATGGAAGCGATCGAGCAGCTGCTCGGGCAGGCGTGCCTCGAGGGCGATCAGTGAGATGACTAGGCCCAGCAGGCGCACGCGCTCGACGTCCTCCTCGACGAAGAGCCCGCGCTGCGCGCGGTTCGTGAGGTTGACGACACCGAGTAGCTCATCGCGGATGATGAGCGGAAACGAAATGAAGGATCCTGTGGTCAGGTACTCGTCACGCAGCAGCGGTTCGGCGTGTGCATCGGACGCATCCACAACGAGCAGCGGCTGCCGGGTGAGCGCCACGCGACCGGCGACTCCCTGCCCCACCGTGATGCGCGAGCCCTGGCGCACGTGCGGCGCGAGGCCGCGCGCGGCGGCGAGGTACAGCGTGTCCGGTTCGGGGGCGCGCAGGAAGAGTGAGCAGCGGTGCGCCTGCATGTCGTCGCCAACGAGGGCAAGCAGCCCCTCGGCGAGCCGTCGCGGATCCACCTGCTCCGCCGCCATCGCGAGCACGCGATCGAGCAGGTAAATGGTACGGGTGCGCTGGCGCAGCGCCTCACTACGGCGGTGCAGTTCGATGTGCGCCTGCTCAAGCTGGCCGACTGCGGCCGTCACCTGCTGCTCAAGCGCGCGGAGCCGGCTCGCATTGCGTCGCGTCTCCTCCGCGGCGCGCGCCACCTCGCGTTCGTGCTGCACGGCCTCCCCCGCGCTGGCCGTCTTCGCGGCGCCACGCGCCTTCTTGAGTTGCTGCTCGAGGTCCGCCAGGCGTGCAAGGAACTCCTCGTGCACGCGCTGGGTCACATCCTCGAGCGTGCGCGCCGCCTCAAGCCGCGCGTCGCGCTCGGCGAAGCGGTTGTGTGCCAGCGCAAACAGCGCGGCGAGCGCGCCGCACCCGACCGTCGCACGCTGGCCGAAAACGCGACGCGGCTCATGCAGCGCCAGCATCGCCGTGAGCTCGCCATCGAAGCGGATGCCCCGCAGCGCGAGTTCACCGGGTGGTTCCGCAAGCAGCGGGAGCTGGAGCATGCGCGCAAAGGTGTCGGCATCGTCCCCCACATCCGCGAAGACGCCGCCCGCCTGCACCTGCTGGACCACGGCAGTCGGGAATTGGCGAAGCGCGACTTGCAGCGGTAGTCGCTCCACGCGTCCCTCGCGCCACGCGAGGCGTTCGACGATCTGGCCGTCACGCGCGTGGACCGCGAGGTAGCTCATGATCGCCGCGCGGTCAAACTCCGCGAGTCCCTCGGCCAACGCAACAAACGCCGCGTCCAGGTCTGGAGCGGCGGTCAGGGCGTGGGCGAGCGAGACGAGGGTTGACTCTTGCATCCGGCGGCGGAACGTGAGGGACGTACGGATCGTGGCGTCAGGGCGCGGAATGGCCGGCGCGGCCGCCATCGGGAACGTGAGGCCTACGTCGTGCCGTGTCAATCGGTTGGGCGCCGTGCGTTTTGCTTGATCGCGCGGGTACCGCGGGCTATTTTTCGGTCAATGTCGGGACGCGTGCTCCAGCTCGTGTTGCATTATGATGGCACCGACTTTTCCGGATGGCAGGTGCAGCCGGAAACGCGCACCGTGCAGGGAGTCCTGGAATCAGTGCTGGCGCGCCTGTGCGGCGAGCCGGTGCGGGTGACGGGAGCCGGCCGAACGGATGCGGGCGTGCATGCCCGCGGTCAGGCGGCCGGTGTGGAAGTACCGTCGCACTGGACGCCCGATCGCCTGAAGCATGTGCTGAACGCACAGCTTCCCGACGACGTCTTCGTGGCGACGGCGCAGGCGATGCAACCGGAGTTTCACGCGCGGTACAGCGCGACCAGCCGGCGGTACAGCTATGCGGTGGGGCTCGACGAGACCGCCCGGTCGCCGTTTCGACGGCGCTGGGAATGGCCCGTCTCGAAGCCCATCGACAGCGACGCGCTGGCGTGGTGCGCGACCGCGCTCCTCGGGGAGCACCGTTTCTTCGGGTTTGCGGTTCGTGGCACGGCGCCGGTGGAGGACGACCATCGCTGCGAGATTCGTCTCGCGCGCTGGCGCACGGTGCCGGGCGGCGCGGTCTTCGACGTTGAAGCCAACCGCTTCCTGCACCATATGGTGCGTTTCCTCATCGGTACGATGATCGAGGTGGCCACGCACCAGCGCCCACGCGAAGAATTCGCCGCGCTGCTCACCGCCGAATCTAACGACGAAGTATCGCCGCCGGCGCCGGCCTGCGGCCTTTGCCTCGAGCAAGTCACCTATCCCGCCGCCCTGTACCTTACCGACTGATGCGCATCTACCTCGCTTCCGTCACACTCGATGAAGTTCGCTGGGCGTTTCATGCCGGCCTGATTGACGGCATCGTTGCCACGCCGGCAGTGATCGCTGCCCAGATGCCCAACGCCGATCCGCGCGAGCTCGTGCAGGAGTTGGCGGCTGCGGTGCCCCTGCCCGTGATCGCATCGGTGCGCGCGGTCAACCGCGACGAGCTCTACAAGGGAGCGCGCGAACTGACACGCCTCGCCGAGCAGGTCGTCGTCGCCGTGCCGTTGGTCGAGGACGCGCTGCCGGCCATCAAGCGCCTGAGCGCCGAAGGTGTGCGCGTGGCGGCGACGCTCGTGCACAATGCCGCGCAGGCTGCGTTGGCGGCGAAGGCGGGCGCGGCATTCGTCACCATCGCCGTGGACGCGGCCGCGCACGTGGGCGACGATCCCACGCGAGCCATCGCGGAGTCGCGGGCGATCTTCGACCGCTTTGGCCTCGAGTGCGACGTCATCGCCGCCGGACCCGCGAGCGCGCGCGCGTTCACGGACGCGATGACGGTCGGCGCGGACGGCGCGGTGCTTACGACCGAGGTGCTCAAGGCCCTGCTCCAGCACCCCCTTACGGATCGCGGTTTCGATCGATTCCTCGGCGAGATCAGCCGTCGCCCCAAGCCCCGCCGCCCGCGATGAGCATGCAGCGCCTGACCCCCCTCTGCTTCGCCCTCTTGCTCGCCTGCGAGGGCGCCTCGCCGTCACGCACCGCGGCGCAGGCCGTCGCAGCACGACGCGACGCAAACGTGCAGATCGCACAGTCGCGGCGCTCGGCGATCACCGACGCCGTCGCCCGCGTCGCCCCCGCCGTGGTCACCGTGCAGACGGAAACGGTGTTCCGCACCCCCGTGGATCCGTTCGCGTTCTTCTTCGGCCAGAATCAGGGCGGCACGCAGACCCGCTCGGGCATTGGCTCGGGCTTCATCACGCAGCCCAGCGGCGTGATTGTCACGAACGCGCACGTGGTGGCGGGCACCTCGAACGTCAGCGTGGCGCTGCGCGATGGAACGACGTATCCAGCGAAGGTCGTCGGCATTGACGAGATGAACGACCTCGCGGTGCTCAAGATCGACGCACGCGGCCTGCCGGTCGCTCCGCTCGGCAGCTCACGCGACATGCTCATTGGCGAGTGGGCCATTGCCATCGGCAATCCCTACGGCTTTCTCCTCGGCAACTCTGAGCCCTCAGTGACGGCCGGCGTCATCAGCGCGACCGGACGCAACCTGATGGGCCAGAGCGACGGCCAGGGCGTGTACGTGGACATGATCCAGACCGACGCGTCCATCAATCCGGGCAACTCCGGCGGGCCGCTCGTGAACGCGGCCGGCGAAGTGATCGGCGTGAACAGCTCCATCTATACGCCCTCGGGCGGTTCGATCGGCCTCGGTTTCGCGATACCGATTGACCGCGCGAAGCGCGTCACCGACGACCTGCTGGCGCACGGAACCGTGCGACGGCCGTGGATCGGCGTGAAACTCGCGCTTCCGGAGCAGAACAACCGCGATGCGCTGCGCGGCGGTGCCGTGATCCGTACGGTCACGCCCGGCTCGCCGGCGGCCACGGCCGGACTCGAGGTCGGCGATGTGATCGTGCAGTCGCGCGACCGCGTCGTGCGCAATGCCTACGATTGGGAAGCCGAGCTGCTCGAGATGCGCGTTGGAGAGCAAGCCGACGTACGCGTACGCCGCGGTGGGCGCGAGCGCACGGTGCAGGTCCGTATTGCCGATCTACCAGAAGTCGCGGCGCAGAAAGTCGCAGTGCTCAAGGAGATCGAGCTGGTCACGCTGACGCCCGCGATCCGCGCCGAACGCAGCGTGCGCTCGGGACAGGGCGCGGTGGTCTACAAGGTCTCGTCGCGCGTCACCGAAGAGCTGGGCGTGCAGACTGGCGACGTGATCGTGCAGGTGAACCGGAGCGCCGTCACGGACGCTCAGCAGGCCGGCCGCTTGCTGGAGTCGCTGACGGGACGCGGCCCGATTCGCATGATCATCGAGCGCGGCGGATTCCTCTACCCTATTGATTTCCAGATCCGATGACTGACACCGCGACGTGGAGCTCCCCGCTGGCCGAGCGCTACGCCTCGGCGGCGATGCTGCGGCTGTGGTCGCCCGCGTCGCGGTACGGTCTCTGGCGCCGCTTGTGGCTCGCGCTCGCGGAAGCGGAGCGCGACCTTGGCGCCGAGATCCCCGAGGCGGCGATCGCGGAGATGCGTGCGCATCTCGACGACATTGACTTCGCGGCGGTCGCCGCGTACGAGAAGCGCTTTCGCCACGACGTGATGGCCCACGTGCATGCCTTCGGCGACGTGGCACCGGCGGCGCGCGGTGTCATCCACCTCGGGGCGACGTCGGCTTTCGTGACCGACAACGCGGATCTCATCCTGATGCGGCGAGGCCTCGAGTTGCTCCACGCGCGCGTCATCGCGGTGCTCCGCACGCTGGCGGCCTTTGCCGCGCAGTGGAAGGACGAGCCCGCACTCGGCTACACGCACCTGCAGCCGGCGCAGCCGACCACCGTGGGCAAGCGCGCCACGCTCTGGATGCAGGACCTCATCCTCGACCTCGCCGACCTCGACCATCGCGTGGCCGCGCTTCCGCTGCGCGGCGTAAAGGGGACAACGGGAACGCAGGCGAGCTTCCTCGCGATTTTCGCTGGCAATCATGCCAAGGTACGCGAGCTCGACCGTCGCGTGACGCACGCGATGGGATTCAACACGTCGCTGCCGGTCACCGGCCAGACGTACACGCGCAAGCTCGATGCGCACGTGCTTGACGTGTTGGCCGGCGTGGCCGCCACCGCCGCGAAGTTCGCGAGCGACCTGCGCCTCCTACAGGCTTTCGGCGAGATCGAGGAGCCGTTTGAGAAGGAGCAGATCGGGTCCTCGGCGATGGCGTACAAGCGCAACCCCATGCGCAGCGAGCGCATCAACGCGCTGAGCCGGTTCGTGCTGTCGCTCACGCCTAACGCCAACCAGACGCACAGCGTGCAGTTCTTCGAGCGGACGCTCGATGATTCGGCGAATCGGCGGCTGGCGATTCCGGAGGCGTTTCTCGCGACTGACGCGCTGCTCATCCTGATGGAGAACGTTGCGCGCGGACTCGAGGTGCATCCGGCGCGGATCCGCCGGCGGCTCGCCGATGAGCTGCCGTTCATGGCCACCGAGGAGCTGATCGTGCGCGCCGTGCAGGCGGGCGCCGACCGTCAGGCAGTGCACGAGGTGATTCGCGTGCACAGTATCGCAGCCGCGCGTGCCATGAAGGACGAGGGAGTGCCCAACGACATGCTCGACCGGCTGGCCGCCGATCCCGCGTACCCGGTGGCAATTACCGACCTGAAGGAGACGCTCGATCCCACGCGCTACACTGGTCGGTCCTCCCAACAGGTTATGGAGTTCCTGGCCGAGACTGTGCAGCCAGTGCTGGACGCCGCCGGTGCGGCCGATGCCAGCCGCGAAGAGGTGCGCGTATGAGTCCGACCATGGTGGGAACAACTGCCCTGCCCTTGCCCAGTGTGCGGCGCGGCAAGGTGCGCGACGTGTATGCGGTGGGCGATGGGCGCTTGCTGCTCGTGGCAAGTGACCGCGTGAGCGCCTTCGACGTCGTGATGCGCGAGCTCGTGCCGTACAAGGGCGCCGTGCTCACGCAGATCACCGCGTGGTGGCTGCGCCAATTCGAGGAGGAGATCGCGCACCACATGCTCAGCGTCGATGCAGACGAAATCGTCGCTGCCACCCCTGCACTCCGCCCGCATGTCCAGCAGCTGCGCGGCCGCGCGATGCTCTGCCGCCGCACCGACGTGTTCCCGATCGAGTGCGTGGTGCGCGGCTACATCAGCGGCTCGGCGTGGAAGGAGTACAAGACGTCGGGGACACTGGCGGGCGAACAGCTGCCGCCGGGGCTACTCGAGAGTGCGCCCTTCACGCGCCCGATCTTTTCGCCTGCGACCAAGGCCGAAACCGGGCATGACGAAAACATCACGATGGAACAGATGCGTGGCGTCGTGGGCGCGGCCGACGCCGCCGCGCTCGAGACGCTCGCGCGGCGCCTGTACGAACGCGGCCGCGACGTCGCGGCCTCGCGCGGCATTATCATCGCCGACACGAAATTCGAGTTCGGGCGAGCGCCCGACGGCCGCGTCCTGCTGATTGACGAGGTCATGACGCCTGACAGCTCGCGCTTCTGGCCGGCCGATCAATACGCGCCCGGGCGCACGCAGCCGAGCTTCGACAAGCAGCCGCTGCGCGACTGGCTCGACACCGAGCGCCGCGCAGGGCGCTGGGACGGCAACGCACCGCCGCCGACGCTTTCCGACGCCGTGGTCGCGGCGACAAGCGAGCGCTACCTCGATGCGTTCCGCCGCATCACCGGCGCGCCGCTCGACACGCGGGCGCTGCAATGAACTTCGCCCGCGAAGGCCGCCCGTTCATCTTCGCCGCCACGTTGATGGCGCTCGCGATGGGCGCGGCAGCCGATCGCTGGCCGATGCCGCTGCTTACGGCGGCGGCGATCGTGTGCGTCCTGCTCGCGGTGTGGGTGGCCTATTTCTTTCGCGATCCTGAGCGCCAGGGCGAACGCGGACCGCGACTCGTGATCGCGCCCGCGGACGGCAAGGTCGTGCAGGTGGTGGAGGTGGACGAGCCCGCCTTCATGCACGGGCGCGCGCTGCGCATCGCCATCTTCATGAACGTCTTTAGTGTGCATGTGAACCGATACCCGGTCAGCGGACGCGTGGCGTACACACACCACAACCCCGGCAAGTTCCTGAACGCCGCCGTGGACAAGGCGTCGCTGGAGAACGAGATGTCCTCGGTGGGCCTCGAGAGCGGCGTGCACCGCGTGCTGGTGCGCCAGATCGCCGGCCTGATCGCGCGGCGCATCGTCACCTACAGCCGGCCCGGCGACCAGGCCGAGCAGGGTGAGCGGTTCGGGCTCATCCGCTTCGGCTCGCGCGTGGATGTCTACATGCCGAGCGACAGTGCACCGCGCGTGCGCGTGGGCGACCAGACTGCCGCCGGCACCACTGTCATTGCGGAGCTTCCTTGATGCGACGCCCCACGCTTCCCCGCCCCGCGCTCGTGATGCTGCCCAATGGATTCACGCTCGGCAGCCTATTCTTCGGCATCTTCGCCATCGTCGCCGCGTCGCGCGGCGAGCACGTGCGCGCAGGATGGTACATCGTCACCGCCGGATTCCTCGACATGTTCGACGGCCGCATCGCGCGCGCGACGAACACCGGAAGCCGCTTCGGTGAAGAACTCGATTCGCTGGTGGACGCCATCTCGTTCGGCGTGGCGCCGGCGCTCATGATGTACTTCGCCGAGCTTAATCACACGGGCTGGGACTGGATCTTCGTGTGGCTCTACGTCGCCTGCGCAGTGATGCGCCTTGCGCGTTTCAACATCGAGCAGGCCGGCAAGTCGAAAGTCTTCTTCCAGGGACTGCCGAGCCCCGCGGCAGGCGGCACGCTCGCCACGTACTACTGGTTCTCGCAAACCGAGCTGTATCAGCAGACCGCCATCGGCGACTTGCCGTGGCAGTCCATCCTGCGGTTCCTGATGGTCGCGCTGGCCTTCCTGATGATCAGCAACGTGCCGTACCCGGCGTGGCCGCGCTTCTCGTTGCGCAATTGGTATGGCGCGTTCGGCGTGCTTTTCTTCATCGCCGTCGTGTTCGCGCTGTTCCTGTTGCCGAAGCAGTTCTTCTTCCCCGTCGGCGTCGCCTACGTGGCCCTCGGCATCGTCATCGCGATCGTGCGCGGCCTCTTTGACATGCCGTCGCCGTTCGACAACGGCGAGTCGGACGACTTAGACGAAGGTGAGGCCGTGCCCGCTCTGGCGGGCGCCGCGGTTCGACGCTCGGAGGATCACCACCGCCGCCGGCGGCGCCACCGCGGCCGAGGCGACCGCGGCCCCGACCAGGGCGCGCCCGAGGGTAACACGCCGTGAAATCATTCCGCGTCAGTGTTCATATCGTCCCGCGCAAGGGACTGCTCGACCCCCAGGGCAAGGCGGTCGCCGATGCCCTGCACACGCTCGGATTCGGCGCGGTGGGTGACGTGCATGTCGGGCGTCATCTCGTGATCGAGACGGCCGCGGCCGACGCCGCCGCGGCGGAGACGTCGGTGCGCGAGATGTGCGCGCGACTGCTCGCCAATCCGGTCACCGAGGACTACGAGATCGCCGGGGTGATCGCCGTATGAAGTTCGGTATTGTCAGCTTCCCTGGTTCCAATTGCGACGACGACGCCGTCTTCGCCGCGACGGAGACGCTCGGCCAACCCGGAGTGAAGCTCTGGCACAAGTCGCATGACCTTGAAGGCTGCGATGTCATCGTTCTCCCCGGCGGCTTCAGCTACGGCGATTACCTGCGCGCCGGCGCGATCGCGCGATTTTCGCCGATTATGCGCGAAGTCGCGGTGCACGCCAACCGCGGCGGGCCGGTGATCGGCATCTGCAACGGCTTTCAGATCGCCTGCGAGGCGGGGATGCTACCCGGCGCGCTGATGCGCAATGCGGGCCTGCAGTTTCTCTCGATGCCGGTCACGATTCGCGTGGAGAACACCGACACGCGCTGGACCGCGCTCTGCCATGAGGGCCAGCGCCTCACGATGCCCATCGCGCACGGCGAAGGACGCTACACCGTGGACGCCGCGACCCTTGAGCGGGTCGAGGGTGAAGGGCTCGTGGTCTTCCGCTACGTGGACGCGAAGGGCGAGCCGACCGAGGCCGCCAACGTGAATGGATCGCTCGACAACATCGCCGGCGTGCGCAACGCGTCCGGCAACGTCGTCGGGCTCATGCCCCACCCCGAGCGGGCGCTGGATCCCCTGCTCGGCTCCGCCGACGGACGCGTGTTGTTCGAGTCCGTCCTTGCCGCAGTGCACGCTTGACCGGAGCAGCCATGCGCCGACTCGTTCTCCTGTTCTTCGCCGGATCCCTTCCGCTCTCAGCCCAGGCGGTCATTGACCCCGGCATGCCCAAGGCGCAGGTGATCGCGCATCTTGGCGCCCCGATCATCGAACGCACCACGGGTGACGCGACGTTTCTGTTCTACAAGAATGGCTGCGAGCGCACGTGCGGCATGAATGACGTGGTGCTGCTGAGCAAGGGCGCGGTGGTGGATGCCGTCTTCCGCTCGGCGAAGCGCCGCTTCAGCGGTTCCAGCTCTTCGCCGCGCATGATACCGGCCGCCGAGGCGCGCAAGGCGCGGGCGACGATGCCCGCGAAGCAGCCAGATGGTCCCATCACGATTGAACTCAAGGGCCGCAAGCCCGCGACCTGACCGTCGCGCACTGCGGCCTGATTCATCGAGGGCGCCACATCCCGATTCCACGAACTGCCATGTCCAACTTCAAGCATCCCCAGCATCCGGGCGAGTTCAAGCCGCCCCGCCCGGAAGACTTCCGGAAGCCGCGCACGGAAGACGAGTACTTCCTGAAGCTCGACGCGGAGCTCATCAAGGCGCACCGCGCGCGGCTCGACGCCGAGCGCAAGCACGCCGAGCGCCACGCGACGCACGGGAAATGCCCGAAATGCGGCGCCGATCTCAAGGAAACCAAGCATGGGCACATCATGATTGACGTCTGCCCAAGCTGCAAAGGCGTCTGGCTGGACGCCGGCGAGCTCGAGATGATCGAGCACGTGCACGAGTCGAAGGTGGGCATGTTCGTTCAGGACCTTCTCAAGGGCCTCAGTCAAAAGTGACCGCGACCCCACGCCCTGGCGATCCCGTCATCACCCCGGCGCTTGTTGCCGAACACGGGCTCACGGCCGACGAGTTCGAGCGCCTGCGCGCGATGCTTGGCCGCGAGCCCACCTTCACCGAGCTCGGCATCATCTCCGCGCTGTGGAGCGAGCACTGCTCGTACAAGCACTCGCGCCCTGTGCTCAAGACACTGCCGACCGAGGCGCCGTACGTGCTGCAGGGGCCGGGAGAAAACGCGGGCGTGATCAGCATCGGCGACGGCCTGGCTGTCGCGTTCAAGATCGAGTCGCATAACCATCCCTCGGCGGTTGAACCGTATCAGGGGGCGGCGACCGGTGTTGGTGGCATCCTGCGCGACGTGTTCACGATGGGCGCCAGGCCGATCGCAATGCTCAATACGCTGCGGTTCGGGTCGCTCGACGCGCCGCGCGTGCGCTATCTCGTAGGCGGCGTCGTCAAGGGCATCGGCGACTACGGCAACTGCGTGGGCATTCCGACGGTGGCTGGCGACGTGATGTTCGACGCCGCGTATGAAGGCAACCCGCTCGTCAACGCCATGTGTGTCGGCGTGCTTAGAGAGCACGAGCTCATTCGCGCCAAGGCACAGGGCGTCGGCAACCCGGTCATCGCGGTCGGGGCGCGCACCGGACGCGACGGCATTCACGGCGCGTCCTTCGCCTCGGAAGGCCTCAGCGAGGAGAACGAAGCCAAGCGACCGCGCGTGCAGGTGGGCGATCCGTTCACCGAGAAGCTCCTGCTCGAGGCGTCGCTCGAGCTCATCATGAGCGGACACATCGTCGCGATCCAGGACATGGGCGCCGCCGGACTCACTTCCTCCTCGGCGGAGATGGCCGAGCGCGGCGATGTCGGAGTGACAATCGACGTCAAGAAGATGCCCGTGCGCGAAACGGGCATGACCCCGTACGAGATTCTGCTCAGCGAGTCGCAGGAACGCATGCTCGTCGTCGCGCTCAAGGGACACGAGCAGGAGGTCAAGCAGATCCTCGCCAAGTGGGACCTGAACGCCGACGTCATCGGCCAGGTGATCGCGGAACCAGTGTATCGCGTGACCGAGGGTGATCACGTGGTCGCCGAGTTCCCCGGCACCCGGCTCGTCACGGACTGTCCGCAGTATCATCCCGAGGCGCGCGAAGCCGCGGAGGCCGTCACGCGCCGCGCGCGCGACGTGAACACGGTTCCGGAGAAGCCAGAAGAGGTTGATCCGGCGTGGACGCTCGAGCGCCTGCTCGAATCGCCGACGATCGCCAGCAAGCGCTGGGTCACGACGCAGTACGACTCGACCGTGCGCACCAACACGGTGCTCGGGCCGGGCGACGGTGACGCCGCCGTGATCCGCATTCGCGGCACGCGCAAGGCTATCGCCCTCAAGACGGACTGCAACGGCCGCTACGTCTTCCTCGACCCGCGCGTCGGCGGACGCATCGCGGTCGCCGAGGCCGCGCGCAACGTGGCCTGCGTCGGTGCGCGCCCGATGGCGATTACCAACTGCCTGAATTTCGGCAATCCCAAGAAACCCGAGGTCTTCTTTCAGTTCCGCGAGTCGGTACTTGGCATGGGTGACGCCTGCCGCGCGCTCGGCACGCCCGTCACTGGCGGCAACGTTTCGTTCTACAACGAGAACCCACAGGGCGCGGTGTACCCGACGCCGACGATCGGCATGGTCGGGCTCATTGACGATGTGCGCCACGCGACGCGCGCGCCGTTCGCCGCCGAGGGACACACGATCATCCTGCTCGGCGACAACACGACGGAACTCGGCGGCAGCGAGTACTTGGCGTGGATTCACGGTGTCGTTGCCGGCGCGCCGCCAGCGTGTGATCTCCAGGGCGAACGGAGGCTCATCGACGCGCTGCTCGCCGCCATTGCCGCTGGGCACGTGGCCTCGGCACATGACTGCTCCGAAGGGGGACTCGCGGTCGCCCTCGCCGAGTGCTGCGTCAGCCGTGAGTCGCGCCCGCTCGGCGCGCAGGTGGACCTCTCGGCCTGGTCGGCTCTCCCGCTGCGCGCGCTGCTGTTCGGCGAGGCGCAAGGGCGCGTCGTGGTCTCGACGGCAAAAGCTGACGCCCTACTCGCCATCGCGAAGGCGCATGAAGTGCGGGCGACGGTCATCGGCATGGTGCGCAGCGCCAGCGCCGGCCTCATCATCACCGTCGGGACGCGCACGATTCGCGCGAAGACGGCAAGTCTGTCGGAGGCGTTCCACGGCGCGCTGCCTCGCGCGATGCAACGCGCCGCCGCCGAGGTCGTCGAGCGCGATCCCGCACTGGCCGGAGGGACTCGCTGATGTGCGGCATCTTTGGCATTCGCGATAACGCCGACGCGGCACGCATCACGCATCTCGGGCTGTATTCCCTGCAGCATCGCGGGCAGGAGTCTGCGGGAATCGTCGCCGTGTCCGCGAACGGCGAAGCGCAGATGGTCCGCAAGATGGGACTCGTTTCGGACGGCTTCGAGGAAGACCGCATCGCGTCGCTGCACGGCCCGATCGCCATCGGGCATACGCGCTACTCGACGGCCGGCACGAGCACGATTGACAACGCGCAGCCGGTTTTCGTTCGCTTCCGCGGCGGGCACATTGCGTTGGCGCATAACGGCAACCTCACGAACGCCGTCGCACTGCGCGGCGCGCTCGAGGCGGAGGGGTCGATCTTCGCCTCCACGATGGACAGCGAGGTCATCGTTCACCGCATCGCGAAGTCGCGCGCGGCCAAGCCGGAGGAACAGCTGGCGGAAGCGCTTCGCGGCGCTGAGGGTGCCTACTCCCTGCTCGTGGTGATCGGCACTACGCTGCTCGCGGCGCGCGATCCGAACGGCTTCCGGCCGCTCACGATGGGTCGCTTGGGTGACTCATGGGTCTTCGCATCGGAGACCTGCGCACTCGACATCGTCGGCGCGACGATCGTGCGTGACGTGGCGCCGGGCGAGATCATCGCGGTGGACGCCGAGGGCATGCGCACGTTGCAGTTTCCCGCCGCACCCACCCTGCACCGCTGCGTGTTCGAGTACATCTACTTTGCGCGCCCAGACAGCCGGATCTTCGGTGCCTCGGTGGATCGGGCGCGGCGTGCGCTCGGCCGCCAGTTGGCCCTCGAGCAGCCGGCCCCCAGCGCCGACCTTGTTTTCGCGGTGCCCGACTCGTCCAACGCCGCCGCCCTTGGGTACGCCGAGGCGTCCGGCCTGCGCCTCGAGCATGCGCTGATCCGCAATCACTATGTGGGCCGCACGTTCATTCAGCCGACGCAGGAAGGACGCGACGCGAAGGTGAAGGTGAAGTACAACGCCGTGCGCGAAGTGCTCGAGGGCAAGAGCGTGGTCATGGTGGACGATTCGATCGTGCGCGGCACGACCACGCGCGGGCTCGTGGCGCTGCTCCGCGGCGCCGGAGCGCGTGAGGTGCACATGCGCGTCTCTTCGCCGCCGATCACCGGACCCTGCTACTACGGCATCGACACACCCGAACGCGCCGAGTTGATCGCGGCCAACATGTCGATCGACGAAGTAGGACGAGCGATCGGGGTGGACTCCCTCGGCTATCTGTCAATCGAGGGCATGCTGGCCTCGGTGCCCGGCGGCCCGAGTGGCTTCTGCCACGCCTGCTTTTCCGGGCAGTACCCCACGCAGCCCCCCGTGGACATCAAGCGATACCGGTCAGTGGTATAGCAAACCAAGAACACGAAAGGAGAGCATTTCATATGGATCGCAAGGCAGAGGCGCAGTGGTTTGGCGATTTGAAATCAGGGCACGGCACGATGGCCGTCGGAAGCGGCGCGTTCAGCGGCCCGTTCTCCTTCATCAGCCGGTTTGAGGGCAGCAAGGACACGAACCCCGAGGAGCTCCTCGGCGCAGCGCATGCCGGCTGCTTCTCGATGGCCCTGTCCAACTCGCTGGCGCAGGCAGGCCATGTGGTCACAAGTGTGAAAACGACCGCGGTCGTCAGCGCCAACAAGACCGCGGCGGGCTTCACCATCACGGGGATCGCGCTGATCACGCGCGGCGTCGTGCCGGGGCTCTCGGCCGAGCAGTTCCAGAAGTTCGCCGAGGATGCGAAGACGGGCTGCATCGTCTCGCGCGCGCTGGCGGCGGTACCGAAGACGCTCGACGCAAAGCTTGAGGGTTAGGCGCGCAACGAGCGGCTCTTCCGCACGGCGGGGGTTCGTTCTCGCAAGCGGCCGGAGGACCCATAGATGGCGCGCGCAGCGCGCCAAAGGGTCCGAGAGCTTGCGAGGGCGAACCCCCGGCGCGCGTCTCTAGGGCTGCACGCTGCACCCCTCCGCCTTCGCGCACTTCGGATCCACCGGCGGCAGCTTGAGCCGCGCGGCCTCCTTGTTGAATGCCGCAAGATCAGTCTTCCACACCAGCGCGAGTTTGTCGGTCTGCACCTTCAGCTGGCCCGACTGAATGCCGAATATCTCCGGGATGTTCGACGTCGGCCGCCCGTCGCCCTGGCTCACGACTCGCAAGAGCGAGGCAAGCCGGTTGTTGATCTTGATCGGGAAGTTCAGCGGATCCTGGTTGCTCTGGTTCTGCACCTGATAGACGTCCTTCTCCACACCGCCCGCATTCGTCGTCAACTGGTCGCCACTGCTCTTCAGCGCCGCGTCGTCAGCGCGCTTGAGCCGGTCAGCCACCTGCGCCTTCACGTTGCGGATCTCAATCACGGCCTGATTCGCCTCAGTCATCTTGTCGCGGATCTTGATCGCGAGGTCGAACTGCGCTTGCAAGTCGGCGTCGCTCGCATCGGTGTTCAACGGATTCCGCTTGACCGTGACCGGCTGGATTTGCGTCTTGCCATCCACATTGATCCGCACCTTGTACGTCCCCGGCGGAGCCGCAGGGCCGGCCGTCGTCGCACCCCAGAGGACCATTCCCGGAAAGGTCGTGGCGCCGGCGTAGTTGAGGTCCCACGTGAAGCGCTGCAACCCCGCGACCTTTGCGGGCGGCGGCGTGAAGCCACCAAAGCGACCGCCGCCTCCAGGGCCCGCCGGACGCGCGGCCGTGTCCTGCCCGAACGTGCGAATCACGCTCCCCTTCGCGTCGAGGATGTCAATGATCACCGATTTCGCCGGCGACTTGAGCCAGTAGTTGATCGTCGCCCCAGTCGCCGAGCGATACGCGACCACGGGCGAAAACAGGTAGAGATCGACCGACGTCGCGATCGCCGGCGTCACCTGCCGCAGCGGCGCCGCATTGTCGAGCACCCAGAAACCGCGCCCGTGCGTGGCGATCACGAGCTCGTTCTCCTTGACGATCAGGTCCGACACGGGAGTGTCGGGCATATTGAGCTGCAGCGACGTCCAGTGGCCGCCGTCGTCGTACGACGCATAGACGCCGTGCTGTGCCGCCGCGTAGAGCAAGCCGCGCCGCCACGGATCTTCGCGCACCGTGTGCACGTAGTCGTCCGCACGGATACCTGTCACGATCTTCGTCCACGTCTTGCCGAAATCGGCCGTCTTGAAGATGTATGGCGCCTTGTCATCCATTAGCGGGCGCCGCACCGACACGTAGGCGCCGCCAGAATTGAACGCCGACGCGTCAATCTGGCTGACGCGTCCAAACGCGGGCATATCCTTCGGCGTCACAT
The DNA here is from genome assembly GCA_023249305.1 of Gemmatimonadota bacterium. GTDB lineage: Bacteria > Gemmatimonadota > Gemmatimonadetes > Gemmatimonadales > Gemmatimonadaceae > PNKL01. The sequence continues at coordinate 51,082 of JAHFCU010000012.1, forward strand.
TCGCCCACGTCTTGCCGCCATCGCGTGTCACGTGCACAAGGCCGTCGTCGGATCCGGTCCAGAGAATGTTGGTGTCCCTCTTGCCCGGGCCAAGTGCGAAGATCACGGCGTACACCTCGGGGCCGTTCATGTCGCCGGTGATTGGCCCTCCGGAGTGTCCCATTGTCTTCACGTCATGCCGAGTGAGGTCACCCGACAGTGCCTTCCACGTCTTGCCTCCGTCAGGCGTCATCCACACCCGCTGCGACGAGACATAGAGCAGGTTCGGATTCGCCGGCGAGAAGATGATCGGGTACGTCCACTGCCAGCGCTCGCGAATTTCGCTCGACGGCTCGCCCGAGTACATCCACGGATACGGATTCACCTCGCGTCCCTGTCCGAGGCGCCGGTCGTACTTGTCGAGGAAGCCGCCGTTGTTCGTGCCCGCGAAGTAGAGGTCCGGGTTCTTCGGATCCGGCGCCATGTACCCCGGCTCTCCACCGCCCGCGGTGTACCACACCTGCGGGGCGCGCCCCTCGGGGAGGCCTTCGATCTGGCGACCGCGCGCCGGCCCGAGGTTCCAGTTGAATGGGATGCAGAGGGTCGAGTTGTCCTGCTGCGAACCGCAGAGGTGATACGGCAGGTGGGCCGTCGTCGCCACGCGGTAGAACTGCTCCGTCGGGAAGTCCTGTTCCGTCCACCGCTGTCCGCCGTTCGTGGACACCGCACCGCCACCGTCGTTGCCAATCACGAGATGCTGAGCGTTGTCCGGGTCTACCCACAAGTCGTGGAAGTCACCGTGTGTGCCGTTCCCGACCGAAGTCATCGTTTTGCCCTGGTCGTTCGAGCGGAACGCGCTGGTGTTGAGCATGTACACCATGTCGGCGTTCTTCGTGTCGGCGGTTACGTGTGTGTAGTAGAACGCCCGCTGGCGCACGCTGCGATTCTCGGTGGCGAGCGACCACGTGGCGCCTGCGTCATCCGACTTGAAAAGCCCGCCTTTGGTGTTCTCGACGAGCGCATACACTCGGCTCGAATTAGCGGGTGACACCGCCACACCGATGCGTCCGATGAGTCCGGCCGGCATGCCAGCGTTGCGAGTGATCTCGGTCCACGTCTCACCGCCGTCCGTGCTCTTGAATAGCCCGCTGCCCGTCCCTCCTGACGACATCGTGAACTCCGTGCGGTACGCCTGCCAGAGTGCCGCGTACACCACGTTCGGGTTCGCGCGGTCAATGCTGATGTCAATCGCGGCGGTCGAGTCATTGCGGAACAGCACGCGCCGCCAGCTCTTGCCGCCGTCGGTGCTCTTGTACACGCCGCGCTCGGCGTTCGGCGCCGAGTGCTTGCCAAAGGCCGCGACGAAGATGATGTCGGGGTTCGTCGGATGGATGCGGATCTTCGAGATGTTCTCTGACTGCTCGAAGCCCACGTGCGTCCACGTCTTGCCCGCGTCGACGGACTTGTACACGCCATCGCCCGCCATGATGTTGCCGCGGATGCACGTCTCGCCCATCCCTATGAACACGAGGTCGGAATTCGTCTCAGACACCGCTACGGCGCCTACCGACGCCGACTTGACTTGCCCGTCGGTCACGGGCGCCCACGTCTCGCCTCCGTCCGTGGTCTTCCACAGCCCGCCGCCCACCGCGCCGAAGTATGCCTCCTTCGGGCGTCCCTTCACGCCGCTGACGGCGATCGAGCGCCCGCCACGGTCGGGCCCGACGTTGCGCCACTTGTACGTGGCGAGCAGCGCCGAGTCAGGACCCTCGACTGGGGCGACGCGCGCTTCGAGCGTGCGCTGGCCGGCGACACCGCCGAGCGCGACGACCACGGGCAACAGAAACAGGAACGTGAGTGACCGATGGGTGCGAGGCATGCAAGGATCCTCAATCGGAGTGCGTGACGCGGGGCAACGCAGGCAGAACGCCGAACGATCCGACAACGTTGTCGCACGGCGCAGCGCGTGGCAACCGATGCTGGTGATGTTCCGGCCAACCGCACGAGGTGGTACAATTGTCCCGGCAACGCCACCCTTGCTGGGAGAGTTCACGTGCAGTTCGAGATAATCGCCCTCAACTTGCTGTACGCCGTGGCTGGCGTGGTGCTCATGTTCCTGAGCTACCGCGCCATTGATCGCCTGACCCCCGAAGTCAACTTTCCGGTGGAACTCAGCAAGGGCAACGTCGCCGTGGCGATCTTCGTGGCGTCCATCTTCATCTCGATCGCGCTGATCATTGGGCACGCGCTTAACTGACGGCCGAGTCGCGCGTGCGCCGCTTGCTGATCGCTATCACAGTGCTCCTCTCTGCCGGCGCCCTCGCGCCGTCGCTGAGCGCGCAGGATGCGGCGCGCCCCGCCGACCGGCGCCTCGCCGAGCGCAATGCAAGCCGCTACGACGACACCTTCCGTCGCTACAGCAAGCGATTCTTCGGCGTCGGCTTCGACTGGCGCTACTTCAAGGCGCAGGGCATGGCCGAAAGCGGCCTCGATCCGACGGCGACGAGCTACGTCGGCGCGCGCGGTGTGATGCAGCTGATGCCATCGACATACCGCGACATCACGTCGCGCCGCCCCGACTTCGGCGCCATAGACGATCCCGAGTGGAACATCGCCGCGGGCATCATGCATGATCGCTATCTCTGGAAGCTCTGGGCGAAGTCCATCGCGGAGCCCGAGCGCCCGGCCTTCATGTTCGGCAGCTACAACGCCGGCGAAGGCACGATCATGCGCGCGCAGAACACGGCGCGCGACGTGGTGGGGAGCGCCGAGGCATGGTCGCACATCGAGCAGGTCGCCCCGACTGTGCCGCGCTGGCGCTACCGCGAGACGCTCGGCTACGTGCGGAAGATTGACCGGTACTACGCGGACTTTCGGGTGCGGCGCTGAGCCGCTGCTGCGGTAACCGCCTGCTACGCCCCGCTCGGTTCCGGGTCCGCCAACTCCAATTGCTCCCACTTCATTTCGAAGTGTCTCAAGATCGACGCCCTCTCATCGGCTTCCTGCTGCCCGATGCTGGAATACGGATGCTGAAAGACCACCCGGCGCACGCCGCGCCGCACGAGGGAGCGGGTACAGGCTAGGCACGGTTCGTGGGTGACGTAGGCGATCGCGATGTGCCCGTCGCAGAAGCCGAGGGCGTTCTCCTCGGCGTGGCTGGTGTGCAGGCAGCGCTGCCCCGGCTTGCAGCTGTCGGGCGTGCAGTGCGGCATTCCCGGAAGCGCACCATTGAACCCTGCGGAGGCGACACCGCCGTCCGGGCGCAGGAGCACCGCGCCTACCTTGAGCCGACAGCACGTTCCAAGCCGGCTCAACTCCGTGGCCATGCGAAGAAAGACTTGGTCCTT
>JAHFCU010000056.1 GCA_023249305.1 Gemmatimonadota bacterium
CGTTGATGACGTTGTCGGCGCCCACGGTGCGTTCCTCGGGCGCATTCCCGATGTAACGGAACTGAAGCACCTGGCCGACGTCGGCGCGCTGGGAGTAGTTGCCGAGGTTGTCGGTGAGGGAACCGAAGCGCGTTCCCTTCACGATGACTTGCGCACCGGCCATCGGCGCGCCGACATCATTCGTCACCTTGCCCGTGATGACCTTTTGCTGTGCGAAGGCCGGGGCTGCGACAAGAAAGATTCCCATCAACGCCATGAGTACTCGTTTCTTCATCATGAGCTGTACCGGGTTCTGGTGGACTTCGGGTGAGGCTTCATCCGGCGGCTCGACGAGCGTCGAGCCTCGACGGCCGGGGAAGCGGGACCCTCTCTTATGAAAGAGGCTCGTTGGGGGTGAGTTGGGGACGCATCGTCCCCACGACGGGGTGATCGACTAGAAGATGCGGTCCGGCTATGGAACCACGCAAGAGTGAAGTTGACAACCCACCGTGTCGGAACACGACGGACTCCGCTGAACGGCGATTACGGACGCGCAAACAAACGAATAGGGGGAGCCTCTCGGCTCCCCCCATCGCAATCGAAATCCGCAATCGAAATCACGAATCGAAATCCGTGATCCCTGTCCTCAATCGACTACAACTCGATGATCACCACGCGCCGATTCTGCGCGCGCCCCGCCTTCGTGCCGTTGTCGGCCGCCGGCTGGCTCTCGCCGAGTCCCTTCGTCGACATGCGTGACGCGTCGATGCCCCGCTCGCGGAGATACTTCATCACCGACGTGGCGCGACGGTCGGAGAGCGAACGGTTGTACTCGTCCGTCCCGATGCTGTCCGTGTGGCCCTGAATCTCGACCTTGGAACCCGGGTTGGCATTCAGGTACTTCACGGCCGCTTCCAGCGTGTCCTTGCCTTCCTTCTTGAGCGCTGACTTGTCGAAGTCAAAATAGACCCCGCTCAGACGGAAGATCTCACGCGGCTTCGGAGCCGGCGCCGGTGCCGGCGCGGGCGGCGGTGGAGCCGGCGCAGGCGTCGGCTCGGCTCTCACTGGCGCGGGAGTCGGCGCCGGGGCTGGCGGCGGGGGCGGCGGCGGAGCGGCAACGACCGGCGCAACCACGACGCACGGCGACGCGCTCGCCTTGCCGCCGAAGAAGCGGCTCAGGCCGGCGCGCAGGCTCAGCGTCTGCGTGCGATCGCCCGTCGGGATCTGGTCCGACGGATCCTTGAAATCCATCACCGCGCTCGTGCGCAGCGCCCAGTTGTCGCCGACGCAGAAGCGCGCGCCGGCCATCGCATTCAATCCCGAGTCGTACTGGTTGTACGTCGTGTCGGTCCTGTACTGCGAGCCGGTCCAGCCGCCGCCCACGAAGAACGTGCGACGGGCGCCCCACGGAATGTGGTAGGCCAAGTCAAAGCGGTTGTTCAGCGCCGTCAGGTCGCCGACGCGCGTGCTGTGCGTCGTGCCAAAGTCGCCTTCGTACTGGAAGGCGATGCGCTTGTACAGCGGCACGCTGATCAGTCCGCCGATGCCGTACGCGTTGTCGAGCTTCGTGACCGCCGAGAACTTGGTGAACTGCCCAAACACGCCGACTTCGACCGGCAAATAGGACTGCTGCGCCGCCAACGGCATCGCAGCCGACAGCGAGAGCGCAAGTGTGCACAAACGAGTTCGCATGAGGATGATCTCCACAATTGAGGATGGGGGACGATGGAAAGCGCCGACTCAGGCGTCGTGCATACCGGGGCGCCGCATCGGTTGCAACCGCAATGCACCGAAGCCGCATGTGGTGCATCCAAAGACAATATAGCATCTTTTTTGCAGACCCGCCCTCAAGCCCGTTCATATAGATGTCTCGCGACGCCTCGCCCACGTGGATTCCGCCGCACGACGCGCGCCAGCAGACCGCGATGGGGCGGTTCTTTGCGCAGGTGGCGCAGCGGCAGTCGTCGGCGCCCGCCGCCGATGCCCCGTGGGCAGATTGGCATGCCTGGTCGGTGCGCGAACGCGAGACATTTTGGGCCGAGCTGTGGCACTGGGTTGGTGTGATTGCCGAGCCGCTCCCCGGTGGCGGTACGTGGGATGCCGTGCTCATCGGTCGCGACCGGATGGCACCACCCGATGCGTTGCTTGGCCCGCGATGGTTCGAGGGCGCGCAACTCAACTTCGCCGAGAACCTGCTGCGCCGACGCGATGACGGGGTGGCCATTATCGCGCGCGACGAAGGGCCGGCTACTCGGCGGATCAGCTTCCGCGAACTGTCCGATGAGGTCGCGGCGGTCGCAGCCGCACTCCGCGCCGCCGGCGTTAGTGCGGGAGATCGCGTGGCCGGCTTCATGCCCAACATCCCCGAGACGGTCGTGGCCATGCTCGCCGCGGCATCGATTGGCGCCGTCTGGACGTCGTGCTCGCCTGACTTCGGGGTGAAGGGCGTGCTCGACCGCTTCGGCCAGGTCGCGCCGCGCGTGCTCTTCTGCGCCGACGGGTACCGTTTTGCGGGCAAGGAGATCGATTGCCTCGAACGCCTGCGCGAAATCGCCGCATCGCTTCCGTCACTGGCCGTCGTCGTGATCGTGCCACTGCTGCGCGATACGCCGAATACGGGCGGCATCAAACGGGCGGTCAGCTGGGCGGATTTCGCGGCACCGGGGCGCGGCGCACCGCTCGTCTTCGAGCGGCTGCCGTTCGATCACCCGCTCTACGTGATGTACTCCTCGGGCACCACGGGCCTGCCCAAGTGCATGGTGCACGGCGCAGGCGGCACGCTGCTGCAGCACGTCAAGGAACATCAACTGCATCTCGACCTGCGGCGCGACGAACGGATCTTCTACTTCACGACGTGCGGCTGGATGATGTGGAACTGGCTGGTCTCGGCGCTCGCGTCTGAGGCGGCCATCGTCTTGTACGATGGTGCGCCGATGCCGCCCGGCCGTGACGCATTGCTGTGGGAGATGGCGGCCGAGGAGCGCGTGACTGTCTTTGGAACGAGCGCGCGGTACTTGGCGTTGTCGGAGAAAGCGGCGCTCGCGCCGGCGCGCACACTCGACCTCTCGCCGCTGCGCGCGATCCTGAGCACCGGCAGTCCGCTGGCGCCGCACTCGTTCGACTATGCGGCGCGCGACGTGAAGCCCGGCGTGATGCTCGCCAGCATTTCAGGAGGCACGGATCTCATCTCGTGCTTCGCGCTCGGCAATCCGCTGCTGCCCGTGCATCGGGGGGAGTTGCAGTCGTTCGGGCTCGGCATGGCGGTGGAGATCTGGGACGCATCCGGACGGCGCGTCATCGGCGAGACGGGCGAACTCGTCTGCACCGCGCCATTTCCCTCAATGCCGGTCGCGTTCTGGAACGACGCCGACGGCGCGAAGTACCGCGACGCGTACTTCACGCACTTCCATAACGTGTGGCGTCACGGCGACTGGGCCGAGGAGACGCCGCGCGGTGGGCTCGTGGTGCATGGGCGCAGCGACGCGACGCTGAATCCGGGCGGCGTGCGCATCGGCACAGCGGAGATCTATCGGCAGGTGGAGCAGGTGCACGAGGTCATGGAGAGCGTGGTGATCGGGCAGGAGGTGCCGGACGGCGCCGGCGGCAGCGACGTGCGCATCGTGCTGTTTGTGCGCCTGCGTCCCGGCGCCGCGTTCAGCGACGCACTCGCCGAACGCTTGCGCCGCGACATTCGCGTCAATACGAGTCCGCATCACGTGCCCAAGGTCATCGTGCCAGTGACGGACATCCCGCATACGCTCAGTGGGAAGATCAGCGAGATTGCGGTGCGCGACGTGGTGCACGGCCGTGTCGTGAAGAACGCGGAGGCGCTGGCGAATCCTGAGTCGCTCGCGTTGTTTCGGGATCTCGCCGCGTTGCGCGTGTAACGGACTGACGCAACCAAGGACTAGAGGCGCGCGACGAGAGCCCCCTATTTCTTCTTCTGCGCGATCCGTGTCCATCCGTTCAATCCGTGTCATCCGTAGGTAATCAGTAAAACCGTCTCGAGCATCGCGTGGTAGTCAGTAAGACCGTCTCGAGCATCCGGTGGTAGTCAGCAAGACCGACCGTCACGCAAGATGTCAGCCCAGCCGTCGCACGAGCGTGAGAATCGTGTAGACCGCCACCGGCTCGTCCGCCTGGTTGCGCACTTCCACATCCCACGACACGACGCCCTGCGGGATGCCATCGGCGGGCGTATCCTTGGCGGTCTTCTGCTTCACGGTTAGCCGCGCGTGGATCGCGTCCCCGGGATATACCGGCTTCACGAAGCGCAGTCCCTCGAGCCCGTAGTTGGCGAGCACCGGCCCCGGCGCGGGATCGACAAACAGCCCTGCCGACGCGGAGAGCACCAAGTACCCGTGTGCCACCTTGCGTTCGAACACGCCCTGCCGCGCCATCTCATCGCTTTGGTGCGCGTAGAAATGGTCGCCGGACAGCTCGGAGAAACGGTCCACGTCGTCATCGGTGATCGTGCGCGACGCCGTATGGAAGGTCTCGCCGATGGCGAGTTCTTCGAAGTGCTTGCGGAACGGATGCACGGCGTCGCCGCTCGTCGCCGCGCCGGGCATGTACTCGTGCACCACGCGGCTCAATGTCGTTGGCGAACCTTGCAGCGCCGTGCGCTGCATGAAGTGCAGCACCCCGCGCGCGCCGCCCATCTCCTCGCCGCCGCCGGCGCGGCCCGGGCCGCCATGCACCAGCTGCGGCAGCGGCGAGCCGTGCCCCGTGCTCTCCTTGGCCGTGTGACGGTTGGCAAGCAGCAGCCGCCCGTGATGCGCCGCCGTGCCAAGCGCCACCGCGCGCGCCACCGCGTCGTCGGCGGTGAACACGGAACCCACCAGTGAACCGCGGCCGCGCCGTGCCAGCGCAATCGCGCCGTCCACCGAGTCGTACGGCATGATGGTGTTCACCGGACCAAATGCCTCGACGTCGTGCGGCGCGGTGCGCCGCATCGGATCATTCGACGCGAAGAGCAGAATCGGATAGAATGCGCCGCGCGCGGCGTCGGCGCCGGTGACGTCGGGCAGGCCGACTTCGCCGTAGACCAGCTCTGCGTCATTCGCGATCGCGTCCACCGCGCGCTGCACTTCGCCCACCTGCGCCTGCGCCGCGAGCGGTCCCATGCGCACGCCGTCCACCGCCGGGTCGCCAATCACCACGCTTTCCAGTCGCGCGGCGAGCGCCGCCGCGACTTCCTCGACGAGCGACTTCGGCACCAGCGTGCGCCGAATCGCCGTGCACTTCTGTCCGGCCTTCGTCGTCATCTCGTTTACGACTTCGCGGATGAACAGCGAAAACTCCTCCGTGCCGGGCGTCGCATCCGGCCCCAGCATCGAGAAGTTCAGCGAATCGGCCTCGGCGTTGAACCGCACGTTGTGCTGCACTATCGCCGGTCGCTGCTTCAGCGTGCGCGCCGTCTCGGCGCTCCCCGTGAACGCGACGGCGCATTGTTCATCGAGATGATCCAGCAGATCACCGGCGCTCCCGCAAATGAGCTGCACGCTGCCAGCGGGAAGAATCCCGCTCTCGATGATGCCCGCGAAGACGGCCTCGGTGAGATAGCTCGTGATCGTCGCCGGCTTCACGATGGCCGGCACGCCGGCGAGCAGCGTCGGCGCGAGCTTCTCGAGCATGCCCCAGACGGGAAAGTTGAAGGCGTTGATATGCACCGCCACGCCCTCGAGCGGCACACAGATATGGCGGCCGACAAACGACCCGCCCTTCGACAGCGGCTCCGTGGGTCCTTCCACGTAGAACGGTTCATCGGGGAATTCGCGCCGTCCGCGCGACGCGTAGGCAAACAGCGTGCCGATGCCGCCCTCGATGTCCACCCAACCGTCGCGCCGCGTGGCGCCTGTCGCGGCCGACACCGCGTAGTACGCCTCGACGCGCGGCATGAGATACTGTGCCAGCGCCTTGAGCATTCGCGCGCGCTGATGAAATGTCATCGCGCGGAGCGCCGGTCCGCCCACCGTCCGCGCATGCTGCACCATCGCGCCAAAATCGAGGCCGCCGCTGCTCGCCTCGGCGATCATCGTACCCGTGACCGCGTGGTGCAGGGGCGTGCACGCGCCCGTGCCGCGAACCCACTCGCCGGCGGCATAGCTGAACAGCGCGCGCGGCGCGCGGCCAGTGGGATCAAGTGGGGCGGGGAGCGCGTGAGGGGCAATCATGGCGTTGTCTCGATGTGACCGCGCGTCAGTCACGCCGCGTGGTCTTCCAGGTCTGATAACTCGCCGCCTGCGCTGCGCGGTTCGCCGGGACGTCGCGCAGCGGCTCGCAGGGCTGCAACGAGTCGCGCAATCGGGCCGGCAGTGTCTGGTACAACGCGGTTCCTGCCGTCTTCCACGCGAGCATCTCGTCGCTCACCTGCTTCACGATCTTCGCGGGATTGCCCACCACCAGCGAACGCGGCGGGATTTTCATTTCGCCCGGCACAAAGCACAGCGCGCCCACGATGCTCTCGTCTCCGATGTCGGCCTGGTCCATCACCACCGCGTTCATCCCGACGAGGACGTTGCGCCCAATGTGCGCGCCGTGCACCACCGCGCCGTGGCCAATGTGCGCGCCTTCCTCAAGCCGCACGACGATGCCCGGGAACATGTGGACCACGCACCCTTCCTGCACGTTGCAGCCGTCAGCAATCTCGATGCCACCCCAGTCGCCGCGAATCACCGCGCTCGGCCCCACGTACACGTCGCGGCCGATCACCACGTTGCCGACGACCGTTGCGTTGGGGTGCACGTAGGCGCTCTCGTGCACCACGGGCACGAAGTTCTCGAACGAGAAGATGTTTGCCATCGCTAGACGCGTTCGAGCACGGCGGCCATTCCCTGACCGACCCCCACGCACATCGTCACCAGCGCGTAGCGCCCGCCCGTGCGCTGCAGCTGTCGCGCGGCCGTGATCGCGAGTCGCGCGCCCGACATGCCCAGCGGATGGCCGAGGGCGATGGCGCCGCCATTTGGATTGACGCGCGCATCGTCGTCGGCCACGCCGAGCGCGCGGAGTGACGCCAGCACTTGTGCCGCGAACGCTTCGTTGAGTTCGATCACGTCCATCTGTGCGATGGTGAGTCCCGCCTGCGCCAGCGCCTTCTGTGACGCGGGGACCGGGCCGATGCCCATCGTCCGCGGCGCCACGCCGGCGGCCGCCGTGCTGACCATGCGCGCCATCGGCGTCAGGCCGTGCGCTTTCGCGCCTGCTTCGGAGCAGACAAACGTCGCCGAAGCGCCGTCGTTCAGCCCCGACGAATTCCCGGCGGTCACCGACCCTTTGCCGTCGGTGCGGAACGCCGGCCTCAGCTTCGCGAGCGCTTCGATCGTCGAATCGGCGCGGATGAACTCGTCGTCGCTCACGATCCTGGCATCGCCCTTCTTCTGTGGAATCACGACGGGGACTATTTCTTCGGCGAGCCGTCCGGCGGCGCGCGCGGCGGCGGCTTTCTGCTGCGAACGCAGCGCAAAGGCGTCCTGATCGGCGCGGCTGATGCCGTGCTCCTCTGCCACGTGCTCCGCGGTCTGGCCCATCGAGTCGATGCCGTAGCGTTCCTTCATCACCGGATTCACGAAGCGCCATCCGAGCGACGTGTCAAACAGTTCGGCGTCGCGCGCAAACGGCTTGCTCGCCTTTGACAGCGCGTACGGTGCGCGCGTCATGCTCTCGACGCCGCCCGCGATGTAGAGCTCGCCGTCGCCCACGGCCACGCCGCGCGCGGCGTTCGCGATCGCGCTGAGCCCCGACGCGCACAGCCGGTTCACGGTCTCGCCCGGCACCGTCACCGGCAAGCCGGCGAGGAGTGACGCCATGCGGGCGACGTTGCGATTGTCTTCGCCCGCCTGGTTCGCGCAGCCGAAGATGACATCGGTCACCGCCGCGGCGTCGGCCGCCGCGTGTGCCTTCAGCAGTTCGCGAATAACGTGCGCGGCGAGATCGTCGGCACGGACGTCGCTGAGCGCGCCGCCGATGTTGCCAATCGGCGTGCGAAGGCCGCCGGCGATGAATGCGTGGGTCATGGGGTTAGCGGAAGCGGAAGCCTTCACGGGCGGCGCGCCGCAGCAGCGGCGACGGGCGGTAGCGCTCCTCATCGAATTCGGCGTGCAGCGCTTCGAGCGTCTCGAGCACGCGCCCCGCGCCGAGTTCGTCGCACCAGGCAAGCAGGCCCTTGGGATAGTTCACGCCGTTCACCATCGCGACGTCGATGGACTCGGCGGTCGCCACGCCCAAGCGCAGCGCGTCTACGGCTTCGTTGATGAGCATCGCGCGGATGCGCTCGACAATGCCGCGCCCCAGCCGTTCGTCCTGATTTGGCTGCGGCGATACGGCGTCGTTGCGGTAGTCGTAGTAACCGCGCCCCGACTTACGTCCGAGCCATCCCGCCGCGACCAGACGCTGCTGTGTCAGCGACGGACGAAACCGCGGCTCGTGAAAGAAGCCCTCGTACACCGACTTGGTGACGGCGAAGTTCACGTCGTTGCCGATGAAGTCCATGAGCTCGAACGGCCCCATGCGAAAGCCGCCGATGGTGCGCATCGCCCAGTCGATGGTGGCGTAGTCCGCCACGCCTTCATCGGCGATGCGCAGCGCCTCGCCGTAGAATGACCGTGCCACGCGATTGACGATGAAGCCCGGCGTGTCGGAGCACTGGACTGCCGTCTTGCCCCATGCGGCCATCAAGCTCAGGCACTGCGCCGTCACCGTCGGCGCCGTGCCCGCCCACGGAATCACCTCGACCAGCGGTAGCACCGGCGGCGGGTTGAAGAAGTGCAGGCCGATGACGCGCTCGGCCGCGCCGCATCCTGCGGCGATCGAGGCAATCGAAAGCGATGACGTGTTCGTCGCCAACACCGCGTCGGGCGCCACGGCATGCGCGAGTCGCGCAAAGAGGTCGCGCTTCGCCGAGAGGTCTTCGATGATGGCCTCAATGACCAGACCGCACGGCGCGAAGGCGCCGACGTCAATCAGCGGCGTGCGCGCCTCGAGGTGCGGATGTGACTCGGTCGGCGCTTCCACCGCGCTGATGCGGCCAACGATCGCCGCGCGCTCGTCGGCGCTGCGCTTGCCTTTGGCGACCAGCGACGCGAGCGAGTTGTCGATGGACGTCAGTGCTTCCGTTGCTGCGCCCGGCTTCGCATCGGCGAGGACAACGGGATGCCCTGCGGCAGCCGCCACTTGCGCGATGCCGCGTCCCATCGCGCCCGCACCCGCCACGCCCACAACCGTCTGCGGCGATATCATTGGCGTCACTTCCCGGTAAATCGGGGTGGCCGCTTCTCGAGGAAGGCGTGCACGCCTTCTGCGTAGTCCGCGGTCCGCCCAGCTTCGCGCTGCAGCGCTTCCTCGACGGCGAGTTGCTCGTCGAGATCCACGCCCAGCGACTTGTTGAATGCGCGCTTGATCAAGCCGAGCGCGCGCGTCGGCTGCGTGGCCAGATGCGCTGCGGTGGTGAAGGCCGTGTCGACGAGTGCTTCCGGCGCCACCACCTGATACACGAGTCCGATCTCCTTCGCCTGCTCGGCCGTCACCTTCTCGGCGAGCATCGTCATCACCGTCGCGCGATGCAGGCCGACAAGTCGCGGCAGGATAAACGTGCCGCCGCTGTCGGGAATGACGCCGATCTTCGCGAACGACTGCACAAAGGTCGCGTTGCTCGACGCGAACACGATGTCGCACGCGAAGGCGAGATTCGCACCCGCACCCGCCGCCACGCCGTTCACGGCACACACGACCGGCTTCTCGAGATGCCGAATGGCGCTCACCACCGGATTCCACGTCTCGCGCACGAAGTCGCCCAAATCGGGAATCGCGCCGTCCACGGGCATTGCCTCGGCGAGGTCCTGTCCCGCGCAAAACCCGCGTCCCGCACCGGTCAGCAGCACGGCGCGCACCGTGTCGTCGGTCGCTGCGTCGCGCAGTGCCTGCAGCAGCTTCTGCGCCAGATCGCGCGTGAAGCTGTTGAGCACGTCCGGCCTGTTGAGGGTCAAGCGGGCGACGCCGGACTCGACCGCGACAATCAGGGGGGGCATCGGGGGAGACGGTAGATGGTAGAGGGTAGACGGTAGAGGGTACAGGAAGCCCGTACAATAATGCCGCGCTGCTCCCGCTTCCGGCCACCCGCCACTGGCCTGATATTTCGGCCGACATGGCCGCCAAGACATCTCCCTCGCCCGATCCGCGCTTCGATTGGGGCCGCATCGCCCGCATCGCGCTCGCGTCGCGCGCGCTCGATGACCTCGAGGAGTTGCTGAACCGTTCCAAGGCGACGACGCCCAAGGAACACGTGGTGCAGTACCAGTTCTCGGCCAAGGGCCACGAAGTGGCGCAGGTCATCCTCGGCACGCTCCTGACCGGTCAGCACGATGCGGCCGGTGCGTACTACCGTTCGCGTCCGCTGCTGCTGTCGCTCGGGCTCAGTCTCGAAGACGCGCACGGCAGCCCGCTCGGACGCGCCGGTGGATTCAGCGACGGCCGCGACATTGGCGTCGTCTGCAACCTCCCGCGTCCCGACGGTGGATGTACCGTGCTGCCGATGGCGGGTGATGTTGGCTCGCAGTACACGCCGGTCGCTGGCTGGGCGCAGGCCATCACGTATCATCGCGATGTGCTCGGCGACGCGTCGTACGAAGGCGCCATCGGCGTCGTCCTCGGCGGCGACGCATCGGTTGCCGCCAACGGCTTCTGGTCATCACTCACGATGGCCACCACGCTCAAGCTGCCGATGCTGTTCTACATCGAGGACAACGACCTCGGTATCTCGGTGCGCGGCGACATGCAGACGCCGGGCGCGAACATCGCGCGCAATCTCGCGTCGTTTGGCGGCCTGCTCGTCCGCGACGGCGATGGCACCAACCCGCACGAGACGGCCGCGCTGCTCGCCGAGGGCGTCGCGCATGTGCGTTCGGGAGCGGGATCTGCGCTCGTGCGTCTCACGGTGCCGCGGCTCAACAGCCACTCCGGTCCGGACAATCAGCGGGGATACCGCACCGACGAGGAGATCGCCGACGACTTCAAGCGCGATCCGCTGCCCAAGCTCAAGGCGTACATGGTGCCCGCGCTGATGACGGCGCGCGCGTGGGACACGATGGTGCGCGAGGTGGAAGAGGTGGTGCGCGTCGCCGTCGACGCCGCGCGTGCGCGGCCAATGCCGAAGGCCGACGACGTGGCGCGCTTCGTGTACGGTGACGACGAGCAAGCGGTGATGGGCGGCCTCTCCGCTGCGGATCGAGCGCGGCTGCGCGGCACCGACCAGCCGGCGCCCGAAGGCGCCGTGCTGCGATTCGCCGAAGCGGTGCGCCGCACGCTTGACGTCGAACTCTCGGCGAATCCGCGCGTGCTGGTGTTCGGCGAGGATGTCGGGCGCAAGGGCGGGGTGCATCTCGTCACGGAGGGACTGCAGAAGAAGTACGGCGCATCGCGCGTCTTCGACACGTCGCTGTCGGAAGAAGGCATCATCGGCCGTGCCTCGGGCCTCGCCATCGCCGGGCTGATGCCCGTCACCGAGATCCAGTTCCGCAAGTACGCTGATCCTGCGGCCGAGCAGCTCAACAACACCGGCACGATGCGCTGGCGCACGCGCAATCGGTTTGCGGCGCCCATCGTCGTGCGCATGCCGGGCGGATTTGGCAAGGATGTCGGTGATCCGTGGCACTCGCTCAGCGACGAAGTGCGCTTTGCGCACGCGTACGGCTGGCACGTGGCGATGCCGTCCAATGCCGCCGATGCCGTGGGGTTGTTGCGCGCGGCGATGCGCGGCGTCGACCCCGCCATTTTCTTCGAGCATCGCTCGCTGCTGATGACGTCCGACGGCAGCGCGCGCTATCCGGGCGATGATTACGTGCTCCCGTTCGGCCGCGCCAACGTGCTGCGCGAGGGCACGGCCATCACCGTGGTGACGTGGGGCGCGATGGTGCACCGCTGCGCCGATGCGGCCGCGCATTTTGGAGATCGTGTCGAGCTCATCGACCTGCGCACGGTCTCACCGTGGGACAAGGCCGCGGTCCTCTCGTCGGTTGAGAAGACCGGACGCTGCCTCGTGGTGCACGAGGACAACCTGACGGCCGGCTTCGGCGCAGAGATCGCCGCCACGCTCGCGAGCGATGCGTTTTGGCATCTCGACGCGCCGGTGCAGCGGCTCGCGCCGGCGGACATTCCGGTGGCGTATCACACCGATCTGCTCAACGCCATCGTGCCGACGGTGGAGCGGATTGCGGAGCACATCGAGCGGGTGCTGGCGCTGTAGATCTTGGCCGGTGCGCGTGGCGCACGCGTGGCGCCCTCGCGCTATTGCGCATTCCAAATACCTCCCCCAGTGTTGACCCGCGCTGCCGCGACCGGAGCGAGATCGCCGCCCGCCCCCCCCGGCCCCCCCGGCATATGCGTCCAGCGCCGAGTCACACGCTGCCCTTGGCAGCGCTGTCGTTGTTCGTCCTCTCCTGCAGCGGTGGCGGAAGCAGTGGCGCTGACAAGACGCCCACGGCACCCGCCGCGCCCGCCCGCACCGCCGTGACGCTCACCGCGTCGAGCAGTGTGGTGCAGCCGTTGCAGCAGACCGCCGTGACGTTTCCGTCATCGCCAGCCGCCTCCGGCGTTACGATCACCGGGACGCTGGGAACGCTGCCGGTGCAGATCGCGATGACCGACTCATTGAACGGATCGTACATCGTCCCCGACCTTGCAGCCGGAAGCGCGGTGCTGACGGTCGACTACGGGACGCTGCTCCGCGGAACGGCCACGCTGTCCGTGTCGGCACCCGCAGTCATCGCCGATCCCAAGTCCGCGGTGAACGCTGCGTTGGCATTCACGCTCACCACCACTGACAGCATGGTGGCCAAGATCCGGGCGACGCCCGACACGGTCCAGGGCCTCACGCTAGCTGACGCCACGTATCTGGCGACCAAAGCGGCTGAACTTCGGGCGAACTTGGCAGCGGCGTCGCCGGCTGATCTCAAGGTCCTTGCGCAGTTTCTCGCCGCCAACCCGTCGATCTTCCCGTCTTCGGAGACAGTGGTCGCCGACGCAACACTGGCGCAGACGGCGCCAGCGTCCACGTCTTTCGCGGAGATCAGCGCGCGCGTCGACAACTTCATCCGGACGTATACGGCGAGGAAAATAAAGTTGGTCTACAGTATCGGCAGCTGCATCGCGGTGTTAGCGGCGACGAGCTGGACCGGCCTCGTGGCAGGAGCGGTTGTCGTGGGTTGCGGGGTTACGATTGGACTTCAGTCGAGTGCGCTGGTGACCCTGATGCAGGGGGAACTCGCGAATACCTACGCGGACCCGGAATCCGTCAATATCACGGAGGTCCCGAGTTCCAGTGCGGACACGCCACTGGCGAGCGATGGCGCTCGCCCGGTATCGACGCCCTTCACGAATGTGTCGGTCGAACCTGGGCAGACCACCACGCTCTACACGAAGGGGACGCTGCGCACCTTCAACAGTGGAGACCGCGGAATCATCGGCCCGTTGTTCTCAGCGGTCGACGAGGCTGCCACAGCCATCGGGAGCATCACGCAGTACCTGCCTGGATGGGCGCGGCCGAACCTCACCGTCCCGAGCTTGTCACGACGTGCGGTCTTTGCCCTTGATGCATCCGACTTCACGGCAAATGTCCCCGGCTGCTCGGCGACGCCGAGTGGCAACGCGTTCTCCGTGTTGTGCACGACCGTCAGCCCGACGGATGTGGTGAACACCGCGACATTCACATATCGCAATTCATACGCCTCGGTTTCCGGTTCGATTCCGTTCACGATCAAGCGCACGTGGGCAGCGGTGGGAGCGCCACAGGTGTCAAATGTCGGCTCGGTCACCAACGGCTGCCGCTTCAACATGGTGATCCCGGTCTCGGGCAATACCCCCGTGACCTTCACGTCATGGAGTGGCAACTGGTCCAACGGACATGCCGAAGGCGGCGCCAGCGGCGCAGTGGTCGATCCCCGCAAGTTCTCCGGCATTACGTGGTGGAGCAACCAGCCGGTGACGAGCAATACCTCGGAGAAGTCATTCACCGTGGGCTACATCGTGACGTACTCAGTCGCTGCGCTCGGCCAGACCGGTTCGACGAGCACGACGGTGTCCTGCACGAAGTAGATCGGTTCGGCTTCCAGGTGCGGAGTAGTGGTTCACGGTGCGGCTGGGGAGTTGCGATAAGGCATCGCGCGGACTGCAGCGCAACTCCCCGTCCGTCTTAATTATCTCCCATTCGTATCCGATATCCGACATCCGCGCTCAAAGTTAGATCGCTTTGAACATCTCAAACGGCTGCCTGCAATCCGCGCACCAGCACAGCGACTTGCACGCCGTGGACCCGAACTCGCTGCGCAGCTCCGTGCGCGCCGACTTGCAATAGGGACAGCGCGGCGTCCCGTTGGCACGGCGTAGCGGAACGAGTGCCTCCTCGACGATCGCCCGCCCCGGCGGCGCGATACCATACGCCTCGAGCTTCGCTCGCGCGCTCTCTGGTATCCAATCGGTCGTCCACGCCGGCGTGAACACCGTGCGCACCGTCACCCGCGGCAAGCCGCGCAGCAGCAGCTCGTCGCGAATCGCCTCCTCGATCACCCGCATCGCGGGACAGCCGCTGTAGGTCGGCGTCACGGTCACCGTGACAGTCCCGTCGGCCGACACCACGGCATCACGCACGACGCCGAGTTCCACGACGGACAGCACCGGCACCTCGGGGTCCTTGACCTCGTCGAGCCAGGCGAGCACTAGCTCGCGCGTCGGAACGCCCGCCATGGTGCTTTGGCTACCGGCGCGTCAGGGTGCGCATGCCACTCACCACTGCGCGCCCGGGTGCGACCGCGCCACAATCTGCATCTCGGCCAGCATGTGCCCGAGGTGCTCGGTGTGCCGGCCCTCTCGTCCGCCGCGCTGCATCCACGCGCCTTCGGGCACCGTGAGCGTCGCGCGGCGCATGACATCATCAATGGTCGCGCGCCATTTTGCCTCGCAGCTCGAGACGTCGGTCGTCACGCCGGCCGCCGCCAGCTCCGCGTCGTCGCTGCACGGCATGAACAGTTCGCCCGTGAAGGGCCAGAGGAGATTCACCGCGTCCTGCGCGCGCCGGTGACTCTCGTCGGTGCCGTCGCCCAGCCGGATCATCCACTCGCCCGCGTGTCGCACGTGGTAGCGGCTCTCCTTCAGCGCCTTGGCGGCGATCCCCGCAATCGTGGCGTCCGTCGATGACGACAGCGCGTCCCACTGCAACACGCTGAAGACGCCGTGCAAGAAATGCCGCGCAATCGTCAC
>JAHFCU010000074.1 GCA_023249305.1 Gemmatimonadota bacterium
TGGAAGATCTTCCACGGCACCACGCTCGTGGTGACCGTCGTGCTCGGCGCTACGCTCGCGGTCATCGCGCTGGAGGCGAACCGTGCGGCAGACGCGTCAGTGAACCGGGCCCTGCGATCGGCGCGCGCGCAGGCGTCGCAGTTGCTGGCCGCACGTTCGCGTGCGCTGCGCGGCGGCGCGGAAGTGTTTGTGCAGAACCCGAACTTCCGGTCGCTCGTCCAGAAGCGCGACCTCGGTAGCATGCTCGACCAGTCGCAGGAAGCAGCGGCCCAGCTCAGTGCGCGCTGGGTGCAGATCACAGACGTCGACGGCGTACGCCTCGCCAAGAGCGACGACCCGGGCGCGCCCGCCGACACGCTGGCTGGCTCGGCGCTGGTGCGCACCGCGCTGCAGGGTGCGTCCGCTGAAGGGTTCATCGTCGTCGGCGATACGGCGCTGGCGCAGGCGGTCACCGTGCCCATCAGCGGGGCGGGATCGATCGCGGGCGTGCTCATGTCGGTCACCTCCATCGACGAAACGGTTGCGAACCTGATCAGGGAGAATGCGCAGGGCACGGTGGACGTCGCGTTCTTTGTGCGGCAACAGTCTGGCGCGGCGCGGCTGTTCGCCGCGACACTCGGGCGCACGGCGGAATTGGAGACGTTCATCGCCGAACTTCCACGCGCCAGCGACGCCGAACCGGACGACGCGGTCACGGCGCCGCGCGACGAGGCGCGCGCGAATCCTCATCTCGGCGGCGAACAGTACGTGGCGCTCGCCGAGCCGCTCCGGTCGGCGTCTGGCTCGGCGTACGGCGGGCTCGTAATCCTCCGCAACCGTGACGCCGAGTTCGCTGCGTTCAAGGGGCTGCGGCGCACCATCTTCCTCAGTGGTCTCATCGGCCTGCTGCTCGCCGCGCTCGCCTCAGCTGCCATCGCCCGGCAGATTACGCGGCCAGTCGCGGCCCTCGTGCAGGCCACACGACGTGCTGCCGAGGGCGACTACGCTGCGGACATCGAGGTCACGAGCAGCGACGAGCTTGGCAGGCTGGCGGGCGCGTTCAGCTCGATGCTGCGCGACCTGCGCGAGAAGCACGCGATGGTGCAGTTCCTCTCCGGCGGTGCGGCTGCTGAGGCTCTCACGGTCCAGCTTGCGCAGATGCGCTCGTCCGTGCAGGCCGCGGCGCGCGAGGCGGGGATCACGCCGGGCATGCGCTTCGCCGAGCGCTACGACGTCAAGGAGGTGCTCGGCGTCGGCGGCATGGGTTCGGTATTCAAGGCCGTGGACACGGAACTTGGCGAGGTCATCGCGCTCAAGACGCTCCGCAAGGACTTCCTCTCGGAGGATCCGTCGGCGCTCGAGCGGTTCAAGAGCGAGATCCGCCTTGCGCGTCGCATCTCGCACCGCAACGTCGTGCGCACGCACGACCTCGGCGAGCACGCCGGCGAGTACTTCATCACGATGGAGTACGTAGAGGGCACCTCCCTCAAGCAACTCATTCGCGACCGCGGTCGCCTGCCGGTCGGCGTGACGCTCGCGGTGGGCAAACAGTTGTGCCGGGCTCTCGAAGTCGCGCATGAGCAGGGCGTCATCCATCGCGACATCAAACCGGCGAACATCGTGGTGGAAGCCGACGGCGTGCTGAAGGTCATGGATTTCGGCATCGCGCGCCTGGCCGCGGCGGAGAGCGGGATGACGCAGGCGGGCATGCTCGTCGGCACGCCCGCGTATATGGCGCCCGAACAGCTCATGGGACAGGACGTGGACCCGCGCGCCGATCTCTACGCCGCGGGCTGCGTGCTGTACGAGTGTCTCACGGGCCATCCGCCGCACGAAGCGGAGATGGCCGTCACGCTCATTGCTAAGGTGTTCGAAGAAGTCCCGACGCTACCCTCCGCACTGAACGCGGAGGTGCCAGCCGCGCTTGATGAGGTGGTCATGCGGACGTTGGCCATGGAGCGCGACCAGCGCCCCGTCAGCGCCCTCGCCCTGCACGACCTGCTGGCGGCGATCGGCTGACCGACGCGAATCCGCTCTCGGATCAACCGCGGCCGATTAGATTTCGCAAGTCATGAGCCTCCCCATTTCCTCCGCCTTCAACGACGGCTACGTCGCCGAGCAGTTTGAGGCGTACCGTCGCGACCCGAACTCCGTTGAGGAGTCGTGGCGACAAATCTTCCGGCTGGCGGAATCGCTCGGCGGCGCCGGCTCTCGCGTGCCGGCGAGTCCGGCGGAGCAGCAGCGGTTCGCGCGCAAGGTGGCGGGGGTTGCCCGATACACGGCAGCCATTCGGCGCTACGGACACTTGGCCGTGCAGCTGGATCCGCTCGGCACGCCGCCGCCCGGTGCGGTCGAGCTGACGCTCGAGCACTACGGCATTACGGATGCCGACCTCGACCTCGTCAGCGGCGCTGCGATTGACTTCCCCCACCTGGCGACGGCACGCGACGTGGCCGAGCGGCTGAAGTACCGCTACACGCGCAACCTCGCGGTTGAGTTCGTGCATTGCGGATCCGAAGAGGAACGTCAATGGTTCCGCGCCGTCTTCACCGCCGAACAGCTCACGCGGCCCTTGAACGCCGACGAGAAGCGCGCCGTGCTGCGTCGCTTGTCTGAAGTAGACGGCTTCGAGCGGTTCCTCGGCAAGGCGTATGTTGGCTATAAGCGTTTCTCTATCGAGGGAACGGACGCGCTCGTACCGATGCTCGACGCCGTACTCGGCGAGTCGGCCTCGGCGGGCGTGACGCACGTTGCCCTCTCCATGGCGCACCGCGGGCGCCTCAGCGTGCTCACGCACATCCTCGGCAAACCGTTTGAGCAGGTGTTCGCGGAATTCGAAGGCCGGCACGACCATCTCGACAACACGTCCACAGGCGATGTGAAGTACCACTTGGGATTCGAAGGCAAGAAGGTCGTTGCGGGCGGCGTGGAGGTTGACGTCTCGCTCGTGCCGAACCCGAGCCACCTCGAGGTGGTGAATCCGGTGCTCATGGGGCTCGCCCGCGCCGAACAGCGCATCGCCGGCCAGCCGCTCGAGCGCGACGAGCGCACGGTGATTCCAGTGTGCATCCACGGCGACGCGGCGTTCCCAGGTGAGGGGATCGTCGCCGAAACGCTCAATCTGTCGCGCCTCTCGGGCTACACGGTCGGCGGCACGCTCCACATCATCGTCAACAACCAGGTGGGCTTCACCACTGACCCCGCTGATTCACGCTCTACGCGCTACGCGAGCGATCTCGCGAAGGGCTTCGAGATCCCCGTCATCCACGTCAATGCCGACGACGCGGAAGCGTGTATCACCGCGGTGCGCATCGGCGTGGCATACCGGCAGACGTTTAGGCGCGACTTCCTCATTGACCTCGTCGGCTACCGCCGCCACGGGCACAACGAAGGCGACGAGCCCACGTACACACAGCCCGTTCAATACGAGCGCATCAAGGCCCACTCGACGCCGCGTCAAGTATGGGGCCGCCGCCTGATCGCCGAGGGCGTAGCCACCCAAGCCGATGTGGATGCCGCTGAGCGCGCCGTGGCCGAGCGGCTGCAGGCCATGCACGCGGCGATGCCGCGGACGTCCGGCGTCGCCGATGCGCCGACGCATGAGCACGACCATGAAGTACCGTCGTATCCGCCGGTCACCGACACTGCGGTGCGCGCCGAAGCCCTGGCCGCCATCAACGAACAACTGCTGCAGTATCCATCGGACTTCACGCCGCATCCACGTCTCGCGAAGCAACTCGAGCGGCGCCGAGAGGCGCTGGGCGAGTCCGGTGGCGTTGACTGGGGACACGCCGAGGCGCTGGCCTTCGGTTCGCTCATCGCCGGCGGCACGTCCGTGCGTCTGACCGGCCAGGATGCGGAACGCGGCACGTTCTCGCATCGCCACGCGGTGCTGAGCGACGTGAAGACGGGCCGCACGTACACACCGCTGCAGCATCTCCCGGGAGCGACCGCGACGCTCGAAATCCACAACTCCGCGCTGAGCGAGATGGCGGTGATGGGCTTCGAATACGGCTTCAGCGTGGCGGCGCTCGATACGCTGACGCTCTGGGAAGGGCAGTTCGGCGACTTCGTGAATGTAGGCCAGCCGATTATTGACCA
>JAHFCU010000075.1 GCA_023249305.1 Gemmatimonadota bacterium
GCGGGGGGCCGGGCGGGCCGGGTGGCGCTCGCGGCGGGCCGGGCGGTCGAGGCGGCCGTGACGGCGGTCCCGGGCGCGACGCACGCGGCGGACGTGGCGGTGCACCGGGCGAGGAGCGTGAAGGCTCCGATCTGGTGGAGAACGTCGTCGCGATCAACCGCGTTGCCAAAGTCGTAAAGGGCGGCCGGCGCTTCAGCTTCAACGCGCTCGTCGCCGTGGGCGACGGACAGGGGAAGGTGGGCGTCGCGAGCGGCAAGGCCAACGAAGTGTCCGAGGCGGTGCGCAAGGCTGTCGAGGCGGCGCGGCGCAGCATGGTGCAGGTCCCGATGACAGGCGCGACGATTCCGCACGAGATCGTAGGCGCGCACGGCGCGTCCAGGGTGTTGCTGAAGCCGGCGGCGCCGGGCTCGGGCGTGATCGCGGGCGGCGCGGTGCGCGCAGTCATGGAGTGCGTCGGCATCAGCGACATCCTCACGAAATCGCTGGGATCCACGAACCCGTTCAACCTCGTGCGCGCAGCCCTCGATGGGCTGGCCTCGCTGACGACGGTGGAGCAGGTGTCGCGTGAGCGCGGCATTGAAGCGTCGTCGCTCGGCTACAGGTCGCGCGCGAAGGGGAAGGAGGCCGTCTAATGCCGCGGACATTTGTCTGGCACCCCGGACGGGGGCCCAAGAAGACCGCACCGAACACCCTGACCAAGGGGAAGGTGCAGATCAAGCAGGTGCGCAGTGGCTCCGGCCAGCCCAAGGTTATGCGGCTGACGCTGGAGGCGCTCGGCCTCCGCCACCATCAGGACGTGGTGGTGCACCAAGACTCGCCGTCGTTGCGCGGCCAGATCAAGCGCGTGCGTCATCTCATTGAAGTGACGCCGGTGCAGGAGTAAGCGATGGCTACCGAGAAGATTTCCCTCAGCAACCTCGCGCCGGCGCCCGGGTCGCACCGCGACCGCAAGCGTCTGGGCCGCGGTCCGGGCTCGGGCAAGGGCAAGACGGCGGGCAAAGGGCACAAGGGCATCAAGGCGCGCTCCGGCCACCATGGCCCGGGCGGCGGCAAGCCGCATTTCGAGGGCGGCCAGATGCCGCTGACGCGCCGCATCCCGAAGCGCGGGTTCACGAATCCGTTCCGCGTCGCCTACGAGGTGGTCGGCCTGGCCGATCTCGCCGCGTTGGGTGGCGACATCACCCCGGAGACGCTGGTCGCCGCCGGCCTCGTGCCGAAGGGGCGCCCGACGAAAGTGCTCGCCAATGGCGAGCTCACGGGCGCGGTGACGGTGCGCGGCCTCAAGGTGAGCGCCGCGGCGAAGGCCAAAATCGAAGCCGCCGGCGGCAAGGTCGAGGACTAATGGCGCAGGCAAATCCCGCGGCGACGCTGGCGAACATCTACCGCACGCCGGAGCTCTGGGAGAAGATCATCTTCACGTTCATCTGCCTGCTGATCTACCGGGTGGGCAGCCACGTCACCGCCCCTGGCGTGGACGTGGTCGCGATGATGGACTTCTTCAAGAGCCAGCAGGGCGGCGGGTTCCTCGGCCTCTATGACTTGTTCGTGGGCGGGAACCTGTCGAAGGCGACGGTGTTCGCGCTCGGCATCATGCCGTACATCTCAGCGTCCATCTTCGCGCAGATCGCGGGTGCGGTGCTGCCGACGGTCGAGAAGATGCAGAAGGACGAAGAGGGCCGGAAGAAGATCACGCAGTGGACGCGCTACGCGACCATCGCGCTGGCACTCGTGCAGGCGTGGGGCTTCGCCCTGTTCACGGAGTCGGTGCAGGGCGCGGTGGTGACGCCGGGCATCGGCTTCAAGTTCGAGATGGCCTGGATCCTGACGACGGGCGCGGTCTTTGTCATGTGGCTGGGCGAGCAGATCACCGAGCGCGGGCTCGGCAACGGCGCTTCGCTGATCATCTTTTTCTCGATCGTCGAGCGCTTCTGGCCCAGCGCGGCGCAGACGTTCAACTTCCTCGGCACGGGCTCGCTGAGTCCGATCGCGCTCGTGGCGCTGCTGGCGCTGATGCTCGCGGTGGTGGCCGGCGTCGTGCTGATCACGCTCGCGGCGCGGCGCATCGCGATCCAGATCCCGCAGCGGACGATGGCCCGCGGCCGGATGCGCGAGGCGGCGCGCAACTTCATCCCGCTGCGCATCAACGCCTCGGGCGTGATGCCGATCGTCTTCGCGCAGTCGCTGATCGTCGTGCCGGGCGCGATTGCCCAGTTCGCCGGCAGCGAGCGGATGCGCGACTTCTCCGACCTGTTCGCACCGGGGACGTGGCTGTACTTCGTGCTCTCGGCGGCGCTCATCCTGTTCTTCACGTACTTCTACACGTCCATCATCTTCAACCCGGTGGACATCGCGGAGAACCTGAAGAAGCAGGGCGGGTTCATCCCGGGCATCAAGCCAGGCGCGAAGACGGCGGAGTATATTGATGAGGTCGTGAGCCGCATCACGCTGCCGGGCGCCATCTTCCTGACGGTCATCGCCCTGCTGCCGGTGTGGATCGCCGACTTGATGGCTGTGCCGTTCCGTTTCGGCGGCACGTCGGTGCTGATCGTCGTGGGCGTCGCGCTCGACACGATCGCCCAGATGAACCAGCACCTGCTGCTGCGGAAGTACGACGGCTTCATGAAGAAGGGGCGCGTTCGTTTCCGTGGCCGCCAAGGGAGTGCGGATATCTTCTCCGGAGGATAAAGCATGATCGTTGTCCTGCTCGGGCCACCGGGTTCAGGCAAGGGGACGCAGGGGGAGCGGGTCGCCGCTGCCCTCGGCGTCCCCAAGATTTCTACGGGGGACGTGCTGCGCGCCGCCGCGAAGGCGGGGACGCCGCTCGGACTCGAAGCCAAGGGCTACATGGATCGCGGGGACCTGGTGCCCGACCCCGTCATCCTTGGCATCATGAAGGACGCGCTGGCCAAGCCTGAGCACACGCGCGGTGTCATCCTCGACGGCGTGGTGCGCACGGTACCGCAAGCCGAGGGCCTCGAACGCGTGGCGAAGGAACTCGGCCGCAAGGTTGACGTCATTCTGCTCTTCGAGATCGCAGACGAAGAGCTGGTGACCCGGCTGAGCGCGCGCACGACGTGCGGTGCCTGCCAAAGTCCGTTCGCCGGCCGTCAGCCGGGCGAAGTGCACGCCGAGTGCGCGATGACGCCCAAGGGAACGCTGGTGCGGCGTGCCGACGACGAACCCGAGTCCATTCGCAACCGCTTGCGCGTCTACAAGGCGCAGACGGAGCCGGTCGTGGCGTGGTACCGGGGTCACGGCGGCAACGTGCAGTCGGTGGATGCGCGCGGGTCGTTCGAGGACGTGGCGGCGCGCACCCTGCGTGCGGTAGGGCGTTGATTCAGCTCAAGAGCGCGCGCGAGATCGAGACGATGGCCGCGGGAGGGCGAATCCTCGCCCTCACGCATGCGCACCTGCGCACGCAGGTGCGCGCCGGCCTGAGCACCGCGCAGCTTGACCGCATCGCCGAAGACTTCATCCGCAGCCACGACGGCGCGCTGCCGGCGTTCAAGGGGCTCTACGGATTCCCGGGCGCGATCTGCATCTCGCTCAACGACGAGATCGTGCACGGCATTCCATCGTCGAAGCGCCTGCTCGCCGAGGGCGACATCGTGAAGCTCGATGTCGGGGTGCAGTACCAGGGGATGTTCACCGATGCCGCGATCACGGTGCCGGTGGGGGCGGTCGCGCCAGAGTCGCAGCGCCTTGTGGACGTGACCGAGCGGGCGCTCGCGGCCGGCATCGCGCAGGCGACGGCCGGGAACTACGTGGGCGACATCGGGCATGCGGTGCAGACGGTGGTGGAGCGCGCCGGGTTCAGCGTGGTGCGCGAACTCGTGGGACACGGGGTGGGTCACCTTCCGCACGAGGATCCGCAGGTGCCCAATCACGGCAAGCCGCGGCGCGGCACGCGGCTGCAGGCGGGGCTGACCATCGCGATCGAGCCGATGGTGAACGTTGGCGGCCCGGTGACGCGCACGCTCGCCG
>JAHFCU010000013.1 GCA_023249305.1 Gemmatimonadota bacterium
ACGGCAACGCGCGTCGGCTCCTTGAGCTTCTTCAGATAGTCAATGGTCGCGTCGCCGGCGTACAGCTTCGACGCCGGCGGTGAAAACATCCAGTACTGCTTCTCGACGGTCAATAGGTCCGTGGCGACGATGAGCGGCAGCGCGAAGGCCGCGTGCTTCGCAGAGACCACGCCGCGCGCCAGCGCGATCAGGACACCCGCGGCGAGCGCGACGAAGGCGAATGAGCGCCACGCGCCCAGCGTCACGCTGGCAGCGTTCGACTCGACCATGTCAATGAGACTCGCGTCGATCACGAGGCCCTTTGCCAGACCGGCAAAAGCGCCGGCTGATGCCAGCAGCGCCACCGCGGCGGCGCCGACGATCCACCCGACGGTGTACCTCGTCGAGCTCTTTCCATCGAGCACGCGTTCCGCGCCGAGCGCCGCGAGCATCGCGATGGCGAAGGCGCAGACGAACATCATGGTGCTCGGAGCGCGGAAGAACTTGGTGCCGGGCACGATGGCGTAGACGAGCTGGAAGAACGGCGTCGAACCGCCGAGCGCCCAGAGCAGCGCGACGACGCCGGCGCCGAGCCAGAACCGGCGGAAGGCGCGGCGCGCCTCGCCCCCTGCCCCGAACGCGAGCGGCGCGAGCAGCAGCACGACGGCACCCAGATACTCGCTGTGCAAGTGAATGCCGTTGCGGCCCCAGTACTTGTCGAGAATGCCGGAGAACTGCGGCAGGTAGACGTTGATCAGTTCTTCAATCGGCCACGAGTACGACGCAGCATGCGCATAGTCGAGGCCATCGGCACGTGGCGACCATGGTGTGTATTCGCTGAGCGGCAGGTACTGGATGGTGCCGATCGCAAGGCCAAGCACGACGGCGCCGAGCGTGAGCCCGAGGCGCTTGACCGCCGTCGCGCGGTCGAGTCCGGGCGTCGAGAACGCGAGCATCAGCGCCCACGCGCCAGCCACCAGCAGATGGTACTGCAGGAGCTGCGGATGCGGTGAGAGCACGGCGAGGCCGATGACGATAGCCAGTGTTCCCCAGGCCCAGCGGCGCGCGTCGCGGATGCCCTTCGTGATGAGAATCAGAGAGAGAGGCAGCAACGCGCTGACGAACAACTTGCCGTCGTGGCCGGGTGAGGCGTATGCGGCAATCGGTCCCCCCAATTGGTACGCGAGCGCGCCGACGAGTGACGGCGCGACGCCCAGTCCGTAGACGCGCAGGAAGAGGAACGTGCCGAAGCCGGCGAGCCAGAGGTGACTGATGAAGCCCCACGTCATGCCGGCGTCGGTGCCCAGCAGCAGGCGAAGCCAAAACGTCGGATAGAAAATGTCGCCGTGCATCGCGGCGACGAATGGCAGGCCGCCGAAGAGATAGGGATTCCACTGCGGGATCGAACCCGTCGCGCGCCACTGCTGCACGGCGAAGTCGCGAAATGCGAACCCAGCAATGTACTGGTCGCTCATCGGGTTCACGAGGAACTGTCCTCCGAGCGCGGGATACCCGAGCGCCAGCGCAGCCACGCCGCAGGCGAGTGCCGCCCACAGCAGGGCGACGCGTGGCGACAGGTCTGTGGAACCGGGGTCGGAGTTCGTCATCTCTTGTCGGCAGAAGGAGCAACGCGGTGCTTCGGCTGGAGAAGCAGCAGGAGCACGCCCGGGATGATTTCTAGAATGGTGAGCCACACGCGTGACGCGGCGACGAGCAGGCCTGCCACGGCCCCCACCGCCAAGCCGGTGCGCTGCAGCGCCTCGGCCATGGCGACCTCGCGCACGCCAATGCCGCCTGGAGCGAAGACCGCAATGAAACCTAGCAAATAGGGCCCGATGAAGATGGCCGTCCAGCCGCCGAGGGAACCGTTCATGCTGCCGGCGGTGATGCCCGCTGCGAAGTACTGAAACGCAACGCCGTAAAACGCCCAAGCGAGCGTCGTGCCGGCCACCGCCCACCAGATGGCACGCCGCGGAAGGTGTGGCAATGCGAACTCTCGGCCAGCCATCCGATTCACCATGCGCACCGCCGTCGGCAGCAGTTGCGGCGCGCCGAGAAGTCCAACGCCGACCGCGACGATCGCGAGCGCGGCGGGAAGCGGAACGTCCATTGCGCGCGCACCGGCAATGAAGAAGACCGCAAAACCCGTGACGAGGTTTACGAGCTGAACCACGAGCGACGAACCTATGGCGGCGACCGGCGAGACGCCCTGCTCCTGCGCCAACGTGCCCATCGCGGCAATCGCCCACACTTTGCCCGGGACGTACTTGCCAAGGTTGCTCACGAACCAGATGCGCGTGGCGCTGGAGAAATCGAGCCGCTCGCCCCAGGCGACGACGACCTGCCGCCAGGTCTGGATCAGCACGACGTACGCCACGAAGACGAGGAACGACGAGAGAAGCAGTGCGCCCCAGTCGGGCGCGACTTGCTGGAATACGTGTTCGTAGTCGCTCCAGTGGACGTACACATACCAGCTGACGAAGCCGAGCAGAGCTGCCTGGAGCGCGGCACGCATCGCACGGCGGGCGGTCATGCATTCCTCAGGGCGGCGTCGTAGGCGGCACGGTAGCGCGCCCCGACGGCTGCGGGAGAGAACGTGGCGAGGGCGCGTTCGCGCGCGGCCGCACCATACGTGCGCGACTTGTGCGGGCGATCAACGGCGTCATCAATGGCGTGGGCGAGCGCGGCTACGTCGCCCGCTGGCACGAGCCAACCGGTGCGCCCGTCAATGACAACGTCGGCGAGACCGCCGCTCGCGTACGCGATGGACGGCGTCTCGCAGAGCGCGGCCTCGACGCCGACGAGTCCGAGGCCTTCGTCGGTGGACGGAATCACCAGCGCGGCGCTACGCGAATAGAGCGCGGGCAGTTCGGTCTGCGGGAGGTGGCCGAACCATGTGATGCGGTCTTCAATGCCCAGGTCGCGCGCTCGTCGAGACAGCAATTCGCGGTCGGGGCCGTCACCGACGATGTCGAGCGTCCATGCGCGACGGGCGCGGGCCATCGCCTGCAGCAAGTCGTCGAGTCCCTTCTGTGCGTTGAGTCGGCCGACGAAGAGCATGCGATCGTCGCGGCGGGCGGTGTCATCCGACGGAACGAAGAGCGCCGTGGCGGCGGGCATGGGTGCCGTTTCCACCGTCCGACCATCGAGCGCCTCGCGCGCCAATCGGGCGAGCCAGCCCGACACGGCGTAGAGCGCGGTCGCTTGACCGGCGACGCGCCGGAACAGCGCGCGGGCGATCGCGCCGCCGGCAAGCCGCACATCCGAGCCGTGCAAGGTGACGAGCATCGGTACGCGCTGACCGCCGGCCATCAGCGCCGACGGGAACCACCAGTGTGCGTGCATTACGTGCGGCTTGAACGCCGCGAGCGTGGCGTGCACCGCGCGCCGTCCGCGAACGAGCATCAGCGCAAGGGCGAGCTTGCCGCGCGGGGAACCGCTCACCTGCTCCGCCATCGTGCCCGCGTACGCGAGTGTCTCCCACGCGCGCGGTGCGTAGCGGTAGCGCTGCACGGCAACGCCCGCGATAACGTCAGTAGGCGCGAGGCCCGTCGCGGACGGCGCGAGCACCAGCACCTCGACGCCCTGCGACTGCACGGCCTGCGCCAGCGCCAGCACGAACGCGCCCGCAGCATCGCCCGCATGCCGGGGAAAGGCATGCGTGACGAAGAGGACGCGCAACGGAGGCTGGATCACTCCGCCGGCGGTTGCGCGCCTTCGTCAATGCGACGGCGCAGTTCGCGCAGTTCGGCGCGCTGCACCGCAATCTGCTCACCGAGAAGGCCCGTTGCGAAAAAGATGCCGCCGAGGATCAGGCAGGTCTGAATGACAGTCCAGACCGATCGCACGCCGACGTTCTCAGTAAACAGCAAGTAGAGCGCGATGAGGCCGGCCACGAAACCGGCCGCGAAGAGCAGCGCGCCGAGCATGCCGAACAGGAGCAGCGGCTTCTGGCCGAACCGCAGTTCAAACCAGACGGACAGCATGTCGAGCACGCCAATCGGGATGCGTCCTATGCCGAACTTCGACTTGCCGGCATGCCGCGGGTACAGCGGCACCGGGATCTCGCTCACCGTGAACCCCTGCTGGGCGGCGAGGACGATCATGTAGCGGTGCCAATCCGGGCGAGACGGCTGCAGGTCCATAATCTCGCGGCGGTACGCCTTCACGTTGTTCAGGTCCTTCACGCGCACGTCGAAGAGTGCACGGCTGAGCCAATTGTAGATGCGTGAGACGAACGCCTTCTCGTACTTCCCCATCTTATAGCCGGTCACCATGTCGCTCTCGTTCGCGAGAATCGGGGCGACGAGCCGTGGAATGTCCTCGGGCTTGAACTGCAAGTCGGCGGGAAAGAAGACGAGGATGTCACTCCGCGCCTGCAGGTATCCCGTGCGCAGAGCGTCGGCGATGCCGCGGCGCGCGCGATGCCGCGCGTAGCGCAAGAACGGGTGGGTGGCGCGCAGCTTCTGCAACAAGTCCCACGACCCGTCGGCGGAGCCGTCGTCCACCACGATGACCTCATACCGCTCGGGCCGGTCACGGAATGTCTGCGCGCACAGCTCGAGGAAGAGCGGCAGGTTTTCCGCTTCGTCCTTGGCTGGAACCAACACCGAAACATCTACCGGGTGTGAGGAAACGGGCACGGCGTGCTCACGGAAGAGGGGAAGCGGCGCGAAGCCGCGCATGAAGCCGAAGTGCGATGCGGCTCCTGGGCATGACTAGACCCGCTTGCGCATGCGCGCCGAAAGGACGTGCAACTGGTCGCGGTACTTGGCGACGGTGCGCCGGGCGATGCGAATGCCCTCGCGTTCGAGAATCTCGACAATCGCCTGGTCGGTGAGCGGCTCCTTCGAGTCTTCGTCCTGCACCAGCCGGTCGATCTTGTCGCGGATACCGCGGGCCGACACGTCTTCACCGCCGGCCGTGGCGATGCCCGACGAAAAGAAGAACTTCAGGGGCAGCACGCCGCGCGGTGTCTGTACGTACTTGTCGCTCGTCACGCGGCTCACGGTGGACTCGTGCATGCCGATCACGTCGGCCACCTCGCGGAGCGTGAGCGGCCGAAGGTGCTGCACGCCCTTTTCGAAGAAGTCGCGCTGCCGGTCCACAATGAAGTGCATCACCTTGAGCATCGTGTGCCGCCGCTGCTCGATGGCCTGAATCAGCCACTGCGCGGCGTTGAGCTTGCTGGCGATAAATTCCTTGTGCTCGGGCGTGAACTTCTTGCGGTCGCGCGCGATCTCCTGGTAGATGCGGCTGAGGCGCAGGCGCGGAATGTTGGTGTCGTTGAGGAAGACGAGGTACTGGCCGTCCACCTTCTCCACCACGAGGTCCGGCATCACGTAGTTGTCCAGGCTCGCGCTCTTTGCGAGTCCGGGCTTGGGATTCAGCTTGGCGATCAGGTCGGCGGCCTCCTGCACCTCGGCGGCCGTCGTGCCGGTACGTCTGGCAATCTCCACCCAGCGGTGGGCGATCAGCTCATCGAAGTGCTCGGCGAGAATGCGCCGCGAGAGCGTCGCGTCGGCGGCCGACTCGCGCAATTGCAACTGCAGGCACTCGCGCAAGTCACGTGCGCCCACACCCGGCGGCTCGAGCCCGTGGATGACGGCGAGCATCGCGTCCGCCTCGGCCATCGTGAAGTACGGCAACGCGTCGGTATCCCGCCCGGCCGATTCCGCGCTGCGCTCGACCTCGGCGTTGATGCCGCGAAGGATCTCGTCGAGGTCGCAGGCGAGGTAGCCGTCGTCGCTGATGTTACCGATGAACTCCTCGGCGAGCACGAGTTGCCGCGGCGTCAGGTCGAGCAGCGCGAGCTGATCACGCAGGTCGCCGTCGAGTCCACTGCGTGATACGCCGACGGGTTCGATGTACTCCCGCTCCTCGTGCTCCTCACGCGGTCCACCGGAGACATCGAATCCGTCGAGGAGGATCTCCTCCCAGTCGGTCTCTTGCTCGCGCGGATCAGTTTCCGGCGCCGGCGTGACGGCTTCGAGCGACACCTCCAACGCGGCGCTCTCCGCAGGCGTCTCCTCCTCGGCTTCATCGGCTGATCCAGTCTCATCGTCGTCCTCGTCCTCGACCAGCTCGAGGAACGGATTGACGAGCAGCTCCTGCTTCAGGTGCTGCTGCAGGTCGAGCAGGGGCATCGTGAGCATGTCCATCGCCTGGTACAGGCGAGGATTGATCTTCATCTCCTGCCCCAACCGGACGGACTGGCTCAGCCCCGCCTTCATGGCGACGAGACCTCGGAGCCGGGGTCCGGCGGCGCGATTGATTCGGCCGGAACGTCGACCGCGCCGTGCTCGCGCTGAAAGCGTTCGCGCAAGCGCGCGGTCATGGTGGGGCCGAGGTAGACGCGCGACACCGTGTCGTCGAACACGAGCTCGCGCACCGTCCCCGAGACCTTGACCTGTCCGTCGAACATGATGTACGCGCGGTCCACGATGTCGAGCGTCTGCTCGACGTTGTGATCCGAGATCAGCACCCCGATGCCGCGATGGCGCAGGCTGGCGACGATTACCTGGATGTCGTGCACCGCAATCGGATCAACGCCGGCAAACGGCTCGTCGAGCATCATGAACTTCGGCTGCGTCACGAGCGCGCGCGTGATCTCGAGGCGCCGGCGCTCGCCGCCGGAGAGCTGGAACGCCTTGCTCTGTCGCAGGTGCTTGAGTCCGAGCTCATCGAGCAGGGCTTCGAGCCGCGCGGCGCGATCGGCTTTCGAGAGGTCGAGTTCCTCGAGAATCGCGAGGATGTTCTCCTCGACCGTCAGCTTGCGGAAGATAGACGGTTCCTGCGAGAGGTAGCCGATGCCCATCCGCGCGCGCAGGTACATGGGCATCTGCGTGATGTCCACACCATCCAGCAGGATGCGGCCGGCCGCCGGCGGAATGAGGCCGGTGATCATGTAGAAGCTCGTCGTCTTCCCCGCCCCGTTCGGGCCAAGCAACCCGACGATCTCCCCTTGCTGCAGTTCCAGCGCCACGTTGTTGACCACGTTGCGGCGCCGGTACGTCTTGACCAGCCCCTCCGCGCGCAGCACACTGCGGCCGGCGACGCGCGGCAGCGTGACCGCTGAAACGCGCGGCGCGGCATGCTCACCGGTTTGCCGCAGGGCGTCCGTGAAGTCGTCTCGACCGTCGCGCACCGTGGCCCAGAGTGCCGGCGCCATGTTGATGCGGCAGTCGGGATCGTCCAGGTCGCCGGCGGTGAGCGATCCGTTGTTCACCAGGCGCGGCAGGGCTACGGTGGCAAGGTGCGTGCGCACCTCGTCCAGACTCAGGCGCCCGGCCTCGCGGTCCACGTCGCGGCCTTCGGCGCGCAGCGCGGCGAGATAGTCGTCGCGATAATGCACGGCGACGTCGTTGAACGTCGCGCCTCCCGACTCGTCCGCGACGCCGATGAGCGCGATGAGCGCGAGCGATACAGAGCGGTCGCCGCCGGCGAGTCGGTCAGCGATGCCCTGCACCGCGACGCGAGTGTCGGGCGCATCCGCCGCGGCCTTTGATGTCGCGTCAGCGGCACGGGCGTCGAACCCGTCGGTGGAATCAGCGGGAGGCGTGGTCACGGCTTCTTTGCTGGAGTGGATGCGGGCGTCGTCGTCCCCTTTGGCGGAGGCGCCTTGCCCCCTGGCGCGGCGGGTTTCACCGCGGCGCCCTTCGCGTCGGTCTTTGCCTTGCCCGCGGTGGAGTCGGGCTTGAGCGAATCAATGGGCTCGCGCTCGAGATACACACCCGTCGCCTTCTCATGCACGGCGACGCTGCTGACCGCGCGATCGGCACCGAAATTCACGGTGACGCTTCGACCCTTCACATAGTTGAGGTTCGGTCCGGCCTTCGGGCCCTGCGACGAGGCGACCTGATAGAATGACGACGCGTTCCCCGACGCGAGGATCTTCTTGATGACAGGCTTCACCGCGGAGTCTGCCGCCGCACGGGAACTGTCGAACGAGGCGACGATCGTGTCGCCGCGCAGCCAGTCCTCCTCCGCGGACACGAACTTCGTGCTGTCAGTGCGGCTCTTGGCGAACGCGGAACGTAGGGCGCGCAGCTCGCGCAGCACCTGTCCCGGCATGTCCACGTCAATCGAGTCGGCCACGATATCGCGGTCGGTGGCGCGGGCGCGGGCTCGTGAACGTCCCCACGCATAGGCGCGCGACAGTTTCTGCCCAGCGAGTCGCATGTCAATCGTGTCTGAAACCAGCGTGACGTCCTCGCTCGTCCCCTTCGCGCTGTCCGCCGAGAGCACCCGCTCCAGGCGACGCTGACGCGACCAGAGGTCAATCTGCTTTCCGACGAGCGTGAACTTCGACTCCCCGCGGCCTTCGATGCGCGGCCGGCCGTTCAGCCGCGACCACTCGCGCCCGGCGTCCATCGTCGCGCTGTCGGAGGTGGCGATGAGATCCGGGCGCGTAATCACGACCGAGCCGCCGGCGTACACGAGCGAGTCGGCCATGTCGGTTACCTGATCGGCAATGACGTCCACCGTGTCGGTGTCGCCGCCGCCGGCGTCGGCCGGGCTG
The DNA here is from genome assembly GCA_023249305.1 of Gemmatimonadota bacterium. Taxonomy (GTDB): domain Bacteria; phylum Gemmatimonadota; class Gemmatimonadetes; order Gemmatimonadales; family Gemmatimonadaceae; genus PNKL01. The sequence goes on from JAHFCU010000013.1 coordinate 8,501, forward strand.
AGTCTCGTCACCGGGCGTCCCGTCGCGACCAGTCGCGATTCGGCGCGCATTCCCGGCGCGGCACGGTAATACTCCGCGCGCGGCCCTCGCATCACGGTGCCTTTCTCAGTGACGGCGACCACGTTGCCTTCGGCGAGGACGCGCTCCTCAAGTTGGAAGTAGTTGATGCGATCCGCGTCGAGCCGGATGCGCTTCTCCTCGTAATGCGCGTGGCCGATGATGGTATACGCCTTGACGTCGCCGATCGCCTCGAGAGAATCACCGGCGAGCCGCTGGTCGGTGTTGGTGCACTTGCCGCGCACGCCACGGCCGTACCAGCTGTTGTACTGGCCGCTCGGCAGCTTCATCGCGAGCGTCGTGGTGGAGTCGTAGTTGAAGAGCTCGAGATTGCATGAGCGCTCCCGCCCCGGCTGCTGAGCGGCCAGCAGCACGGGCGCGGCCAGCACGCCGGCAACGCGCCAAGCGTGCATCAGGACCCCGGCACCTTCACGCCCTTCGCTTTGGCGCGAGACGCACGAAGGACCCGCAGGTTGTTCATGTCCGGGTCGGAGATGAAACCGATGCCGCTTGCTTCGCGGCCTTCCTCCGTAAGCACGAACGCGCTGTCGGAGGAGATCTGGTTGACGCGCGAGTCGAACTTGATCTGCTCAGTGACGAGCCGCCGTCCATCCACCGAGGTGACGACGACGCTCCCGGTCGCCTCGAGCACATTGTCGCGCGTCAGGTAGCGTCCGTTGCGGGAGGTGAGCACCGCATCCTTGGTGCCCGACGAGTTGTAGAAGATGGCGCGAACGATGCGCATGTCCATGCGCGTGTTGTCGTCGTAGAACAGCGCGGTGTCGCTGAAGACCTCCGCACGACGAAGACCGCCGTCCGTGACGAGCGTGCGAGAGCCGAACACGACCTGGTCGGCGAGTGGATCAATGCCGCGGGCCGTCTCTCCTGTCTTGGGCGGTTGCGTCTTCTGGCAGGCGGCTGCCGCGACGACGGCGACCGCGATCGCCGCACGGCATAAGCGCGGCGGGAGCGCACGGAGTGCGCGCCGCCCCTCCGAGCGCGGACTTCGGTTCTCTGCGCGAGGCCCCCTCACGCGGCCCCTGCGCGCATCAGGTCGTGCAGATGCACAACGCCGATAATCCGGCCGTCCGCTTCCAAGACGGGCATCGCCATGATGCCGTGCTGCTCCATGCGATACACCACGGCGCTGCCAAGCTCGTCGGCGCGTGCCGTCTTTGGCGCGCGCACCATTACGCTGTCCACGCGCACTGGAAAGACGTCCTGCACTCGCTCCATGAGGCGTGTCAGGTCACCGGTGGTGAGCAGGCCCAGCATCCGTCCCGCGCCATCAGCCACAAGCACGATGCCACGCCGCTCCGCGAGCACCACAACCGCCTCACGCATCGTCGCCGTCGCCGGCAGGATCGGCAGTTTCTCGGTCAGCATCACGTCTCGCACTTTGGTGAGCAGTTTGCGCCCCAGCGAACCGCCCGGGTGCAGGCGGGCGAAGTCCTCGCGGCGGAAGCCCTTCACCTCGAGCAGGGCCACGGCGAGCGCGTCACCAAGTGCCACCGTGACGGTGGTGCTCGTCGTTGGTGCCAAGTCGTGCGGACACGCCTCCTCCTCGACCGAAGCATCCAGCGCGACGTCCGCTTCACGCGCCAGCGACGAGTCCATGTCGCCGGTGATGGCGATGACACCTACCCCGAGCCGCTTGAGCTGTTCCAGCAGCGGGAGCAGCTCGTCCGTCTCGCCGCTCTTGGAAATAAGGATGGCGACGTCGTTGGTGCCCACGATGCCGAGGTCGCCATGTACACTCTCCGTCGGGTGCAAGAACGTGGCCGGTGTCCCGGTGGACGTGAGCGTCGCGGCAATCTTGCGGCCGATGAGCCCCGACTTGCCGATGCCCGCGACGATCGTGCGACCCTTGGCCGTGGCGATACACTCCACCGCGGCGGCGAACGCCGGGCCCACGCGCTCCGCTGCACGCGCGAGCGCCGCCTGTTCGATTTCGATGACGCGCCGGCCGCGCGCGATGATGTCCGCAGACGTGGTCACTTGACGGGTCCCTCCACTCGACTGTGGACGTAGCGCTCGACCAATGCGTCCCACTCGCCGCGCGCGCGCAGCAGCAACTCGCAGAACTCGCGCACCGCGCCGGCCCCGCCAGGTCGGGTGAGCGTCACCTTCGCTGCCTTCACGGCGTCGTCTGTTGCGTTCGCCACCACGACCGGCAAGCCGACGACGCGCAGAACCCCGACGTCGGGCAAGTCGTCGCCGACGAAGGCCACTTCCTGGAGGTCGATGTTGTGCTTCTGGCAGATCTTCTTGAGCGAGAGAAGCTTCCGCGCCTGATCGTCTTGCACGAGGTCGTCGACCTTGAGCTCGGCGGCGCGCAACGCGACGCTCTCCGACACGCGTCCCGTGATAATGCCTACGCGGAGGCCGGCCCAGCGCAACAGGAGAATCCCGAGCCCATCCTGGATGTCGTACTTCTTGAACTCGAGCCGGCGCCCGTCCACGTCACCGAGGAAAACGCCGCCATCCGTCATGACGCCGTCCACGTCGAACACGACGTACTTGACGCGCCGCGCGGAGTCCGCGTCGAGGATCGGCGGCGCGGTCATCGGCGGCCCCGCGCGGCCGACCAGACGTCAACGGCGCGATAGATCAACTCGTCGAGCTCGTGCAGCGGGACCATGTTCGGCCCGTCGCTGGGCGCGTGATCGGGATCCGGATGCGTCTCCATGAACAGGCCATCGGCGCCCGCGGCGCACGCGGCGAGCGCCAAGTGCGGAATCATGCTGCGCACGCCACCCGAGGCGCCGCCCGCACCCTTGCCGGGTTGCTGCACCGAGTGCGTGGCGTCAAAGATCACGGGGCAGTCGCACGCTGCGCGCATGCGTGGAATCGAGCGCATGTCCACCACGAGATCGCCGTAGCCGAAGAACGATCCGCGCTCCGTCACCGCGACGTCAATGTCGTTCGCGCCGCGTGCACCGACGGGGTCCATCGAGCGCACTTTCGCGACGGCTCCCTTCATTCCTTCGGGGTGCAGGAACTGCCCCTTCTTGATGTTCACCGGCTTCCCCGCCGCGCCGGCCGCCTCGAGCAAGTCCGTCTGCCGGCAGAGAAAGGCGGGGATCTGCAGCGCGTCGGCAACCAGCGCGACGATTGCGCACTGTTCCGGCAGATGCACGTCGGTAATAACGGGCAATCCGGTGGCCGTCCGCACACGGTCAAGAGCGGCGAGCCCTTCTTCCAAGCCAGGTCCGCGGGCTGCCCCGGCGTTCGAGCGGTTCGCCTTATCGAAACTTGCTTTGTAGATGATGCCGCCCGGCACGCGCTCCGCGAGGCGCGCGAGGTGCTCACCGACGCGCAGCATCACGTCGTCGGCCTCCACCACGCAAGGGCCGGCGATCAGGAACAGCTGGTCACGCGGGAACGAGGCGGGCATGGGTCAGGTGGCCTTGGCCATCGAGGGCGCGGAGGCGTGCTCTGAGGTTTCGGAGCGTGCGTTGCGCCGGTTGACCGCGGCTCCGATGAAGCTCGCGAACAGCGGATGCGGGCGCGTCGGGCGTGACTTGAGCTCCGGGTGGAACTGGCAGGCGATGAAATACGGATGATCGGGCAGCTCCACCATCTCCACCAAGGAGCCGTCAGGCGAGAGTCCCGCAAGGCGCATCCCCTTCTCCACGAAGAGCTCACGAAATCCGTTGCTGACTTCGTAGCGGTGCCGGTGGCGCTCGCTGATCTCCGGTACGCCGTAGATCTCGGCGACGTGTGAGCCGCGCGCCAGCCGGCAGGCGTACGCACCCAGGCGCATTGTCCCGCCCATGTCCTTCACCGCATGCTGGCTCTCCATCAGCGCAATTACGGGGTGCGCACATTCCGGTGCGAACTCGCTGGAATTCGAATCGTCGAGCTTGCACACGTTGCGGGCGAACTCGATGATGGCCACTTGCATGCCGAGGCAAATCCCGAAGAAGGGCGTGCCGCCCTCCCGGGCGCCGCAGATCGCCTCGACCATCCCCTCCACGCCGCGCACTCCGAACCCGCCCGGCACCAGCAGTCCGTCGTACGACGCGAGCAGGCGCTTCGCGCTCTCTGCATCCGTGAACAGGTCGGAGGACGTCCACGCGACGTCCACTCCCACGTCGTTCGCGATGCCCCCGTGGATCAGCGCTTCCTGGATACTCTTGTAGCTGTCGGCGTAGTCGGTGTACTTGCCCACCACCGCGATGCGCACCTTCGACTTGGGCTCCGCAACCTTTTGCACGAGCGCCCGCCACGCCGTGAGATCGGCGGGCTTGGTCTCGAGCCCAAGCTTGCGGCAGACGAGCTGGTCGAGCCCCTGCTCCGCGAACGCGAGTGGAATCTGGTAGATCGTCGGCACGTCGCGACTCTCGATGACGGCACCGAACTCGACGTTGCAGAATAGGGCGATCTTGCGCTTCGTGTCCTCGCTGAGCGGGCGCTCCGTGCGACAGATCAGGATGTCGGGCTGGATGCCGATCTCCATCAGCTCGCGCACCGAATGCTGCGTTGGCTTCGTTTTCACTTCGCCCGCCGCCGCGATGAACGGCACGAGCGTGAGGTGCACGAACAGCGCGTTGTCGCGGCCAATGTCGTGGCGGAACTGGCGGATGGCTTCGAGAAAGGGCTGGGACTCGATGTCGCCCACCGTGCCGCCGACCTCCACGAGCACGACGTCATTCTCTGGCGCCATGCGCCGAATGGCCGCCTTGATCTCGTCGGTGATGTGCGGAATGACCTGCACCGTCGAACCCAGGTATTCGCCGCGGCGTTCCTTCGTGATGACGTTCAGGTAGATGCGACCCGTCGTCACGTTGTTGGCCTGGCTCAGCGGACGGTCAATGAAGCGCTCATAGTGGCCGAGGTCGAGATCCGTCTCGGCGCCATCATCGGTGACGAAGACCTCTCCGTGCTGGAACGGCGACATCGTGCCGGGGTCAACGTTCAGGTACGGGTCGAACTTCATCATCGTGACGCGCAGGCCGCGTTCGACGAGCAATCGCCCCAAGGACGCGGCGGCAATTCCCTTTCCCAGCGACGACACCACGCCGCCGGTGACGAAGATGTACTTGGTGCTGGATGCGGTGGGCGTCATCTGGGAGTCCCGACGGTGAGCTGTTCCCAGTGCGCGTTGGCGCGCACGAGGTCGTCCTCAGTGTTCACTTCGCCCCACGACGGAGCATCCACGATCGCCACGCCCATCGCCAAGCCGGCGGCGAGGGCACGGAGCTGCTCCAGCTTCTCAATCACTTCGAGCGGGTGCGGCGGCAGCGAGACCCACGTTGCGAGCGCGTCACGCCGAGCGGCGTAGATCCCCATGTGCTGCAGCACCACGCCGTCCCGAACCGCGGCATCGGCGCGCTCGCGCAAGAATGGAATCGGCGCACGCGAGAAGTAAAGCGCACGCCCATCGTCGGCGCGCACGACCTTCACGCAGTTCGTGTCGGACATTATCTCCGGCCCGCGCCGCCCCGCCGCCGTGCCAAGCGCAAACCCACGATCGCGCACCATGGCGATCGCACCGGCCATCGCATCCGCGCGCATGAACGGTTCGTCGCCCTGCACGTTCACGACAATATCGTAGCCCGCGTACTCAGCACGGCGCGCGACTTCCGCCACGCGATCCGTACCAGATGGATGCTTATCGGAAGTCAGAACGCCCTCCGCGCCGTGCTTCGCCAGCACGTCCATGACCTCAGGCGATTCCGTGGCGGCGACTACGCGGTCTGCGAGGCCGAGACTCCTCACTCGCTCCCACACGCGGACCACCAATGGAGCGCCGCCAAGCGGGCGCAGGGGTTTCCGCGGGAGCCTGGTGGCACCCAGGCGGGCGGGGATCACGGCGAGGATGCTCAGGTGGCACCCCCAGAATGCGAGTCCGCAGATGCAAAATCCACGCCACCCAATATAGGTACGTGGCGCGAGATGGTCAAAAACGGGCCTCCCGCTGAGGGCTAGGCGCGACGGTCCCCCTCGTGAGGCTGTTTGGCGCAGCTTCTTTTCGTGTCATGGGCTGATCTGATCGCGAGATCGCTATCGTGGCGTGTGTGGCCGGTGTGCGCCCGCATCGCATACTGTGATGTGATGGATCCGGTCACAGCATGTAAACCCGCTGGACCGAAAGAGTTCCGCATCACGGTACGGCTCATGGTCGGCTGCCCGGCGCACGATGCTCTGGACAGTCTACTGCCGTCTCAGAGCTGGTACGTCGGGCGCGTCTTGTCATGGCTTTGCAGTCGCTCGGCGCCCCACGTTCTCGCGATTTCGGCTATCTACGAACGCTACACAGCGCCGTCACGCGGACGCCCACGCGCGCGCGAGCCGCAAGAAGTTGGCGAGAATACGCTTCCCATCCTGCGTGAGGATGGACTCGGGGTGGAACTGGACCCCCCACGCCGGATGCGTCCGATGCCGCACCGCATGGATTTCGGTCGGGTCATCGCTCGCGTGCGCGGTGATCTCGAGGCACGTGGGAAGGGTGTCGTGATCGATGAGCAGCGAATGGTAGCGCATGACGCGCAACGGCGACGGAAGTCCTTCGAACAGTCCCGTGCCGTCATGCAGCACCTCCGAGGTCTTGCCATGCATCACGCCGCGCGGTGCGCGAATCACGCAGCCGCCGTAGGCCTCGCCGATCGCCTGATGGCCGAGGCAGACGCCAAGCATCGGGATGCGCGCACCGCAGCGCCGGATCACCGGTACGGTAATCCCGGCGTTCGCGGGAGTGCCCGGCCCCGGCGAGAGCACGATAGCTTCGGGGGCGAGCGCGGCCACGTCGTCCACGGCCACAACGTCGTTGCGCACCACCCGCAGCGACTCCCCCAACTCGCCGAGATATTGAACGAGGTTGTAGGTGAAGGAGTCGTAGTTGTCGATAACGAGGATCACGCTTCGGAAGTTAGTCGCAAGCGGAGTTCTCCGCCTCCGTCCTCGCCCCTCTACCCGCGCGGATGGAACTGCCGATGCACCGATCGCAGATACTCGCGATCCACGTGAGTGTACACCTGCGTGGTGCTGATGTCGGCGTGGCCGAGCATCTCCTGCACCGAGCGCAGGTCGGCGCCGCCCTCGAGCAGGTGCGTGGCGAACGAGTGGCGCAGCGTGTGCGGCGTCACTTGCTTCGTGATGCCTGCGAGCGTCACGTACTTCCGCAGAATCTTCCACGCCCCCATGCGGCTCAGCGGTTGGCCGCGGGCACTGAGGAACAAGACCCCGGCACCCTTGCCGCGCTCGAGCTGCGGCCGGATCTCGCGCAGGTAGATGGCCACGGCGCCGGTCGCTTTGCGTCCCACGGGCACGAGCCGTTCCTTGCTTCCCTTGCCGAAGACGCGGACTACGCCTTCTTCGAGCACCACGTCGGCGACCTTCAGCGTGATCCACTCCCCAACGCGCAACCCCGCGCCATACGCGAGTTCGAGCATGGCACGGTCACGGAACGCGAGCGGTTCCTCCAGGGCCACTGCGTTGATGAGCCGGTCCACTTCGACGCTCGTCAGCACTTCGGGGAGCGTGCGCCACTTGCGCGGCGTCTCCAGACGCTCGCTCGGATCGGCCTTCACCGCTCCCTCGGCGAGCAGGAACCGGTACCACGTGCGAATGGCCGAGACGCCGCGACGAATGGATGCCGGCGACAGTCCCAGATCCTTCAGGTAGTAGACGAACTCGCGCAAGTGCGCGGCCGTCAACGTCTCTGGCGAACGCGCTCCATGCGCCACAGCCCACTCCGCCAGCCGCTGCAGGTCACGCCCGTAGCTCTCGTTGGTGCGGACCGAGCTTCCCTGCTCGAGCGTCAGGTACTCGGCAAACCGCTCGAGAAGAAACGGCCGGGTGCGGTCCTCGGGTCTGTTCACTCCGCCTTGTGGTGCTTGGCTCGGTGGCGAACCCACAACCGCCAGCCAATGAAGGCCAGGACGAGTATGGCTACTCCGGCGCTGGCGCCGACGCGGCGACCCACGACGAGCAGCGTCCCTCGCACGTCCTCCCAGTCCGAGCCGACGCGGAATGAAAGCCAGATGATCAGCCCGTACCAGATGGTGCTCGCCACGGCAATCACGGCGATGTAGCGCAGCAGCTTTACCCGCAAGGCGCCAGCCATCGGCGGCACGACGGCGCGCAGCCCCGGCACAAAGCGGCTGACGAAGAGCGCAGCAAGGCCGTAGTGCGCGTATAACCCCTCGAGACGCTCTTCGGCGTTGAGCATGTGCAACCGCCGGAGCTTGGTGTGCATCCAGTCCGCGCCAAACCGTCGCGCCACGCCGTAGATCACCAGCGCGCCGATGCTGCTGCCGGTGACGATGGCGGCAGTGACCGCGGGAAATTCTGCGCCGCGCCGCGCCGCGAGAAAGGCACCGAATGCCACCACGACATCGGCGGGCGCCGGCGGAAAAATGCTCTCGGCAAACGCCACAAGACCCAGCAGCGCATACAGAGTGCGCAAGTCGAGGGCACTCACCCAGTCCAGCAGCGCCGTCAACTCCGCTCCGCCTCGAACGCGTTGAGCGTGGCGATCGCAATCGCGGCGAGCCCCTCGCCACGGCCGATCCAGCCCATGCCCTCGTTGCTCTTTCCCTTGACCATGACGTCCGCGACGCTGACGTGGAGGGCATGCGCCAGCCGCTCGCGCATCGCGGCCCGGTACGGTCCGATGCGCGGCGACTCCGCGATGACGGTCACGTCCACCTGGACCGGAGTCCAACCCGCCAACCGCACACGTTCGACGGCGAGGTGCAGCATCTCGATGGAATCGCGTCCCTTGTTCGCCGCATCCGCGTCCGAGAACATCTCGCCGACGTCGCCGACGCCGGCGCCGCCGAGAATCGCGTCGGTGACCGCGTGCGCCACGGCGTCTCCATCACTGTGGCCAAGCAGCTTCTGCGGCGACGGAATCAACACACCGCCGAGGACCATGCCGTCGCCCGGACCAAATTGGTGCGAGTCGTAGCCGACTCCCGTTCTCACTCGAAGTGCCGGGCGCGGAGCGGCAACCACGGGGACGTCGGTGTTGCGTTCGAACGGGATCTGGTCAAGGCGATCGCCAGAGATTCCTGCTTCGAGCAGCACGCGGCCCGCTCCGCTCTCGGGACTGTGGCCCATCGCCCGCAGAATGTCGCCCTCGGTCACGACACCGCCGCCACGGCGCTCGGCCTCTTCACCCGCCGTGCGCAGTATGCCTTCGGCCGCGTCCTCGCTCTCGGCCATGGCGGCCGCCCCGGCGCCCGAGAGCCTAGACTCGACGGCGCGCAACAGCAGGTCCACCGGCATTCCCAGCATCGCGAGGGCCTGCGCCGCCGCGCCGTGCGGCGCGCGCAGCATGCCGAGCAGGAGGTGCAACGAGTTCGGCAGGTCGAGGCCATGTCGCTCGGCCTCCACCATCGCGGCGTCAATCGCCTTGCGCGCACCTGATCCGAACCGGACACTCATGCGGGCATTCCCTCTACGCCGCGGCGTTGGCGATGAGTTGGTAGTCCTGCCGCCGACGGCGGGGCGTGAAGCCCGCGTCGGTGATGAGCCGCTCCATCTCGTCCGTCGTGGTGTGATACGTGGTGTTCGCCGCGGACACGACATTCTCCTCGATCATCAGCGAGCCGAAGTCATTGCAGCCATAGGATAATGCAATTTGCCCAATCTTCATGCCCATTGTCACCCAGCTGGCCTGGATGTTGGGAATGTTGTCGAGCACAAGCCGCGAAAAGGCCACGGTGCGGAGATACTCTACGGCGTCGGTCTTGGGTTGCCGGCTCATCTGCGGTGTGTTCTCCGGCTGGAGCGGCCACGTGATGAACGCCGTGAATCCGCCGGTGCGCGCCTGCACGTCGCGCAGCCGCACGAGGTGCTCCATCCGCTCCTCGAGCGTCTCGCCAATGCCGAACATCATCGTGCACGATGTTTTCAGCCCTTCCTCGTGCGCGATCTCCATGATCTCGAGCCAGCGGTCGGCGCCGGCTTTCCTGCGCGCGACGATGTCGCGCACGCGCTGCACGAGAATCTCGCCGCCGCCGCCGGGAATCGAGTCCAGCCCCGCGGCGATGAGTTGCCGCACCACCTCGCGTGCATCCATGCGGTACAGCGTGGACCAGAAATCCACTTCACTCGGGGAGAAGCCGTGCACGTGGATCGGGTGGTTGCGCTTGATGTAGCGGATGAGCTCCAGGTACCACTCGAACGGGATATACGGGTTGTGCCCGCCCTGGATCAGGATCTGCACTCCGCCCAGCGCCTTCGTCTCCTCGATCTTCTCGCCGATCTGCTCGTACGACAGCGTGTAGCCTTCGCCGTGCTTCGGGCGCCGATAGAAGGCGCAAAATCCGCAATCGGCCACGCAGACATTCGTGTAGTTGATGTTGCGGTCCACGATGTACGTGACCACCCCCTCGGGGTGCAGCTCGCGGCGCCGGGCGTCGGCGAGCGCGCCCAGCTCGAGGAGAGGCGCGTGCTTGTAGAGGTCGAGGAAGTTGGAGAGCTCAGACATGGTCACATCGAGAGAAGGGGGCGAAGGGCGACCGCTCCGTTGCGGGCCGACCGTGAAACAACATCAGGCCGCCGGAAGGAAGACGAGTCGTCCCTGCGGCACCTTGCCCGCGAGCTCAAGTCGTCGGAAGAACTCCGAGAGTCCCTCCAGGTACTCGAGCCCCAGTCCATAATCGAGTCCCGCGAGATACTCGTGCACGACGGCCGCCGGAAGTTGGCAAACAGGCGAGGCGTCCTCCGAAATCCGCCTCAGATTCGCGAGCCCCCAATTTCGACTCTCAATCAGCGCGCCGTGCACCGCGAGCGCGTCGCGAGCGCTCACTTCGCGCCGTGCCACCCAGACCGCGAAGACGAACGGAAGCCCGGTCCATTGTTTCCACTCCGCACCGAGGTCGTAGACGAACGGGTATTTGCGCCCGTGCGCCGCAGCCACCGGATGCTCCGGATGACGAAGCATGAGGGCCGCGTCGCCGATGACGAGCCGCGCCGCCACGGGCGACTGGTCGCGCTGCAGATCGTCCGCCTCGGTATCACCCGGTGTGAAGATCGGCTTCACCTTCCAGACATGTTCGAAGAGCAGGTCGAGCAGCGCGACGGAGGTCATCGAACTGCGGCTCACGAGCACCTGTTCACCCGCCAGCTCCGTGGCCGGTCGCGTCGAGAAGAGCATCACGCTCCGCACGGGGCCGTCGCACGAAATCGCGAGGTCTGGGAGCAGCAGGTACCTCGACGCGTCACGCGCATACTCAACCGCCGACACCACCGACACGTCAATGCGACCCTCGGCAACACCGCGGTTGAGCGCCGACGGCACGCCGCTCACCAGCTCGGCGTCAAGCGTCACGATACCGCGATCCACCGCGCCGTAGACCGGCGCACAGTTGAGGTACGGAATACGGCCGACGCGCATCAGGACGCTCCGACCGGTACCGGGGTGGCGTCGAACTCCGTGCGCAGGATGCGATAGAAGGAATCACGCTCGGATGGGGTCTTCCCGGCGCCCCGAATGAGCCTGAGGATCTCGGCGAGCGACATCGCCTGCGGCGTCTGCGCGCCGACGGCGTGGTAGATCTTCTCGCGCACGACGGTGCCTTCGAGGTCGTTAACGCCGTAGTGCAGCGCCACCTGCGACAGTTGCGGCGTGACCATGATCCAATGCGACTTGACGTGCTGGAAGTTGTCGAGGAACAACCGGCCGACGGCGAGCTGCTTGAGGTCGTCCCAGCCCGTGGTCGCGGTGCCCTGCCGGCCCAGCTCCTTGCCGAGCGCGTTGTCGTCCGGATGGTACGCGAGCGGGATGTAGGCGAGGAAGCCGCCGGTCTCATCCTGCAGGTCGCGCAACATCTGCAGGTGCTGTAGGCGGTCGTCAGGCGTCTCGACGTGGCCGTACAGCATCGTGCAGTTCGTGCGGATGCCGACTATGTGCGCGGTGCGGTGCACGCCGATGTACTCGGCGCCAGCGAGCTTCTTGTCCGAAATGCGCTCGCGCACCGCGGCGCTGAACGTCTCGGCGCCGCCGCCGGGCATGGTGTCGAGCCCCGCCTCCTTCAGCGCCACGAGCACGTCCCGCCACGGCATCTTCTCGATGCGGGCGATATGCGCGATCTCCACCGCGGTAAGCGCCTTGATGTGCACGTGCGGGAAGTTCGCCTTCAGCGCGCGGAACATCTCGGCGTAGTAGGCGAGCCCCGCCTTCATGTCGAGCCCGCCGACGATGTGGAACTCGCGAGTCATGCCGTCGGCCGCCTGCGCCGCCTCGGCCAGCACCTGATCCAGCGTGTACCGGTACGCACCGTTCTCCTTGGGGAGTCGGGCGTACCCGCAGAAGACGCACGTCTTCCGCAGTACGCAGATGTTGGTCGGGTTGATGTGCTGGTTCGACGCAAAGGTCACCACGTCGCCGTTCTTGGCCCTGTTCACGGCGTCGGCCAGCGCGCCGAGCCCCGCCAGATCCCGCGTGCGGAAGAGCGCGAGGCCGTCCGCGATGCTCAGGCGCTGGCTCGCCGCGACGCGCTCGCCGATGCGGCGCAGGACCGGGTCGTGGATGCGGTCAAACGGAACCTGCGGTGCCGCGGCCATCCGCTCAGTCCCGGAACCGGACGAGCGCGAGCGAAGTGTTGTGCCCGCCGAAGCCGGAGGAGTTGTTCAACGCCGCGCTGACGGTGCGCTTCACGGGCTCGTTGGCCGTGCAGTCGAGATCGCACTCGGGATCCGGCGACTGCAGGTTGATGGTCGGCGGCACCGTGCCGTGCTGGATCGCGAGGGTGGTGACGATCGTCTCCACGGCGCCTGCCGCGCCAAGCATGTGTCCGGTGGCTGACTTCGTGGAGCTGACGTTCACGCCCGATGCATGCGCCCCAAGCACCGCCCTGATGGCGCGGATCTCATTGACGTCGTTCATCGGTGTGGACGTGCCATGCGCGTTCACATAGTGCAGCTCGGCCGGCGAGAGGCCGCCGTCCTCGAGCGCGCGACGCATCGCCCGCTGCAGCCCCTCGTGATTCTCGGGCTGCCCCGTGAGGTGATACGCGTCCCCGGTCATGCCAAAGCCCGCGATCTCACCGTAGATCCGCGCATCGCGCCGCCTGGCATGCTCGAGTTCCTCGAGGATCACCACGCCGCTCCCCTCGCCGAGCACGAAGCCATCGCGTGTGGCGTCGAAAGGGCGCGACGCCCGCGCCGGGTCATCGTTGCGCGTCGAGAGCGCCTGCATGTTGGCAAATCCGGCCATCGAGAGGGCCGTCACCGAGGCCTCGGCGCCGCCCGCGATCATCACGTCGGCGTCACCGTATTGCACTGCGCGGAACGAGAGGCCAATGCCGTGTCCCGACGACGCACAGGCCGACACCGTGCAGAAATTCGGCCCCTTGGCGCCGAATCGCATTGAGACGACTCCCGATGCGATGTCGCTGATGAACATCGGGATGAAGAACGCCGAGATGCGCCCCGGCCCCGATTCCAGGAGCACGCTATGCTGGTGCTCGAACGTATTGATCCCGCCAATGCCGCTGGCGATCACCACGCCCGTGCGCAGCGGGTCGTAGCCCTGCCCGTCCCCGAATCCCGCGTCCGTCATTGCCTGCACGGCCGCGGCCATCGCGTACTGCGTGTACACGTCGGACCGCTTCACCTCCTTGCGGTCCATGTACAACGCCGGGTCGAAGCCCTTCACTTCCGCGGCGAAGCGCACCTTGTGGTTCGTCGCGTCGAAGTGCGTGATCGGCGCGCCCCCCGACTTCCCGTCGAGCAGCGCTTGCCACGTACTGCCCACGTCGTTGCCGACGGGAGTGACGCACCCGAGGCCCGTGATGACGACCCGGCGCTTCATCTCCTCAGCCGATCTTCTGGTTCAGGTATGCGATCGCGTCGCCGACGGTCCGGAGCTTCTCGGCATCCTCGTCCGGGATGTCGATGTTGAATTCCTTCTCGAACTCCATCACCAGTTCGACAATGTCGAGACTGTCGGCCCCGAGGTCTTCGATGAAGCTCGCTTCTGCCGTCAGCTTCTCGCGCTCGACGCCGAGTTCCTTCTCGATGATGTCCTTCACCTTGTCGCCATAGTCGGCCATACCGCGATCCTCGCGAACGTTGGATGTGGAGGGAAGACTTAATATAGTGGTTGTCGCGTTCCGCTACATCACCATGCCGCCGTCCACCACCAGGACCTGTCCGGTGATGTAGGAGGCCATATCCGAGGCCAAAAAGGCCACCGCGTTGGCGATGTCCTTGGGCTCGCCCAGCCGAGCGAGCGGGATCTGCGCTGCAAGCGCCGCGCGGGCCTCGTCTGACAGCTTTTCGGTCATGGCGGTCTGGATGAAACCGGGGGCGATGGCGTTCACGAGGATGTTACGAGACGCCAGTTCCTTGGCCGCCGTCTTCGTGAGGGCAATGAGCCCCGCCTTCGATGCCGCGTAGTTGGCCTGCCCCTTGTTCCCCATGATACCAACAACGCTGGCAATGTTGATGATGCGCCCCCAGCGCCGCTTCATCATCCCGCGCTGGGCCGCGCGAATGGCCACGAAGGCCGATCGCAGGTTGACTGCCATCACCGCGTCCCAGTCCTCGTCCTTCATGCGGGCCATAAGGTTGTCCCGCGTTATGCCGGCGTTGTTTACGAGGATGTCAAGCGAACCGAAGGAGTCCTCGACGGTCTGGATAAGCATCGTGACCGCAGTTGGGTCCGACACGTCGCAGGCGAATCCGCGCGACTCGCCGATCTCCGCCGCCGTCTTCTCGGCGGTGGCCAGGTCCAGGTCGGCGATCGCTACGCGAGCGCCGCTGGCCACGAGCGATTCGGCAATCGCGCGGCCGATGCCGCGGGATGCGCCGGTCACGAGCGCGGTTCTTCCGGAGAGTGAGATCATGGGAGCACAGGGTAGATGGGGGACGAAAGAATAGAACCGCTAGAGCGCGGACAGGAGGGCTTCCACTTCCGCCACCGTGCCGCACGTCTTCGCGGCGTGGTTGGGCGCCAATCGCTTGAGCAGTCCGGTGAGCACATTACCCGGACCCATTTCGACGAAAGTAGCGTCGGGATGCGCGGTCGCCATCGCTTGAATGACCCCGACCCACCGCACCGGTGATGTGAGTTGTCGCAGCAAGAGAGAGCGCGCGTCGGCCGCCGTGGTCACGGGTGCCGCCGTGACGTTCGAGTAGACCGGCCAGCGCGGCCCGCTCCAAGCCGCCGACTCGAGCGCCTCGCGCAGTCCGCCTTCGGCGGGCTGCATCAACGGTGAATGGAATGCGCCGCTCACCTGCAGCCGCATCGTGCGCTTGGCGCCCGCGGCCTTGGCCAGCTCCATACCGCGCTCAACGCCCGCTACTTCGCCGGAAATCACGATCTGTTCGAGCGCGTTGTAGTTGGCCGGCACGACCACCCCTGCCGCGCTGGCTTCCGCGCAGATGTCCTCAATCGGACGCCGCAGTTCGCCGAGCACCGCGGCCATCGCACCCGGCCGCTGCACACCCGTTTCGTACATCAGCTCGCCGCGGCGTCGTACGAGGCGCACAGCGTCGGCGAGCGGCAACGCGCCCGCCGCGTGGTACGCGGAAAACTCGCCGAGGGAGTGCCCGGCAGCGGCCGCGATATGTGCGGCGGCACGCTCCCTCACCACGGCCCACACGGCGGCACCGTGCGCGAGCAGCGCCGGTTGCGCGTTGTGCGTGCGGGTCAACTCCTCGGCTGGCCCCTCGAAGCAGAGCGTCGAGAGGGGTGCGCTCAGTGCGGCATCCGCCTCAGCGAACACCGCGCGAGCCACCGCAAATCGCTCGGCAAGGTCCATTGCCATGCCGGGCTTCTGCGAGCCCTGCCCGGGAAACAGGAGAAGAAGTTGCATGAACGCTGGATGAGGGCCGGCGCCACACAGGGCTATCCGGCCGCGGTCAACTCAGAAGCGCACCACGAGGCTGCCCCACGTGAATCCGGCACCGAAGGCGACGAACATCACCGTCATTCCCTCCTTGATGCGTCCGGCGCGCAGCGCCTCGTCGAGCGCAATCGGGATGGAAGCCGCCGACGTATTCCCGTAGCGGTCCACGTTGACATACACCTTCTCCATCGGCATGCCGGCATGCTTCGCCGTCGCCTCGATGATGCGGATGTTGGCTTGGTGCGGAATCAGCAGGTCAATATCGCTCGCGGCAAGCTTGGCGCCGTCCAGCGCGCGGTCACAGGCGTCGGCCATCGAGCGCACCGCGTTCTTGAACACTTCGCGCCCCGCCATGGCGATGCAGTTGCTCCCGTCGGCGAGCACTTCGGGCGTGACGGGGCGAAGCGCTCCGCCCGCTGGCCGATGCAGGAGGTCGGCCAGCGTGCCGTCGCTGCGCGTGTACGCCGACAGGATGCCACGCCCCTTTGTCGAGCGCTTCACCACCGTCGCGCCGGCGCCGTCTCCAAAGAGCACGCACGTGTTGCGGTCCTTCCAGTTCGTGATGCGTGTCAACGTCTCGGCGCCCAGCACAAGGACCGTCTCGGCGCCGCCCAGTGCCATGAGCCCTTCGGCAATCTGCATACCGTACACCCAGCCACTGCACGCCGCCGAAATGTCGAACGCCGCGGCCCGCGTCGCGCCGATCGCTGCCTGCACCTCGACCGCCGTGGAGGGCAGCAGGCGATCTGGTGAGGCAGTGCCGAGCACGATGATGTCGAGCTCGGGCGCCGTGACGCCCGCGACCTTCATTGCCGCGCGCGCTGCCTCGGCGGAGAGCGACGTGAGCGACTCGCCTTCGCCGGCAACGTATCGCTGGCGAATGCCAGTGCGCTCGACGATCCACTCGTCGGTCGTCTCGATCCCCATTGCGGCGATGTCGCTGTTGGTGAGGATCTTCTTCGGCACCGCGTGACCAGTGCCGACAATCATCGCGAGGGGGCGTTTCATGCAGTTGCTCCTGAAGCCGTGGACGCGAGGCGCTGGCCGATGTGGTCGCTCATGCGCGAAGACGCCGCGCGCAGTCCGACGAGAATCCCGTTCTTGATGGCCTCGGGCGACGACTTGCCATGGCAGATGATCGACACACCCTTCACGCCAAGCAGCGGCGCGCCACCATGCGCGGCGTAGTCGAGGTTCTCTAGCGCGCCAGAGAGCTGCTCCTTCGGCACGCCGCTCTTGGTAATCAGGCCGACGATGAGCTTCGGCACCGCCTCGTAGAACTTGAGGAGCACGTTTCCGACGAAGCCGTCGCAGACCACCACGTCCACGGGTCCGCGATCGCACGTGCCCATCGGGAGGTCACGGCCCTCGACGTTGCCGATGAAGTTGATCCCTCCAGCCGCCGCGAGTGCCTTGTGCGCATCCTTCACTGCGGCGTTGCCCTTTTCCGGCTCCTCGCCCACTGAAAGCAGGGCGACGCTGGGAGTCGTGCGGCCAAGGATGTCCTCGGCGTAGACGGCGCCAAGCCGCGCGAACTGCACGAGTTCCTCCGCCGAACAGTCGACGTTCGCGCCGCTGTCGAGGACGACGACTGGCACGCGCGCGCTCGGGAACAGCGTCGCAATCGCCGGGCGATTGAGCCCCTCGTGCAGGCGGAGAATGAACGTGGACGCCGCCATCTGTGCGCCCGTGTTGCCGGCGCTGACGAACGCGTCAGAGTCACCGTCCACCTGCAGGCGAAGGCCGACCGCCATCGAGCTCTTGGGCTTGCCTCGAATCGCCACCGACGGCTTGTCGGTCATCTCGATCACTTCGGCGGCCTCGACCATCGATACACGGTGGGCCTGCGCGCGCAAAGCGGGCGCGGCCGCGGCCAACTGCGCGTCAAGCTCGGCGCGGATGGCCTCGGTGCGTCCCACCAACTGGATGCTGTGTTCGGGCGCGAGTTCCTGCAGGGCCAGCAACGCACCCGCGATCGTCGCCGCAGGGGCGTGATCGCCGCCCATGGCGTCCAGCGCGATGCGTGCCAATGTCAGCTGACCTTCTTCGTGACCCGCTGCTCGCCGGCGTAGTAACCGCAGTCCGGGCAGACACGATGCGGGCGCTTCTGAGCGCCGCATTTCGGGCAAGCCTGGATGTTGATTGCCGGAGCTTTCTTGTGCGTGTTGCGGGCCCGCTTCTTACGCTTGGAAGTTTTTCTCTTCGGGACGGCCATCGTCGTCTCGTGACAGGGTCAGGTTATTCGGGTGTGTCGCGGGGTTTCCGCAGCGCATCCCATCGGGCATCGGTGTCCGGGGCGCAACCGCATGCCCCGTCATTCAAGTCGGCGCCGCACTTCGGGCACAGCCCCTTACAATCAGGGCGGCACACCGAGAACGGCGGCACCTCTAGCAGCCACTGCTCCCGCATAGCGGTACGCAGGTCAATCATGTCCCCTTTGGCGCCTTCCACGCGGAAGACATCCGGATCGTCATCGTCCTCGCCGCCAGCAGCCGCAAACAACACGTGGACGTCAGCTTCGACGGCCGACTCAACCGGCGAAAGACACCGTCGGCACTCCTGGAGCACGGCGCCTGCGTAGTGGCCGCTGAAATAGTACCGCCCCGTGCCTGCTGCCGAGAGCCGTCCGGTTACCAGGATGCCCTCGCGAAGGGGCCGGGATTCGTCCCCTTCCGCCCACACGCTGTCATCAGGAGGCAGCACGGCCTTGACCGTGGCTGCTTCGTGCTCCAGCGACCGGATGTCAAACGACAGCATAACCACGTAAACTATTCCGCGTCCGGCGATGGGTCAAGTGCTGGAATGGCTGATACTTAGGCTTGTTTCTCCGCTGGAGCTCGGGTAAGGGGCCGGCACGCCCCCGGTGTAGCGGAAGCGCCTCATACCAGCGCGGCCACGCCGAAGAAGAACGTGCCTTCGACGCGGGCGTTCTCGTCGGAATCGGACCCATGCACCGCGTTTCGCCCCTTCGACTCGGCGTAGAGCTTGCGCACGGTTCCCTGAGCCGCCTCGGCTGGATCCGTGGCGCCGATGGCCGTGCGATACGCCGCCACCGCGTCGTCCTTCTGCAGCACCATCGGCATGCAGGGTCCCGAGCTCATGAACTCCACGAGTTCAGCATAGAACGGGCGTCCTCTGTGCACCTCGTAGAACGCGCCGGCCTCGGCCATCGTCATGTGAATGACGCGCGCGCAAATGATCTTGAAGCCTTGGGCCTCGAGATGGGCGATGATCTTCCCTGCCTTCCCCGAGCCAAGCGCGTCGGGCTTGATGATTGCGAGCGTGCGGTTGCCAGCCATGAGGTGAAGTCCTGGGGTTCGGTTGGAGACTGCCACAACAAAGATAGAAGGGCGCGAAGGGCAGCGAAGGAGTGGCCGACGAACCCTTCGCGATTCTTCGCGTCCTTCGCCCTCCGTGTCGCCGCTATGTACTAGTGCAGCTTCGCCCTGATCAACTCCACGAAGTCCATCGGGCGTACGGCCACGCCGATGCCGGCGGCCTTGAACGCCTCGACCTTTTCCGCGGCGGTGCCCGCCGAACCTGAAATGATCGCGCCCGCGTGTCCCATGCGACGCCCCGGGGGCGCCGTCTGGCCAGCGATGAAGCCCACGACGGGCTTGGTCATGTGGTTCTTGACGAAGTCCGCGGCTTCTTGCTCGTCCGTGCCACCGATCTCACCCATCAACGCCACGGCCTTCGTGCTTGGGTCCTTCTCGAACGCCGAGAGGCAATCGATGAAGTTGGTGCCGTTGATCGGATCGCCGCCGATGCCGACGCACGTCGTCTGGCCGATTCCCGCGCGCGTGAGCTGATAAACAACTTCATAGGTCAGCGTGCCTGAGCGGCTGACGACGCCGACGGGTCCGGGGATGCAGATGCGCCCCGGGATGATGCCGACCTTGGCCTGCGCCGGTGAGATGACGCCCGGGCAGTTCGGTCCGACGAGACGGGCGCCGCGCTCCTTCACGAAGGGATAGACCTTCGTCATGTCGAGCACCGGCACGCCCTCGGTGATGCAGACGACGAGCGCAATGCCCGCATCTACCGCTTCCATGATGGCATCGGCCGCGCCCATCGGCGGCACGTAGATGACCGACGTGTTCGCTCCCGTCTTGGCGACGGCGTCGTACACGTTGTTGAATATCGGCACCGCACCTTCAAACGTCTGCCTGCCTTTTCCGGGGGTGACGCCGGCGACGACGTTCGTGCCGTACTCGATGGCCTGCTTGGTGTGGAACGAGCCGTCGCGGCCCGTGATTCCCTGCACCACCAGCTTCGTGTCCTTGTTGATGAAGATGCTCACGCGGCCTTCCCTCCCTTCGCCGTCGCGACGGCCTTCTTCACAGCCTCGTCCATGTCCGCCGACGCTGAGAAGCCGTTATCGGTGAGGATCTTCATGGCGATCTCTTCGTTCGTGCCCGTGAGGCGGATGACGATCGGCACCTTCAGCGGGTTCGCCTTGGTAGCCGTGACGATACCGTTGGCCACGTCATCGGTGCGCGTGATGCCGCCGAAGATGTTGAACAGGATGCATTTCACGTTCGCGTCGGCGGTGATGATGCGCAGCGCGTTCACGACCTTCTCGGGGTTCGACGACCCACCGATGTCGAGGAAGTTGGCCGGTTCGCCGCCGTAGTACTTCACCAAGTCCATTGTCGCCATTGCGAGACCGGCGCCGTTGACGACGCAGCCCACGTTGCCGTCGAGCTTAATGAACGTGAGGTTGCAGTTGCGCGCGTCCACTTCCGACGCGGCCTCGGACGACACGTCGCGCAACGCTTCGATCTCCGCGTGGCGGTCAAGCTCGTTGTCGTCGATCACCATCTTGCCGTCGACGGCAATCAGCTCGCCGGCCGGCGTGGCCACGAGCGGGTTGATCTCCGCCAGCGAACAGCCACTTGCCATGAAGGCGGAGTAGAGCTGCTGCATGATCTTGGCTGCCTGCTTGGCAAGCTTCACGTCGCGGTAGAGGAAGAAGCCCATGCGCATGGCTTCGTAGCCACGCAGGCCATAGCGCGTGTCCACCGGCAGGTAGAGGATCTTCTCGGGTGTCTGCGCGGCCACTTGCTCGATGTCGATGCCACCGGCCGCGGACACCATGAAGACCGGCTTCTTGCGCTGGCGGTCGACGATGATGCCGACGTATGCCTCGCTGCCGATGTCGGCGGCGACGGTGACGAGCACCTTCTCGACAGTCAGTCCTTTAATCTGCATGCCGAGAATCGCGGTCGCCTTCTCCCTCGCGTCCGCCGGCGTTTTGCAGAACTTCACGCCGCCCGCCTTGCCACGGCCGCCAGCATGCACCTGCGCCTTCACCATCACGGCGACGCCGAACTCCTTGGCGATCGCCTCCGCTTCAGCAGGCGTCGTCGCGATCTTGCCGTTCGGAATCGGCACACCGAATCCATGCAGGAGCTCCTTCGCCTGGTATTCGTGAATATTCACAGAAACTCCGAGGGATATGTACACGGCGCCGAGCGGCGCCAGTCAGAATCAACGCGTGAAATTTATCGCGTAATTCACGCTGATGGGAGATGGATGCACGAGATTCTCGAACTGAGCGACGCATTCGATCGCGTCGAATCGCAGTCCGACTGCTGCTCCGGATACGTCGACGGCCCGTGCTTCAGGGAACGCCCGATGCTGATGTCAGCATCTCCCCCCACGCAGCGAATCGTGAGGCAGTCCTTACTTTCGTTCGGTTGATAGTCGCCGAAGCTCCGCCATCGCCCGGCCGAACGCCACCCAATCGGCGTGACGCAGCGCATCCTGCATCGCGGCGTATACGCGGGCCATACGCAGACGGAGTCGAGCGTCGGTTTCTCCTGCGCGCGAGGGGGCGCCGAACGCAGACGCCAGCGACGCCGCGGCGCGCGCCTCGCCACGGTGCCACGCCACGGTGCCGGCGAGAGTGGGTGGGCGATCGGGACTCCACTCGTAGAAGGACTGAATGGCGAGCATCCCGTCCTGCAGCGGCACCGCCTGTACGCGCCCGCGCCGCGGATGCCGGCGTGTGCGACTGATCCGGGCGGAGTCGGCCGTGCGCTGCAGACGATCGAGCACGGACGACCAGCGCAGTGTGTCAGCCTGTTCCACCAGCACCGTCCGTGGATCGCGACCGCCCACGGCCACGAAGACACCGCGCAGATGGTCCAGTCCGTCCACAGCTGGCACACCCCACGCGAGCGGGCTGCCGTCTGCTCCGCTCACGTACGGCGTCGGTGCGCCCGGGAGGAGCTCGACGTCGGCGTCATCCGCCATGAAGAGCGGCCGCGTTGACAGCGTGTCGTTGCGGAATCCAGTGCGAGCGAGCGCGCTTCCCTGTAACACCGCGCGGTCGACGGGGGGCGGAAGCGCCTTGAGCAGGTCATCGTCCAGGGCGCGACGCGTCACGAAAAGATCCGGGAGGTGGTCGCGCCACCACCGGGTCATCTTGTCCGCCCGATTGGGCAGAACGATGAGCGCGCGTCCGCTGTGTGCGTTCACGAGCGCGACCCCGGCGGAGACGGCGAAGCGCAGCGTTTCGCCAGCGACGACGAGCGGCTCGGTGAGCGGGTGGTCCGCGCTCGCGTTGAACAGCTCGACGCTCCACCAGAGTGAATCGTGTGCCACGAACGCCTGCGGCGTGGCGCCCGTCGTGAAGAAGGGAACCAGTGCGTGCACCCTCGCGCGCACCTCTCGGCGCGTCAGCAGTCGGGCATAGCGCGGATCTTCGTCGCGGAACGCGAGGCGTAGGCTCCGGACGCCCCATGCGAGCCCAATGCGTTGCCACGTTGCGCCGAACGCGGGCGCCAGGATGCGGCCAAGCGTGTCCTCAATCACACGCGATGAAAGGGCGCCCATTCCCACGGCGATAGCCGGCAGCGAGAGCGGCGATCGAACGGCCGCCGGCCACGGACCGCCCCTTTCGTCAGCGTCGCTCGGATCTAGCTCCTCGACGAGCGTCGCGCCCCGTGCGACGTCCGCACCCTCGCTGGCATACGACACTAGCGCGCGCAGGGAATCACCGGTCGCCACCCGCCAGGCGCCCGCCCCGGCCGCGGCGGTCATTCCGGGCTCGTCGGCCGCGGCGCGCGTCAGTGCCGAAGGATCCCATCCGCTGACCCGCTGCGCGATGTCCGTCGCGGAGATGCGCAAGCTGTCGGCCGCGGCCCCGCGGATGATCTCATCCACTCGAAATGCGCGCTGTGTATAGAGCGAACGCACGTGGGTGTACGGCCGTTCCAGCGATGCGCGTTCGCGCTCGGTCGCCGCGCGTCGGTTGAGCAGCGGCAGGCCCAGCCGGCCGAGCGGTCCGGCGATGAGCACAATCAGCAGTGCGCCAAGCATGGCGCGCCGGTGTCCGATCCATCCGGTCCACGCGACAAGCACCGCGACTGCGGCCGTGCCGAATCCGAGGGCGATGACATACGGAAAGAGCACGCGGTGATCGAACGCGGTGAACGTCTCACGCACGCCGCTGCCATGGAGAAGCAGGCTATACGCGTCGAGTCGGTATCCCCACGCGACAACCAGGAGCAGCACGGACGTGTAGAGCGCGAGGTGGCGACGGACCCAGGTCGAGATGTGCACGCGCCCGCGCTCCACATGCACCGATGGCGTCAACGCATACAGCCCGACCACGGTCACGCCCACGACAACAGCGAGCAGCACCGCCCACTCGTGCAGCCCGCGCTCAAACGGCAGCCAGCCCATCCAGAACGCCAAGTCGCGGTTCAGGTATGGATCGCTCTCGCCGAGTGGCGTCGCCCATCGCGCCCGTACGAACCCCACCCAGTCGTTCTGCGGCAGCGCGACCGCCGCCGCGATGACGGCGCTCGCAATCGCCGCCGTGAGCGTGAGCGCGCTGCCGGGCACCGCCTCGCCGATCACGAGATTAGCCACGCGCCGTGGCAGCACGAGCGATACGATGGATCGGCGCATCGCCAGCAGGTTGGCGAAGGTGAAGACGAACGCCACTGCGAACAGTCCGGCGCGGAGCGTGGTAAGTGCCAGGAAACGAGCGCGCCACACCGATGATGCGCCGAGCGCGTCGAACCAGGCCCATTCCGCATAGGCGCCGGCTACGACGCGGCCCGCGACCAGCGCGAGCGCCAGCGCCAGGCCGGCCAACGCGAGCGCGCGCCGCACAGTCATGCTACGCGCCGACCCCCTGCGTCTTCAGCCAGCCCTCCACCTCCGCGCGGATCTCCTTGAGACGCGCGTCTGACAGCGCCTCGAACCGCAGCACGAGAATCGGCTGAGTGTTCGACGCACGAATCAGCCCCCAGCCGTCGCCGAAGAGAATGCGCGCGCCGTCCACGGCGATCACCTCACGATGTTTCGCAAAGTGCTCCTGGGCGGCTACTACAACGGCGAACTTCTTGTCGTCGGCGCAGTTCACCCGCAACTCCGGCGTGCTCACAAAACGCGGCACATCGGCGAGGAGCTCGTCCACGCGCTTGCCGCTGTCTCCGAGGATGCGCATCAGACGCGCGGCGGCGTAGATGGCGTCGTCGTGCCCGTAAAATCCCTCGGTGAAGAACATGTGGCCCGACATCTCGCCGGCGATCGGCGCGTGGAGTTCCTTCATCTTCGCCTTGATCAGCGAGTGCCCGGTCTTCCACATCAGCGGCTCGCCGCCCGCTTTGCGGATGGCGTCAGGCAACGCCTGCGAACACTTCACGTCGAAGATGATGGACTGTCCCTTCCCCGTGCGCGCCAGCACGTCGCGGGCGTAGAGCAGCAGCAGGTAGTCTCCCCAGATGATCGTGCCCTTGCCATCCACGATGCCAATGCGGTCCGCGTCGCCGTCGAAGCCGATACCGAGCTCGGACCCCGTGCGCTTCACCGCGGCGATGAGGTCTTGCAGGTTCTCGACGACCGTCGGATCGGGATGGTGATTGGGAAACGTGCCGTCGCTCTCCGCAAAGAGTAGTTCCGCATTTACTCCCAGCGCGGCGCATACCTGAGGCGCGGTGAGCGCACCCACGCCGTTGCCGCAGTCCACCACGACCTTGAGCGGCCGCTTGATCCTACCGATCCGCTTGATGATGTCGGCCACGTAGTCGTCAATCACCGCCGCCGTCCGAACCGCGCCCTTCTGCAACGCGTTCTTGCTGCCCGCGATCAGCTGGTACAGTCGCTGAATGCTGTCGCCGTGGAGCGATGTGGAGCCGACGCTCAGCTTGAATCCGTTGAACTCGGGCGGGTTGTGCGAGCCCGTGATCTGAATGCCGCCAATGACGCCGCAATGGTGCAGGCTCCAGTACAGGACGGGTGTCGGTGCGACGCCGATGTCCACCACGTCGACGCCGCAGTCCGTCAGCCCCTGCACCAGCGCGTCGCGAAGCGCGCCGCCGCTGTGCCGGTTGTCGCGCCCGATAGCCACCGCGCCGGCGAGGCCGCGCTCGGCGAGAATGGCCGCATAACCGCGGCCAATTCCCTCCGCCGCCTCGGTGGTGAGGTCGTCGCCGACCACACCGCGAATGTCGTACTGGCGAAAGATCCCTGCGCTGATCATAAGTCTCGAGGTACGGGGTGGAGCACGAAACTTAGCGCCTCGGAGACGACGACGCCTCGCGAGTGCGAGGCGTCGAGGGAGATCACTTTGGTGCGACGGTTGTCGTCACCTGGGCCTGCGGTGCTCGCGGCAGGCTCGCTCGGCTCCACGCGATGAGCCGGCTCGGCACAAGCCCGAGGGCGAGAACCGCGATCGCGGCAGTGAAGACGACGCCTCGCGTCAGCGCACCCGACGGTTCGATCTCTGCCGCTCCCTCGGGACGAGGTTTCATGAACATCAGACGCACCACGTTGACGTAGTAGCCCGCCGACATCACCGATGTCAGGACGAGCACCACGGCCAAGGTGACCAGCGATCGTGGCGCTTCGATGGCTGCCATCAGCAGATACCACTTGCCGAAAAACCCGACACCGCCGAAGACCGGAAAGCCCATCAGCGAGAGCATGAACACGGCCATTGCGATGGCAAGGCCGGGGCGCACATGCCACAACCCCTCATAGTCCGACAGCTCGCCATTCGTGTCGCCCGTGCGTGCCACGGTGATGACGACAGCGAACGCGCCGAACGAGGCCAGCGTGTACGCGACGAGATAGAACAGGAACGCGGACGAGCCGGCAAGTGAACCCGCGGCCACCGCCACCAGCAGGTACCCCGAGTGCGCGATCGACGAATACGCGAGCAGTCGCTTCAGGTTGCGCTGGGACAGTGCCACCGCGTTGCCGACGAACATCGCGACGGCAGCCAGCCACCAGACCGGCGCGAACCAGGCGCCTCCCATGCCGGGGAGCGCCTCCATCCAGACGCGCACGAAGGTCGTGAACGCCGCCGCCTTGACCGCCGTCGCCATGAACGCGGTGATCGGCGTGGGCGCACCCTCGTACACGTCAGGCGCCCACATGTGGAATGGCGCGGCCGCGACCTTGAAGCCAAAGCCGACTAGGAGCAGGCCGGTACCGACGGCCATCATCGGTCGCGCCGGGAAAGTCCACTCGGCAACCTTGCGCGAGATATCCCAAAGGTTCGTGGTGCCGGTCGCGCCGTAGATCAACGCGATGCCGTAGAGAAGGAACCCGGTCGCGAATGCGCCAAGCAAGAAGTACTTGAGCGAACCTTCAGCCGATTTCGGGCTTCGCCGGTTCATGCCGGCTAGCACGTACACCGCCACCGACATCAGTTCGATGCCGAGGAATACGATCATCAGGTCGCGCGCGGCGGCCAGCACCATCATACCAGACGTTGCGAACAAAACCAGCACATGTGATTCCGCCGGGAGGATGCGCTCGCGCGCATTGTACTCCATTCCCAGTGCGATCGCGCCAAATGCGCCGAGCAGGAAGATGAGGTCCGCCGCCCAGCGGAAGTTGTCCACGGCGATCACGCCATTGGTGGACGAGAAGCCGCGAGAGGCATACCAGAACAGCGCGCCCATGGTGACGGCGATGAGTGCCAGCGACGCGGCGCCGACGGCGCGTTGGTGCTTGTCCGAATCGGGCCGCCAAGCCGCCCACAGCATCAGCACCATGGCGCCGGCCATAAGTAGCAGGTCGGGACCGAGGGCCCGCGTCAGTTGCGACGGAATCGCGAGATCGAAATTCATTTATCGCGCCGAGTTGGAAGCGGTCTGCGGCGTGTTAGCCGAGGTGGCCTCGACGTACGTCACGAGGCGCCGCGCCGCCATTTCTGTCTTTTCGAGCACGGGCTTGGGATAGACACCCATCCAGACGATGGCGGCGAGGATCGGCACGAGCAGGCCGATTTCGCGCCAATTGAGGTCCTTGATTCCCTCGTTCTCCGGCTTCGACAGCTTGTTGTAGATGATGCGCTGCAGCGCCCACAGCAGGTACGCCGCGGCGAAAATGACGGCTGTCGCCGAGATCACCGCGGCGACCGGCTGCGTCTTGTACGAGCCGACGAGCACGAGGAACTCGCCGATGAAGCCGTTGGTGCCTGGCACGCCGATGCTGCTCAGCGAGACGATCGTGAGCACTGTGGCGAAGATCGGCACGACCTTGGCGATGCCGCCGTAGTCCTCGATCATGCGCGTGTGCCGCCGCTCGTAGAGCATGCCGACGAGAAGGAAGAGGGCGCCCGTCGAGACGCCGTGGTTGATGTTCACCATGAGCGCGCCCTGCACCGACTCGGTGGTCAGTGCGAAGATGCCCAGCATCACGAAGCCCAGATGGCTCACCGACGAATACGCGACGAGCTTCTTGAAGTCGGGTTGCACGAGGGCAACGAGCGCGCCGTACACGATGCCGATGACGGCCAGCGCGATGATGAGGCTGCGCACGGTGGGATTCATCGCGGCGCTCGGGAACAGCGGCAGCGCGAATCGCACAAAGCCAAACGTGCCCATCTTCAGCATGATGGACGCCAGGATCACCGAACCCGCCGTGGGCGCCTCGACATGCGCGTCGGGCAGCCACGTGTGGAACGGGAACATCGGCACCTTCACCGCGAACGCCAGCGCGAACGCCCCGAACAGCCACAGCGTGGTCGTCGGGTCGAGTCGCACGTTGTTCAGGATGTAGTCGTAGCTGAACGTCGGAACGCCACCCGCCTGCGACGCCGCGGATCCGAGGTACAGGATGGCGACGAGCATCAGCAGCGAGCCCAGCATGGTGTAGATGAAGAACTTGATCGCCGCGTACAGCCGCCGTTCCCCGCCCCAGACGCCGATGACGAGATACATCGGCACGAGCATGATCTCCCACATCACATAGAAGAGCACGAGGTCGAGCGACACAAACACGCCTAGCATGCCGACGGTGAGCAGCATCAGGAGCGTGTAGTACGCGTGGGGCTTCGTGCGGATGCTCGTCCAGCTGCCGAGCACCGCCAGCGGCATCATCAGCGTGGTCAGCAGGATCAGCGTGAGCGCGATGCCATCAATGCCGACGGAGAACCGGACACCCCACTGCGGAATCCACGGGAGGTCCACCGCCGCCTGCCAGCCGGCCGCGGCTGGATCAAACGACCACCAGAGCCCCAGCGAGATCAGGGCCTCCACCACAAAGAAGGCGAAGGCAAGGACGCGCACTTCACGCCAACGTTTGTCGGCCGGATCCTTGGCCGACAGCAGCGCATGGACCCACAGCCCGAGCGCGCCGACAATCGGCAGCAGCAGCAGGGCCGGGAGGATCCAGGCGTTGTAATTGATCGACGACAGGAACGCGGTCATGGTTTACCGGAGGGTGAAGGCGCCGAGGAGGGTGATGACGCCGATCAGTAGGACCCAGGCGTACGTTCCCACCTGGCCCGTCTGGAGCTGTGATCCAAGCCAACCGAAAGCGCGCGCCAGCAGGGCGCTGCCGTTGACGAACAGTCCGTCGATGATGCCCGCGTCGAACCCCTTCCACAGCACCGCGCGCGACACGCTAACTGTCGGCTGGACGAAGGCGGCGTCGTAGCCCTCGTCCACGAAGTACTTGTTCTCCAGCACGCGCGAGATGCCCGTCGACGCCGGCGCCTCCTTCTTCGGCACCAGCGCTGCGGGCTTCAGTCGCCAGACGGCGATGGCAATGCCGGTAATCGCGATGGCGATGGCCGCACCAACGAGCAGTAGTTCAGTCTGATGCGCGACGTGGGGTGGCGCGCCGAGTGTCGTACGGAGGCTCGCCTGCCCGACCACGGGCTCGAGGAAATGCTCGAGCCCGCCCACCGGGCCGATGGCGCCGAGCAGTTCCGGCACGTTGATCCAGCCACCGATCGCCGCCAACACACCGAGCACGACCAGCGGGCCAGTCATGACCCACGGCGCCTCCGTCAAGTGCGGCCGCTCGCCCTCACCGGTGCGGTTCGGACCGTGGAACGTGTACAGCATCATGCGCGTCATGTAGATCGCCGTCAGCAAGGCCACCGCGAGGCCGATCCCGTAGACGATGAGCAGCACGGTGCTCCCCGGGATGCCGAGCAACGAGGACTCGGCGAGCGTCGAATGGCTCACGCGGGCGAAGACGGACGCGAGGATCTCGTCCTTCGAGAAGAACCCCGAGAAGAGCGGAATGCCGGCGATGGCCAGCGTCGCGATCCACATCAGGTAGAACGTGATCGGCATGTACTGCTTCAGGCCGCCCATGTTGCGCATGTCCTGCGCGTCGTCGTGGTTGTGCGTGTGGTGATACGCCGCGTGCATGGCGAAGATCACCGAACCCGATCCAAGGAACAGGAGCGCCTTGAAGAAGGCGTGCGTCACGAGATGGAAGATCCCCGCCGTGTACGCGCCGACGCCAACGCCCACGAACATGTAGCCGAGCTGCGAGACGGTGGAATACGCGAGCACCTTCTTGATGTCCCACTGCTTGAGGCCGATGGTCGCGGCCACGAGCGCCGTCAGCGCGCCAACGCTCGCCACGGTCAATTGCGCCACCGGCGCCATCGAGAAGATCCCCGACGCACGTGCGACGAGATAGACGCCCGCCGTCACCATCGTTGCCGCATGGATCAGCGCGGAAACCGGCGTCGGACCCGCCATCGCGTCCGGAAGCCAGACGTGCAACGGAATCTGCGCGCTCTTGCCCGTGCACCCGAGGAAGAGGAACAGGGCCATCGCCGTGATCACGACGCCGCCGAACGGCAACTCCGCCGCCTTCGCCGCCACCCTACCGATGTCGAGCGTGCCGAGGTTGGCGAACATCAGGAACATCGCGACCAGGAAGCCGAAGTCGCCGATGCGATTGACAATGAACGCCTTCTTCCCGGCGTCCGCGTTCGCCTTCTCCGAGAACCAGAAGCCGATCAGCAGGTACGAGCAGAGCCCCACGCCTTCCCAGCCCACGAACAGCAGCGGATAGCTGGCGCCGAGCACAAGCGTGAGCATGAAAAAGACGAACAGGTTGAGGTACGCGAAGTACCGCGGATACCCCGGATCGTCCTGCATGTAGCCGACGCTGAACACGTGGATCAGCATGCCCACACCAGTGACGACGAGCACCATCGTCATCGACAGCGGGTCGAGCAGCAGCGACGCGTCGAGGTGCAGGTCGCCGACCGGCATCCACTGGAACAGCGTGACGACATACGGGTGTTCCATCTCGACACCGCGCATCGCCAGGAAGCACGCGACCGCGAGGCCGAACGCGGCCAGGAGCACGCCGGGGCCGATGAGGCTCACAATCCCCGCGAACTTATGGCGGGGCGGCGGATGGTGGTCGTCGTGCGCGCCGTGTCCGTTCACGCCGTGTCCGTGGGCGTCGTCCTGGGCGTGCGCGTCGCCGTGTCCATGGCCGTGGTCCGCGGAAGGATCAGCAGGGCCCACCTTGGCCGCGCCGAGCATCGCGAGGGTTCCATTGATCAGGAACCCAAGCAGCGGCAGCAGCGGGAGCAGCCACACGAAGCGCGCGACGGTCGCCGCGAGCGGGTGCGCCCCCTCGGGAATCAAGGCCGGGTTCATCATCCCTTGAGGAGGTTGATGTTCTGGAGGTTGACGGTCTTCACGTGGCGGAAGATGGCAATGATGATCGCCAACCCCACCGCAGCTTCGGCCGCCGCGACGGTCATCGTGAAGACCACGAACACCTGGCCGGCTGCGCCGTACAGCTTGCTCAGCGCCACGAAGGACAGGTTCACGGCGTTGAGCATGAGCTCGACGCACATGAAGATGATGATCGCGTTCCGTCGGGTCAGAACGCCGATGACGCCGATCGAGAACAGGACCGCGGAAAGGGCGAGGGCCTCAACGAGCATCGGTCCTCCGCCTGCCAAGCACCACCGCGCCAACGATCGCCGTGAGCAGCAACACGCTCGTCAGCTCGAAGGCCAGCAGGTACTCCTTGAAGAGCGGCGCCGCGACCGGGCCGATGATGCCGCCGGCGATCGGGGCGGCCGCCGCGGCGGCCGCCTTCGCGGCGAGGTCCGGCGGAACTAGGCGCTCAATCGTGTTGCCACGGTTCAGCGCCATGACTTCCGACAGCAGCGCGAGGCCAACGAAGAGTGCGAGGATGGTTGGCCACTTGCCGCGGGCATCGGCCAGGTCCGACGGATGCCCGAGATTCAGCAGCATGATCACGAAGAGGAAGACCACCATGATGGCGCCGGTGTAGACCAGCACCTGCATGGTGGCCATGAACTGCGCGTCGAGCATCAGGTACAGCCCAGCCAGCGCGAACATCACGTTCACCAGCCACATCGCCGCTGCCACCGGGCTCTTGCGCGTCACAAACGCAATCGCGCTAGCCAGCGCAATTAGCCCGAAGAGGTAGAAGCTGAACGAGTAGGCCAGCGAGTGGAATTGATTGGCTTGCATCACTCGCCTCTGGGGTCGGCCGGATCCCACATCTCGCACACCGCGTGCGTCTGGGACGTCAGCCGCGTGAGGTCGTAGACAAAATCCTTGCGATCGTACTCCGCGTTCTCATAATGCCGGCCGAGGTGGATCGCCTCCTCCGGACATACTTCCTGACAGTAGCCGCAGAAGATGCAGCGGAACTCGTCGATGTCGAACACGGCGGGATAGCGATTCCCCTCCGCGTCCACGCCCGGCACCAGCTTGATGCAGTTCGCCGGGCACACCGTCGGGCAGAGACCGCACGCCACGCACTTCGCCTTGCCGTCTTCGGTGGTCAGCATGCGGTGCGTGCCGCGCCACCGCGGCCCGATGTCCCATTTCTCCTCTGGGTACTGCACCGTCACCTTGTGCGGGTCCACGAGATGCTTGAACGTCAGCGCGAGCCCCTGGAACGTCGCCCGCACGTAGCTCGCCTCATTCACGGGCCGTTCGACGACCCTCGTCGTGATCGCCATCAGGCCCCCTTCCCCGTCAGGAGATCGCTGCGCGCCGCCGCCGTCTGCAATCGCGTAATCCGGTCACGCTCGAGCCGCGAAAAGGCCGGGCTCACGATGCGGCCGCGGTCGAGTACCCAGAACACCAGCACCACGAATACGAGGTTCATCCCGAGGAACGCACCGCGGTAGGCATAGCTCGTGCGCGCCAGTCCCGCGGCGTCAAGCCCGAGCACCAGCGAGGCGACGACCGTGATGTATACCAGCGCCATTGGCAGCAGCACCTTCCACCCCAGCGACATGAGCTGGTCATAACGAAAGCGCGGCAGGGTCCAACGCAGCCAGATGAACGCGAACACGAAGAACATCACCTTGAAGACGTAGAGCCCCATCGTGAGCAGTGTCTTCGTCACCGTCCACGGCGGCAGGTTGTCCCACTGCGTGAACGGGATGTCCCAGCCGCCGAAGAACAGCGTGATCATCAATGAACTCGACGTAATGATGTTTGCGTACTCGGCCAGCGGGAACATCGAGTAGCGCATCGAGCTGTACTCGGCGTGGTAACCCGCGATCAGCTCCGACTCGGCTTCGGGGAGGTCGAACGGCACGCGGTTCGTCTCGGCGAGGCCGGCGACCGCGAAGATGAAGAACGCGAGCGTCAGCAGCACAACGTTCCATCCCTGCGACGCCTGCTGCGCGACGACCGCGTTCAGGTTTACGTTGCCGGCCAGCAACAACACGCACACGGTGCTCATCCCCATGGCGATCTCGTACGAGATCATCTGGGCCGATGCCCGCAGGCCGCCGAGCAGCGCGTACTTGTTGTTCGACGACCAGCCCGCGATCGTGATGCCGTACACGCCGAGCGAGCTGATCGCGAGCGTGAACAGGAAGCCCACGGGCAAGTCGGCCACTACCATATCAACGAGGCCGACGCCCGGCACCGGCAAAGGCGAACCAAACGGAATCACCGCCCACGTAATCATCGCGGGCACGAAGGCCATCGCTGGCGCGAGAATGAACAGCACGGTGTTCCCGCTGCCAGGGAGCGCCTCCTCCTTCATGAAGTTCTTCACGCCGTCAGCGATCGGCTGCAGGAAACCCTCCCAGCCTACGCGGTTCGGGCCGAGGCGATCCTGAATCCACCCGGCGACGCGGCGCTCGGCGAGTGTCGTGTACGCCACGCAGAGCATGTAGATGCCAAACGCGGCCACCGCCTTGATGAGCCCGAAGAGGATGAACATCCCGTCCGTGGGCGAACGCTGCGGGTCGGCGACTTGAAGGAGGGCAAAGAGCGCGTGCGTCATGCCGTCACCCCCGCCCCAGCCGCCATCTGGCCCTTAAGTCCGACCGAGTCATAGCTCATTCCGTTGAATGCGCTTTCGGTTTTCGCCATCGCGATGAAGACCGCCTCAGCCGACAGAAATGCGCCGTTCTTCCCGGCCGCGGCGGCCAATCCAGCGAGCGCCATCCAGCTCGGCCGCGCGAGACCTTGAGCCGGGCGCGCCTGCAGGAACCGCTGCACGCGGCCCCGCAGGTTGGTGAACGTGCCTTCTTCCTCCGCGAAGTTCGCGATGGGCAGGAGGATGCTGTTGGCTGGCAGTCCCTTCGGGATCACCGTGCAAATGGCGATGACCGTACTCGCGCCCGCGAGGGCAGACGTGTCGAGGTCCGTGCAGTCGTCGCCGGCGATCAGCACGATCTTGCCCGCCGTTGCGAGTGGATTGTCGGCGCGCGAGAAGCCCATCAACTCTGCGCCCGTCGCGTTTGCCGCACGATCGGCACGCAGGGCGAGGTCCTTCACGCCCGGCAGCGGCGCCTCACCGCCCTTCGCGACACGGAATTTGCCCACGCCAGCGGCCTGCTTGAGCAGCCACAGCGCCTCGTTGCTAAGGGACGCGCCGGCCACGACGTGCGCCGAACCACCCTTGAGCGCCGCGCCCGCGGCAGCGAGCGCCGCGTCCCATGAGGCCGGCTTACCCGTCACCATCGGCGTCTCCAGCCGATCGTCACGGTTGATCCACTGATAGTTCAGCCGGCCTTCGTCGCACAGATAGAAGTGATTGACCGCGTCGTTCGACCGCGGCTTCATGCGCACGACGGCCTCGTCGCGCGTCTCCAGCGTGATGTTGCACCCCTGCGAGCAGTTCGGGCAGACCGACGCGGTGCGGTCGAGTTCCCAGGCCCGCGCCTTGTTCAGGAAGTCCTTGCTGACGAGCGCACCCACCGGGCAGAGGTCAACAACGTTGGCCGCCCACGGATGCGAAAGGTCATGGTCGGGTGCGATGCCGATGTGCGCGCGGTCGCCGCGCTCCTCGACGCAGAGCGCGCGGTCGCCGGCCACGTCGCCCATGTAGCGCACACAGCGCGTGCAGAGGATGCAGCGGTTGGTGACGTAGAGGACGTCGCCGCCGAAGTCCTCAGCCGGATTGAAGCGCTTCGGCTCGCGATAGCGCGAATCGGCGCGCCCTTCCTGGAACGTGTAATCCTGAAGCTCGCACTCCCCTGCTTGGTCGCAGATCGGGCAGTCGAGCGGGTGGTTGATCAGGAGCAGTTCAAGCACGCCCTTACGGGCGTCAAGCGCCTTCTGCGTGTAGACGTTGACCACCTGCCCCTCGGCGACCGTCGTGGCGCACGACGGAGCCAGCTTGGGCTGCTTCTCCACTTCGACGAGGCACATGCGGCAGACGCCCGCAATTTTGAGCCCCGAGTGGTAGCAGTAGTGCGGGATGAGCACCCCGGCGGTCTTCGCCGCCTCGAGAATGGTCGTTCCCTCGGGAACGCTTACTTGGCGTCCTTCGATGGTCAGGTTGACGAACTTCTGATCGGACATCAGCCCACCGCCACTGTCGAAGAACGCCTGCCGGTGATCAGCGCCTCAAACTCGCCGCGGAACCGCGTGATCCCGCTGGTCACGGGCGCGCCGCACGAGTCGCTGAGCACGCAGATCGTCTTGCCGGTCATGTTCTCGGTCAGTTCGAAGATCGTGTCGAGGTCCTCAAACGTCCCATGACCCGCCACGATGCGCTCGAGGATCTTGGTCATCCACGCCGTGCCTTCGCGGCACTGCGTGCACTGCGCGCAGCTCTCGTGCGCGTAGAACCGCGCCAGACGCGCGAGCTGCTTCGGCATGGACTGCGCGTCGTCGAAGATGATGACGCCGCCGGAGCCCAGCATCGTGCCGAACTCCATGAAACCCTCATAGTCCATCTTGACCTGCTCGGCTTCCTCGATCGTGATCACCGGCACCGACGAGCCGCCCGGGATGATGGCCTTAAACTTCCGCCCGGGAGGCGGTCCGCCGCAGAGATCGTACAGGAACTCCTTGAACGAGAAGCCCATCACCACTTCGTAGTTGCCGGGCCGCGCCACATTGCCGCAGACCGAGAACAGCTTGCTGCCCGTGCTCTTCGGGTTGCCGAGGCACATCGCCTTGTACCACTCGGCGCCATTGTTGAGGATGTGCGGTACCGCCGTCAGCGTCTCGACGTTGTTGACCGTCGTCGGCATCCCGAAAACGCCCGATACCGCCGGGAAGGGCGGCTTGATGCGCGGGTTGCCGCGGCGTCCCTCGATGGAGTTCATCAGGGCCGTCTCTTCGCCGCAGATGTACGCGCCGGCCCCGCGATGCACCCACATGTTGATGGTCTTGCCTGACCCGCACGCGTTCGCGCCGATCATGCCGGCGGCGCGCGCCTCCGCGAGCGCCTGCTCCATGATCGCGATCGGTTCGGTAAACTCGCCGCGGATGTAGATGTAGCAGGTCTCCGCTCCGATGGCGTGCGCGGCGATCGCGCATCCCTCGATGAGGGCGTGGGGCGTCCACCGCATGATCTCGCGGTCCTTGAACGTCCCCGGTTCTGATTCGTCGGCGTTGCAACACAGGTAATGTGGCTTGCCGTCGCCGATCTTCATGAACGACCACTTGAGGCCGCAAGGGAAGCCGGCGCCGCCGCGCCCGCGCAGCCCAGACTCCTTGACGATGTTCTGGATCGCGACCGGATCAGTATCCAGCGCCTGCGGCAGCGCCCGATAGCCGCCACGCGCCTGCCATCCCTCCAGCGTGCGCGCTTCGGGGTCACCGAAGTACTTGCTGAGGATCGGTGTCTCGCGCGGATGGCTCTTGTATGGGTAGCCCATTGCTCAATCAGTGACGGTAGACTTTAGATGCTCGACGGTGGATCCGTCCGTCCCTCGCTTCTGTCGTACTCCGTTCCAGTCTGTTGGTCTCTGTCGTTCTCTGTCGTTCTCTGTTGTTCTCTGTTGTTCTCTGTTGTTCTCTGTTGTTCTCTGTTGTTCTCTGTTGTTCTCTGTTTCACTCTGCGCTAGCTGTACTTCCGCAAGATCTCCGACACCTTCTCGACGCTCACACTGTCGATGAAGTCGTTGTTCACCATGATCGGCGTGGCGAAACCGCACGCGCCGAGGCACTCCACTTCGATCACTGTGTACTTTCCGTCCGCGGACGTGAGGCCGAGTTCGCCGCAGCCGGTCTTCTCGAGAAACGCCTTCACCACGTCCTCCGCGCCCATGCAGTTGCAGCACGACGTCGTGCAGACCTGGATGAAGAACTTCCCCACCGGATGCTGGTGGTACATGGTGTAGAACGTCACCACGCCCTTCACGTACGCGGCGGTGAGTCCGAGCACGTCGCCTACTTCCTTCATGACCTGCTCGCTGATCCAGCCGCGCTCGTCCTGCACGATCCACAGCGCCGGGAGCAGCCCGGCCTGCTTCGTGGGATAGCGCGAGAGGATGTCATCGAGCTTCGCGCGCGGCGCCGAGCCGGCTGCAAAGACCGGCACGTAGGGCTCGTCGTGGTGGCCGTGCGTGGGCTTCGCGACTGCCCCGCCGGCGGCGGATGCACCGTGGCTCATCTATCTATCTCTCCCATCACGATGTCGATGGACGCATTGATCGCGATGACGTCGGACAGCAGGTGCCCTTCGACCATCTTCGGGATCGCCGACAGGTTCACGAACGAGGGCGGCCGGATGCGCCAGCGCACCGGCTTGGCCGACCCGTCGGACACCATGTAGTAGCCCTTCTCTCCCTTCGGCGCCTCGACGGCGACGTACGACTCGCCGATCGCCGGGCGCGGCCCTTCCATCACGTTCTTGAAGTGATGGATCATGCTCTCCATCTCGCTGGTCGCCTTGTGCTTCGGCGGCAGGATGACGCGCGGATCGTCCACGTTCACCGGGCCATCGGGAAGGCGTGCCATGGCCTGCTCAACGATCCGGACAGACTGCCGCATCTCTTCCATGCGCACCAGGTAACGGTCATACACGTCACCGTGCACGCCGACCGGGACTTCCCAGTCGTACGTCTCGTAATCGAGATATGGGAAGTCCTTGCGCACGTCGTAATCCACCCCTGAAGCACGCAGCATCGGTCCCGACAGCCCGTAGTTCAGCGCTTCTTCCGGCGACATGACGCCGAGGCCGACGGTGCGGCCGACCCACACCGCATTCTTCGTCAGCATGCGGTCACACTCGTCGAGCGTCTTCGGGAACGCGCGCACGAACGCCTTCAGGCCGTCGAGCCACCCGTCGGGGATATCGGCGGCCATGCCGCCCACGCGTGAGGCGCTCGTCGTGAGCCGTGCGCCCACCCATCCCTCCAACAGGTTGTAGACGTTCTCGCGCTCCTGGAATGACCAGAGGAACGGCGTAAACGCGCCGATGTCGATCGCGGTCGTCCCCATCCACACCAAGTGCGAGATGATGCGCGATAGCTCCATGCCGATCACGCGCAGCACGGTGCACCGCGGCGTGATCTCGATGCCAAACAGCATCTCCGCACCGAGCGAGAAGGCGATGTTGTTGCCGACGCAGTTCAGGTAGTCATCGCGATCGGTCCACGGAATGATCTGGTTGTACTGGCGGTACTCGCCGATCTTCTCGAAGCCGCAGTGTAGGTAGCCGATGTGCGGGATGCAGCGGACGACGGTTTCCCCGTCGAGCTCAAGCACGAGGCGGAGCACGCCGTGCGTCGCCGGGTGCTGCGGCCCGATGTTGATGAGCATGTGCTCGCCTTCGAGCTCCGGCTCGAGGGCCGGCGGCGCCTGCAAGGCGAGGCCGCCGGTGTCTCCAGCCACGAGCGGCACGCGCTGCGGCCGGCCATCGGCGCCAATGCCCGTGGTCGAGAGTTCGACTTCAACCGTTCGCTTGGCGGCCATGTCGCCTATTCTCCCGTCGACTCGCCGTGCTTGATGCGCTCGCGCATGTCGAGCGGAAGTTCCGCAAAGGCGTCGGCGATGGAGAGTTCCTCCATCGAGTACCGAGCCTCAGGATTGGCGGAGAGCGCTTGCCTCAGTTGCTCCGCGCGGCTGAAACGCCCGCGCAACGGGAAGTCCTTGCGCAGCGGAAAGCCCTCGGCGTACTGCTCCCAGAGCAGGATGCGGCGCAGGTCCGGGTGCCCCGTGAAGGTGATGCCGAACATGTCGTAGCACTCGCGCTCGAGCCAATCGGCGCCTTTGTAGACCGCCCAAACCGATGGCACCGACAGCGGGTTCCCCTTCTCGATGAGCCCCTTGAGGCGCAGGAACCGGCGGTACTTGATCGACCGGAGGTGCCAGATGACTTCGATCGGGAGCGCGCGGTCGCGGAATTCCACGGCCGTCACGTCCACGAGGTACTCGTAGCTCTGTGACGTGTCGTCGTGCAGCCAGCGCACGATGTCGAGCACCTTTGCCGCGTCAATCGTGACGCTCGTCTCGCCCCACACCACGTCGACGCGCCTGATCGCGTCGCCAAACCGCGCCTTGAGCGCCTCGGCCGACGGATTCGCCGCACCGCCGCGATGCGGCACGCGCTTCGGGGTGGCGGGCGTCGGAAGGTCGGGGGCTGTGCCCGCCCGGATCACGGTGAAGCCGCTCACTGTCCGCTCCGCGTCTGGGGGATCGAGTTCCCGAACTGCTGCGACAGCGCGTCGATGCGCGACGGCGGGATGTACAACTGACTCTCGGGATCCGGTTCCATCTCCATGCGCGCGGCGGTATCGGACATCCGGTCCTTCATCACCTTCTTCTGCAGCATCATGATCGCGTGAATCAACGCCTCCGGGCGCGGCGGGCAGCCCGGCACGTAGACATCCACGGGGATGATCGTATCGATGCCCTGCACGACGGCGTAATTGTCAAACATGCCGCCCGTGGACGCGCAGGCGCCCATTGAGATGGCCCATTTGGGCTGCGGCATCTGCTGCCAAATGCGTCGGAGTACCGGTGCCAGTTTGAACGGCACGCGCCCCGCGCAGATCAAGACGTCAGCCTGGCGGGGCGAGTATCCCATGCGCTCCATGCCGAAGCGCGCAAGGTCGAACTTTGAGGCCGCGGTCGCCATGAACTCGATGGCACAGCACGCCGTGCCGAACGGCATCGGCCAGAGCGAGTTGGCGCGACCCCAGTTGACGAGGAAGTCGAGCCGGGTGGTGATCCACCCCTCGCTGTGCGCTGGCTCCACGGAGACGACGTTGGGTGCGGGCGCGTCAATCAATCCCATTGGAGGGCTCCCTTCTTCCAGACGTAGGCAAAGCCGGCGAAGAGGATGAGCATGAAGACGAGCATCTCGCCGAGCCCGAAAAACGAAATCTGACCCGCGGGGCAGGCGCCGCCGACGAGAGGCACGGCGCACGAGAGCTGGCGATAGTAGGCCGCCCACGGGATCATGAACACGGTTTCGATGTCGAACACGATGAACAGCATCGCGACCATGTAGAACTTCACCGAAAACCGCTCGCGGGCATCGCCCAGCGGAGGCATGCCGGACTCGTACGCTTGCTTCTTCACCGGCGTCGGTCGGCTGCGCATCACAAGTTGCGAGAGCGCGATGATGGCGACCGCGGTGAGCACGGCGATGCCGAGCAGGAAGAGAACGGGAATGTAGTTGCGATCCATGCCGGTAGTCCGACTTCGTGAAAGAACTCACGAGCGCTCAATAAGAGGGAAAACTAGGTATCGTGCGCGGAGAGTGTCAACGCATAGCTATGGATGGCAGATAGGGCATTACCCGAAGAATTGTCAGGGTTTCTGGCGGCGGGGAAAATGCGTTTTCGCGTGCAGCAATTCGTGCGATAATTCGGCAGGTGGACTTCGTCAGCGGTCACTGTCACGAGGCACCGGCGACCAGCGACATCCCGGTGCACGGTTGGATGTTCCGCGTCGGGTGGCGGATTGAACCGTAGCCAACGTCTCGGGCGCTACTTGGCGGGTCGGTCAATGACGATGGTGCGGTTCTCTTCGTCGGCACTGATCGCCTTGAAGAAGGCGATGACATCGAGATACCGCGACGGAGGGTAAACGCCGTTCGCTGAACTCTCGCGCCGCACCACCGTGAGCACGCGGCCGTCTTGGCGATACTCCGTGGAGTAGCTGCCGAAGTCGCCCGTGACCACGACGCTCGACGGTAGCCGCGCACGCCAACCCTCCGGCAGGGTCAGCTGCATCGTGACTTCCATCGTGGACGGCGGCGGAGATCGCAAGATCGCCTCCGCATTGATGGACGTCTTGCGGAACGGTAGGCGTTCGAGCGCGCTTGCCCGTGCCGAACCTGGGAAGACACCCCACGGAAAACTGAAGAGGGCCAACCCGCCCGCGCTGGTGATGCCTCGCGCGCGAGAGAAATAGATGCGGAAGTTCGGCACTGCCGTGAGATCGCGCCCGTCGAACGCCGCAATGCTGTCGCCTTCCGCGCCTGGCAAGATCGCCAGCAGACCGCGCATCACCAGCGCCTTGCGCGCTGAGTCGAGCGGCACACTGAACACCGCGCGGCGCGCTTCAAAACCCGAACCGTCATTGCGTTCGTCGAAATAGCCGGACATCAGACCGGCGTCCGACAGCGTTGCGATGACACGCACCGCGATCCGTCGCGAGTCCCGCGCCACACGCGGCAGTGTCACTTCCTCGCCCCGTCCGTCGGGAAGCACCGCCAACCCAAAACCACCCTGCTCCGACCAAGGCAGCTCACCGTACGGCGTATACGCCGACGTGAGGTCTGTGAAGACGTATCCCCGTCCGTCAACCACGCCGGCGATTGCGTGATTGAACTGCTGAATGGACGGATGTGTCCTTTGCATCCCGGAAGCAGAGACACGCGTCAGCACCGGCACGGCCGGGATGCCCAAGTGCCGGAGCGCCGCCACGAAGAGCGTTGTCTTGTCCTTGCAGTCGCCAACTCCGCTGCTCGCAATCGAATCAGCCCATCGCGGTTGATAAGTGCCCATCCCGAGCAGGATCGCCACGTATCGAACGTCCTGCGCCACCCAACGATGGACCGCACGAATAGTGTCCACTCGCGTGGCGGCGTTGACCACGAGCTTCGACACCTTCGCCGCTGCTTCGGTGCCGAGCGAATAGCGATCGCGGCTGAGCTCGGCGTACCACTTGCCCACGTCGCTCCAAGCGGCTGGGAGCGACAGCGAGATTCGCATCTGCACCGAGTTCGTATCGGGCGAGAACGGTTCCGGGTTGAACTTCGGGGGATCGGTGCGCAGCCAGGCGTAGGTCGTGCGGGCATCGCCCGTCGTGTGGACAGAGGCGAAGTCGAGATTCGCCTCGGTGATCGTGGGTCGGACGCCGGTCGGAACGTCAACGAGGAG
This sequence comes from Gemmatimonadota bacterium, assembly GCA_023249305.1. Lineage (GTDB taxonomy): Bacteria > Gemmatimonadota > Gemmatimonadetes > Gemmatimonadales > Gemmatimonadaceae > PNKL01. The sequence goes on from JAHFCU010000013.1 coordinate 50,192, forward strand.
CCGGGAGCGCCGGACGCGAACCGCCGCGGGGTTCACAGTCCAATCAATGAATCGGTCGCCGGGGCGGTACGGAGTGAGATCCTCAATCGTGAAGCTGAGGTCCACGATCGCGCCAACTTCGACGCCGGCGAGCGAGAGTCGCACGTTCTTCGTTGTCAGGTAGACCGGATTGGTCATGGCCGCCGGAGGATCCGACTCCTGAACATGCGCCGGCTTTTCGCTGATGACCTCGCCCGTCGGGCGAACGACCCGTGCCCAGTTCAGCGTGAAACGCTGGCGATCCGGTTGGTATCCGACGCTGCGCTCCGCGAAGCCGTTCACCGCCGGCTGCTTGAGCACCTGGATGACTTGTCG
>JAHFCU010000076.1 GCA_023249305.1 Gemmatimonadota bacterium
CGCACGCGCCGTACGAGTGGAACATCGGCAGCGGCAGCATGTAGACGTCGTCCCACGGGCTGAACTCGTTGGCGAACCAGGCGCGAATCTGCAGGCCGGTGCTCACCAGGCCATTGTGATGCACGCGGACGCCTTTCGGTGTGCCGGTGGTGCCGCCGCTCAACAGGATCATGCAATCGTCGTCTGGCCCGGGTCGATACGCCGGCCGCGCCACGCCGTGGTTGGCCTCCAGCAAGTCCTGCAGCCAGATGTCGCCGGCGCGCAGGTCGATGCGATGCCCGTGCTTCTTCTCCATGAAGAGCGTGAACAGCGTGCGCGTGAGCGGCGGAAAATACTCCTTGATGTTCGTGGCGATCACGTACTTCACGCCGGCCGCCGCCTGCACGTTTTTCACTCGCTCATAGAACGGCGTCAGCGTCACAATCACCTTGGGCGCGGTGTCGGTGAGCGGCCCGACCAGCTCTTCTTCCGTATAGATGGGATTCAGCGGCACCAGCACCGCGCCGACCTTCCACGCGCCGAGTTCGGCGATGAAGAACTGCGGCGAGTTGGGGAGCAGCACCGCCACGCGGTCGCCCTTGCCTACCCCAAGACCCATGAGCGCGTTGGCAAACGCGGTGCTCAGTGCGTCGAGTTCGCCGAGCGTGACCGTGCGCCCCTTGAAGAGCAGCGCGGCGTTGTTCGGGCGCTCCTGCAAACCGTCATCGATGTAGTCGAGCAGGGTGCGCGCCGGATATTCCCCGACTGTTGTCGGAACGCCGGGATCGTAGTGCGCGAACCAGGGACGATTGACCATGGGGCGATGCGGGGCCGGGAGTTGAGGACTCGGCAATATGGCGAGTGCTGGCGGCGGCGTCAGGGGGGCGAGAGGCCCGGGGCTCGAGCCACCGCGGCGCAAGGCGATCACACATCGGCACTGATCCCGCGGCCTTCGCACGAGTATCGTAGGGAGAGCCAGGTCCGCCGCTGTTCTCGCCGTCCTCTTCACCTCGACTTCGCCATGCGCCGTTACGCCGCTCTCCTCGCCATTCCCGTCGTCCTTGCCGCCCAGCAACCCGCCGATGCGCCCGCGCTGGCCAAGGCGCTGGAGTCACTCAAGGCCACCAACGCATGGACGGTCGATCGCCAAGTCGCCCTCTGCGAAGTGGCCTCGCCGCCATACAAAGAGTCGGCGCGCGCCGAGGCGTTTCGCCGCGAGATGGTCGCCATTGGGTATCCCGCCGCGCGTATCGATGAGATTGGCAACGTGGTCACCGAGGTGAAGGGAACCGGACGGGGACCGACGGTGATGATTGCCGGCCATCTCGACACCGTCTTCCCCGAAGGCACCAACGTGAAGGTGACGCGCGACGGCGATCGGCTGAAGGGCGCGGGCATCGGCGATGACTGCCGCGGGCTCGCTGTGGTGCTCTCCACGGCGCGCGCGGTGAAGCAGGCGGGGCTCAACTTCGCCGGCCGAGTGATCTTCGTCGCCAACGTCGGCGAGGAAGGCGCGGGCAATCTGCGCGGCACGCGTCATCTGCTCGACACAAGCTACAAGGGACAGGTGGACTACTTCATCTCCGTCGATGGCGCGGGCGAAAGCATCACGAGCCGAGCCGTGGGGAGCAATCGCTACAACGTGCACTTCCTCTCGCCGGGCGGGCACAGCTACGGCGCGTTCGGCATGCCCAACCCCATTCATGCGATGGGACGCGCCATCGCCGCCATCGGCGACATCCAGGTGCCGCTCTCGCCCAAGACGACGTTCAACGTGGGCGTGGTGTCGGGCGGCACGTCGGTGAACTCCATCGCCATGGAAGGGGTGATGGATGTCGACATGCGCAGCGAGTCGGCGGACGAGTTGGCGAAGGTCGATGTGAAGATCCGAAAAGCCATCGACGACGCGGTGACCGCGGAGAAGGCGCGCTGGCCGCGTTCGTCCAAAGCGCTCACCGTGCGCATCGACACCATCGGCATCCGGCCGACGGGCGCGCAGTCCGACTCGGCGCCACTCGTTCGCGCGGCACTCGCCACCGCGCGCCAACTCGGCCTCAAGCCGACACTCGGCGCGTCGAGCACCGATGCCAACTACCCCATCTCCATCGGCGTGCCCGGCATCACCATTGATGGTGGCGGCGACGGCGGCGGCGCGCACTCGATCAGCGAATGGTACGAAGACGGAGCCGCGGGGTATCTTGGACCGCAGTGGGCGCTGCGGTTGATTGCAACGCTCGCGGGTGTGGCACCCTGACGCTGGCCGGTGGACGGCCAGGAGTGAGTGAACCGGTGATGGCGTTCATGAAAGATGGGTCGTCGCGACTGCGCGCGGCGCACGGATGAGATTGCGAGTCGCGCGAATGATGCCGCGTATCCCGTACGGCCCGATGCTGCTGGCGCTGACTATCGCGGCCTGCGGCGAGCCGGCGATACAAAGCGATACCGCCACCGCGCAGACAAGCGCGGTGCGCTCCACCGCCGGCAACATCACGTGCGTGGTCAAGAAGCTCGCCGACGGCGATTCGTTCACCTGCGCCGACGGCCGCAAGGTGCGGTTGCTTCTAATGGATGCACCCGAACTTCATCAGACCCCTTGGGGGCTGATGGCCAAGCGGCAGCTCGAATCGCTCGCCGGTCCCGGCACGACGCTGCGACTTGAACTCGACCGCAACCCCACCGACCGTTACGGCCGCACGTTGGCCTACGCGTGGGCCGACTCGGTGATGATCAACGAATGGATGGTGGCCAACGGGTGGGCGGTGGTGCTTTCGTACGAGAACGTGCGTCATCTCGACCGCCTGCAGCGCGCGGAACGTGCCGCGCAGGCTGGCAAGAAAGGCTTCTGGCAGGCGTGGGCCTTCCGCTGCCGTCCGGTGGATTACCGCGCACATCGCTGCGGCGACGCACCGGCTCCGGAAAAACGGAAGTCCCGGCGTGCTCGAGGAGCGGCCGGGACGTCCTGATCGAGCTGGCGGGGAAGGAGGTGGAGTCCCGCCGTATGCACGATCCGTATTCGTAAGTTAGTGCCGCCCGAGCGACCGCCGCTTCACGCGCTCCACCTTCGCGATTCCCGACGGCCGCGCGGGCTGCAATTCAAGCATCGGTACGTCGCCGAAAAACTGGAATTCGAACGGGCCTTGCCCCGCGAAAAGACTGGCCCCAACGCCGTTTGGCCCCATATTCCAGTCGCGGTTTCCCCCCGAACCTCCGCCCCCCGCCATGTCCGACTTCCGTGCCCGGCTGGACGCGTCCATCGCGAACCAGTATGTGATCGAACGTGAACTCGGCGGCGGCGGGATGTCGCGCACGTATCTGGCGACCGAGCGCACGCTCAATCGGCGCGTCGTCATCAAGGTACTGGCGCCGGAATTGCTCGCTGGCGTATCGGTTGAACGGTTCAATCGCGAAGTGCTCCTCGCGGCGCAGTTGCAGCACCCGCACATCGTGCCCGTGCTTGGCGCCGGCGATGCGGACGGGCTGCCGTGGTTCACGATGCCGTACGTCGACGGCGAATCGGTGCGCGCACGGCTGTCGCAGGGACCGCTGTCGATCGGCGAAGTCATCAGCATTCTGCGCGACGTGGCGCGCGCGCTGGCCTTTGCGCACAAGCACGGCGTCGTGCACCGCGACATCAAGCCCGACAACGTGCTGCTCTCGGCGGGCAGCGCCACCGTCACCGATTTCGGAATCGCGAAGGCCATTTCGACGATTCGCGGCGATGCGCCGGGCGGAACGCTCACGGCCATCGGCACGTCGATTGGCACACCGGCCTACATGGCGCCCGAGCAGGCGGCGGGCGATCCCGACGTCGACCAGCGCGCCGATTTCTACTCGTTCGGCGTGCTCGCGTACGAGTTGCTCTGCGGGCAGACGCCGTTTCACAACCTGCCACCGTCGCGCATGCTCGCCGCGCAGCTCA
>JAHFCU010000014.1 GCA_023249305.1 Gemmatimonadota bacterium
GAGGCACTCATCGAACTCGAGGAAGAAGCGCGCGACGGACCTCTCAGTCCGGCGCGCGCTTCATTGCGAGTGCGGCTACGCCGCGTAGATCTCGAAGATTCCCGCCGCCCCCATCCCACCGCCGATGCACATCGTCACCATCCCGAGCCCGCCGCCCGCCTTTCCTAGCGCGTGCACGAGCTGCGTGGTGAGCTTGGCGCCGGTCGCGCCGAGTGGGTGACCAAGCGCGATCGCACCGCCGTTCACGTTGGTGCGCGCCGCATCCATCTCGAGATCCTTCATCACCGCGAGCCCTTGCGCGGCGAACGCCTCGTTGAGCTCGATCATCTTCAGGTCGCTGAGCTTGAGTCCGGCCTTTGCCAGCGCCTTGGGCACCGCCTTGATGGGACCGACGCCCATGATGTCAGGCGCGACACCTGCCGTCGCGAATGTCACGAAGCGCGCGAGTGGCTTGAGCCCGAGCGCCTTCGCCTTCTCCGCACTCATCAGCAGCAACGCCGCGGCGCCGTCCGACAGCGGCGACGAGTTGCCTGCGGTTGACACGCCGTCCGCCGTGAAGGCGGGCTTGAGCTTGGCCAGCCCTTCGATGGTGGTGTCGGCGCGCGGCATCTCATCCACTGCAAACTGCGTCATCTCGATGGACTTCTTCGTCCCCTTCCACGTGACCTTCGGCACAGGAATCGGGACGATCTCATTGGCGAACGCCCCGCGCTGGATCGCGGCCACCGCCTTCTGCTGAGAAGCCAGCGCAAACTGGTCGGCCTGCTCACGCGTGATCCCCCACCGCTTCGCGACGCGTTCGGCGGTGTGCCCCATGCCGATGTTCGACTCGGTCATCTCGGGGTGTAGCCGGGTATGAAAGCCCGACATCGGCACGGCGCTCATCATCTCGATGCCGCCGGCGACGACGACGTCACAGAGTCCCGTCATGATGCTCTGCGCCGCGATCGCGACGCTTTGCAGCCCCGATGAGCAGAACCGGTTGATGGTCGCTCCGGACACTTCCACGGGGAACCCGGCGCGGAGCGCGCTAAGGCGCGCGATGTTGAGCCCCTGCGATCCTTCGGGGAACGCGCAGCCCCAGATCACATCCTCCACGAGCGCCGCGTCGAGGTGCGCCTTCTGCACTACGCCCTTGAGCAGTTCAGCGCTCAGGTCCACCGCATGTACGGTGGCGAGTCCACCGTCCTTCTTGCCGCGAGCGACGGCCGATCGGACCGCGCTCACGATCACTGCGTCCTTCAGTTGCATGGTATCATCTCCCGGCGCGAACACGTCGCGCCCGCAGTCGTCGTGGTGTCGGTCAGTTCCGCAGCGGCTTGCCCGTCTCGAGCATGTACTGCAGGCGGGCCTGCGTCTCCTTGGTGCCCAGGAGCCGCAGGCACGATTCACGTTCGAGTTCGATCAGATCCTGCTCGGTCACCTCGCGCGGCGGTCCATCGCCGCCCGAAAGCACGAGCGCAATCTCGTGCCCGATGCGCACGTCATGCGCCGTTGCCTGGCCGCCCTCTTGGAACGAGAAGAGCGCATAGTCGAGGTTGGCGAGCGCCTCCCGGCCGAGCGCACGCATGGTCATCGGCGGCGGCGCCACATAACCCGGCGCAAGATCGAGCACGCGTGCCTTGGCGTCGTTGAGCAGCACGTCGCGGTTCATCGAGATGCGGTCGCTCCCGCGGAGGTAGCCAAGCTTCACCGCTTCATGCGCGCTCGTGCTCACCTGCGCGAGCGCAATGAGCTTGAACGCGCGCTTGATGCCCTCAAACGGATCGGCCTCCTCGTACGCCGCGAGTTCACGCGTGAAACGGAAAGCGAGTTCCTTGGTGCCGCCGCCGGCCGGGAGGATCCCCACGCCGACCTCGACGAGTCCCATGTACAGCTCGGCGTGCGCCTGCACGACGTCGCAGTGCATGGAGAACTCGCAGCCGCCGCCGAACGCGAGCCCGAACGGCGCGGCGACCACCGGGAAGGGCGCGCGGCGTAGTGACATGGAGGCGTTCTGGAACCGCTCGATGCCGGCGGCGATCGCCTTCCAGTCACCGCTCATCAACGCCGGCCCCTGCTGGGCGAGGTTCGCGCCCGCGGTGAACGTGCGTGGATCGTCGTTGCCGAGCACGAGCCCCGCATACTTGCCCTTCGCCACGCGTTCAATCGTCCTGGCGATCATCTCGACGACGCCATTGCCGAGCGTGTTCATCTTGCCGCAGAACTCGAGGCAGAGCACACCATCGCCAAGGTCGACGACACGTGCTTCCTTGTTTTCGTCCACCATGTGACCATCGGCGCGGCGAGCGGCGAGCGCGATGCGCCCCGCGATTGCGGGCACGCTCGAATAGCCCGACGTCGTTGCCATCTGCTCGGCGCTACCGGCGCCCGCGTAGAAGCCCTTCGTGGCCTGCGCGAAGAGCGGTGGCTCGGCGAAGCCGTGCGCCTTGAACTGTGTGCGCAGCCAGTCGAGGCCCAGCGCGTCCATGACGCGGAACGGACCGATTTCCCAGCCGTAGCCCCACTCAAGCGCACGGTCCACGGCCGCGATGTCATGCGCGAGCTCTGGCGCGAGACGCGCGGCGTGATAGGCCACGATCGTGAGCATCTTGCGCAGGAAGTCGCCGTAGTTGCCCGGCAGGTCGCGCACCTTCGCGATGCGCTCGGCCACGGGGAGCTTGAGCAACGCGTCGATTTCCGGCGTGGACAACCGCACCTGCGGCACGTACTCCAGCGAGTGCCAGTCGAGTGTTTTGATCTCCTTGCCTTCCTTCTTGTAGAAACCGCCGCCGGTTTTGTCGCCCAGCCAGCCGCGCTTGATGATTTCGTGCACCCAGGGCGGGAGCGTGAAGTCCTCGTCCGTCGCCTGCGAGAGCCCGGCGCTTACGTGCGCGAGCACGTCGAGGCCCGACAGATCGCCCGTGCGGAACGTCGCCGTCTTCGCGCGGCCGATGAGCTGCCCGGTGAGGCCGTCCACCTCGTCAATCGTGAGGTTGAACTCCTCCATCAGCTTGAATGTCGTGAACATCCCGAAGACGCCCAGGCGGTTCGCGACGAAGCCCGGCACGTCCTTGCAGAGCACGATCCCCTTGCCCATCGCGCGCTCGGAGAAGTCACGCACGGCCGTGAGCGTCTCCGGCGCCGTGTGCGGCGTCGGGATGATCTCGAGCAGGTGCATGTAGCGCGGCGGATTGAAGTAGTGCGTGCCCAGGAAGTTCCGCTTGAATGCGTCGTTGCGTCCCTTGAGCAGGATCTCCATCGGGATGCCGGACGTGTTCGACGTGACAATCGCGTTGGGCGCGATCTTCTCAATCTTCGCGAACAACTCCTGCTTGGGGCCCGGCTGCTCGATGATGACCTCGACAATCCAGTCGCAGTCCGCGAGCAGATCGAGGTGATCGATGGTATTGCCGGTGGTGATCAGCGCGGCGCGATCACCGTCCATGAACGCGGCGGGTTTGGCCTTTCGCGCTTTCTCGAGCGCCTTGCGGGCCGGCGCGGAACGGTCGGGCGATTTGGGATCGTCGTTGCCGGGAATATCGAGCAGGACCACGGGGAAGCCGGCGGAGGCGGCGAGTGCGGCGATGCCGCTCCCCATGACGCCGGCGCCGACGACGCCCACTTTCGTGATGCGCATCAGGGTTCCTCTGGGGGGCGTACGAAGTGTGAACGGCACGGGTCGCAATGCGTGCCGCGCCACGGATGAATCTACAGTTCTCCGCGCGGACATGACGGACTCGGCGCATAGTCCCCATACGCGAGAGCGGCTAACTTCCGCCGACCATGAAGATCCCCGCCCGCGACGCCGTTTCGCACCTGCGCAACGCCGACCCCGTGTTCGCCCGTGTCATTGATCGCGTGGGCCCATGCCAGGCGCGCGCATACACGGACGGGACGCACTTCGGGGCGGTGATGCGCTCGATCGTTTATCAGCAACTCAGCGGATCAGCCGCCGCCACCATCCATGGTCGCGTGCTGGCACTCTTCGGCGACCGAGAACCTTCGCCGCGCGCGCTGCTGCGCGCTGACGATGCGCAGTTGCGCGCCGCCGGACTCAGCGCACAGAAGACCCGCTACGTGAAAGACCTGGCGGCGCATGCGGCGACGCGGCGGTTCCCGATGGAACGCTTGCATGAACTCGACGATAACGCGGTCATGGCCACGCTCACGCAAGTGACGGGCGTGGGCCGCTGGACCGCGCAGATGTTCCTGATGTTCCGGCTCGGCCGACCCGACGTTTTGCCGGAGCTTGACCTCGGCATTCAAAAGGGGATTCAGCTCGCGTATGGATTGCGCTGGCTTCCCACACCCAAGCAGGTGCTGCGGCGCGGCGCACCTTGGGCACCTTACCGCACCGTCGCGAGCTGGTATCTGTGGAGGCTGCTGGATCTGTCCGCGTGCTGAGTACGCGCGAGCGGCGAGGACAAATGCGAATCGGAGTGACGGGGGCGAGTGGATTTCTCGGGATGCACCTGTCGGCGGCACTGCGCGCCGACGGCCACGAGGTGATCGGCATCGGACGCGGCGTGGAGAGCGACATTCAGTGGAATCCCGCTACAGGAGTGATGAACACCGCGGCGTGCGCTGGGCTCGATGCGTTCGTGAACCTCGCCGGCGCAAATGTCGGCCGGCGATGGACGCCCGAGCACAAACGGGCGATCCTCGAGAGCCGCGTGCTCGGCACTACGCTCATTGCCCACACTGCCGCAGCGCTCACGCCGAAGCCGCGCGTGCTCATCAATGCATCGGCTATCGGCATCTACGGGGACGCCGGTGATGCTGAGTGTGACGAAGAAGCACCAGCGGGCCACGACTTTCTCGCCGAGGTCGGCAAAGCGTGGGAGGCCGCGGCCGAGGCGGCGCGCGCGGCCGGCATTCGCACGGTGTTCCTGCGTCTCGGTGTTGTGTTGTCGCGGCACGGTGGTGCGCTGCCACGCATGCTGCCAGCGTTCCGCATGTGTGGCGGTGGGCGCATGGGCAGTGGGCGGCAATGGATGAGCTGGGTCTCGCTCGACGACGTGCTCGGCATCGTTCGCTTCGCGCTGGAAACGAACGCGCTCGACGGCGCCGTCAACGCTGCCGCACCGTCGCCGGTCACAAACGCCGAGTTCACCCGCTCACTGGCGCGAATGGTGCACCGTCCCGCGCTCTTCCCCATGCCAGCGTTCGCGCTCAAGTTGATGTTTGGCGAGATGGCGGAGGGTACACTGCTCGTGTCGCAGCGTGTCGTCCCCCGCCGGTTGCTCGCCGCGGGGTTCGAGTTCCGCCACCCTACTCTCGAGTCGGCGCTGCGCGCCGCGGTGAACGCATGACGACCGGCCCCGCCACCGACTTCCATAGCCACCTGATTCCGGGAGTCGATGACGGGGCCGCCGATCTCGTGGAGTCGCGCGCCGCGGTGGCCGCGGTGGTGCGCGACGGCGTCATGACCGCGATCACGACTCCGCACTTCGACGGGTCGCTGACAATGGCCCCGGCGATGGCCGACGAGAGACTGGCGCAGTTCGACGCCGGGTTCGAGGCGCTGACGGCCGACGCCGAGATAACCGCGAGCGGCGTGCGCCTGCTGCGGGGCGTCGAGTTGATGCTCGACATTCCCGATCCCGACGTCAGCGATCCGCGGCTCCGGCTCAACGGCGGCCGCTTCGTGCTCGTGGAGTACCCCGGGCTGCGGTTGCCGCTCGCGCACGCCGACTTTGCCATCCGCGCGCTGCGCGACAAAGGATGGCAGCCGGTGCTCGCGCATCCCGAGCGCTATCGCAACGTGGATGACTCACTGGAGCAACTGCTCGCCCTCCGCTACGTGGGCGCGTACTTCCAGGTGAATGCGGGATCATTGGTGGGTCACCACGGCGACTTCGCGCGACGGCATGCCGCCGCCTTGCTGGTGAAGGGATGGTTGGAATACGGATCGAGCGATTATCACGGGCGTGGTGCGCCGGCCGTGTCGGCGGCGCGCGCGGCGCTCGCGGCGAGCGGCGCCGGCGAACAGGCCGAGCTGCTGTTCAGCGAGAATACCGCGCGCCTTGTGCGCGACGAATCGCCGCGACCGGTTCCGGCGATTGGAAGAAATGAAGAAGAGCCGCGCCCGTTCTGGGCGCGGCTCTTTGGCCGGCGTTGAGCGCAAACAGCCTAGCGGCGCAGTCCGCGCAGCTGCAGTTCGAAGTCGAGCGAATTCGTGGCGAGGATGACCGCCACGTCGAACGAGACCCGCCCCGCGATGACCAAGTCGGCGAGATGCTGGTCAAACGTCTGCGTGCCGAACTGCGCGCGCCCTTCGGCGAGCACGCCGCGCAGCTCGTGCAGACGGCCCGGGTCGCTGATCACCTCGCGAACCCCAGGGTTCATGAACAACAGTTCGGCGGCAAGCACGCGGCCGTTGCCATCAGCGCGCGGCAGCAGCCGCTGGGCCAGCACGCACCGCAGTGATTCCGCCAGATGCAGCCGCACCTGGTCCTGCGCGTCGGCCGGGAAGTTGGCTAGCAGCGACTTGATGGCGCCGGAGACGTCGCTCGACTGCGTCCGGGCGATTACCATGCGGCCCTGTTCAACCGCACGGAACGCCATCTCGATCATCTCGGGGCTCGACAGCTCGCCGACAACCACCACGTCGGCGTCCTGGTCCAGCGCGGCGCGCATGCCGGCGGCGTACGAGTCTGTGTCAATGCCCACCTCGCGCTGCGTGACTGAGCACTTCTGACTCTTGTGCAAGAACTCGATCGCCGGCTCCACCGACACGACGTGACGACGCACCGGCGAGTTGAGATTCAGGTGGTGCACCATCGCGGCCATCGTGCTGGTACGGCCCGACCCCGGAACGCCGCTTATCAACACGAGCCCGAACTCGGCGAGCACGGTGCGGCTCAGCGCGGCGGGCAGACCGAGCGCCTCGAAGGTGGGAAGCACGTCGGGAATGACGCGCATGACCACCATGTAGCTCGAGCGTTGCTTCAGGATGCTGATGCGGAAGCGGGCGATGCCGGGGGCGCTCCACGGGCCCGTGTAGTCATGGACCTCGTCGAGCGTCGGCGCAGTGGGCGCGGTAGCCAACATGTGCATCGCCAGCTCGCGCGTGTCGAGCGCGCCGAGGACTGGGGTGTCGAGCGGTACCAATTGCCCGTGAATGCGCGCGTAGACCACGTCACCTGCGCGAATATGCACGTCACTCGCGCCGCGCTGAATTGCTTCCGTCAGGAACTGCCGAAGCCGCTCGACTTGGGCGGCGCTTCCGCCGGGGCGGAACCGACGCTCCTCCCCACTAGCGGGTGCTTCGTCGGTCTTCAGGGTGGCGGGCATCTGCACGATGGGAATCCGAGAGATCGAGAGCAGAGTTGATGCAAGTACATCAATAAGGACGATAGTCAGCGAGGTTCGGCCACTAAGGCCGAGGCCTGCTCGCGAACTGTACCATTCTTGTATACTGGACGAAAGATAGACAATTAGGTAACATACTGTCAACCCTAAAGTGCCCGCTCATCCCTCACTGCCATTACTCGTTTCTGCTCTTGGGGATGGGGCCCCTATCCTCTTGATTCCATACTGTTAAGTACGGGGCCGAATGCACCAGCCCGACCAGTTCCGTTCGCACCCCAGCCATGACCCGCCCCACCTCCCGCGACCCGTGATGCCCACGCAAGCTCACCTGACCCGACTCGAGCTGCGTCACCGCGCGCTCGATCTCCAGCGCCGGCGATTCTGGCGTGAGGTCAGCTACGGCGCGATCATCGTGGCGGCCGACGTCCTAACGCTCGCGGCGGTCTTCACGGCGTTCACGATGCTCTCGCTCGACCGGTTCGTGCCGGCGCTGGGCCCGGATGGCCGCTCGTTTCTCAGCGGCCTCATTCCATTGTCGCCGCCCGCGCTCACACGTCGTCTGACGTCGTTGATCTTCTGCCTCATGGCGACGGGGTCGTACACGTACACCGAACGGCAGTCCATTCCGTGGCGAGTGTTCATTGCGTTGCTGCTCGGCTTGGCATTGCCGCGCTGGACAGAGGTGTGGGGACCGGGCGTGCTCACGCGCTGGATCGCCGTCGCTTCGGTACTTGCGGCCGCGTGGATAACCTTGCTGCTCCAGCGGCGCGGACTCGCGCACGCTTTGAGCCCCATTGATCCGCGCCGTCTGGACGCAGGACGCACGCTCGTGGTCGGTCCGGCGGCGGAGATCGAGCGGCTGCGCCGTGACCGCACGGAGGACGCCCAGAGCCGCGCCATGCCGGCCGTCTACGAGCTGCCGCCGCACTGGGGTAAGGCCGGCTCCGAGGGCATGCCCAACCTGTACGACCGCATCGCGGACTCTAATGCCGACGCACTGGTGCTTGTGGGCCCCGTGTCGGACATTGCGCTCCAGAGCGTGATGATCGCCGCGTCGAGCGCCGGTGCGCGCGTCTACGCCACACGCCGTGAGGCCTTCCGTAAGTTTGACGAGCCATCGTTCGTACTGCGGCACTCCGAACCGCTGATGCTCCTCTCGCGCCCGGCACTCGTAGGATCGCAGCTCGTGCTCAAACGCCTGATTGACGTTGTCGGGGCTGTGCTGGGCCTGACCCTGCTCTCGCCGGTGCTCGCCGTAGTGAGCCTCCTCGTGAAGTTCACGTCGCCGGGGCCAATCTTCTTCCGTCAAGTACGCGTAGGACTCGGCGGCGATCCGTTTATCTGCCTGAAGTTCCGCACCATGGTAGCGGACGCCGAGCGGCGTCAAGCGGCCCTGGCGAGCGACAACATCCACGACGCAGAGCAACGGATCTTCAAGCTCTCCAATGACCCGCGCCTGACGGCGGTCGGCAGGTTCCTCCGCCGCTCGAGCCTTGACGAGCTGCCGCAACTTTGGAACGTGCTCTACGGCGAGATGTCGCTCGTGGGTCCGCGGCCAGCGCTCCCTGCGGAAGTGCTTCACTACGAGCCCCATCACTTCGTCCGATTTGAGGTGCTGCCGGGGATCACCGGGCCATGGCAAGTCGGCGGGCGGAACGCCATTCGCGATTTCGAGGAGGTCGTACGCCTCGAGTCGGAGTACGTACGCGGGTGGACCCTGTGGCGCGATCTTGCCATCCTGCTTCGCACGGTCCCTGCCGTGCTCTCCATGAAGGGGGCGTTCTAGATGGTTACGGCCCCCGTGCACCAATCGTTCTTGTCTCGGATTCCTGCATTCCCGAACGCCTTCGTAACGACCATGCGACGCTTCCTGCATAGACTCCCGCGCCTCACCGTGCCGCTGGCGATTGCGCTCATCACCGCCTGCGCACGCCAAGTACCCGTTGTTCTGGCGCCGTTGCCGGACCGTCCGTGGACGGTGCTCCCCGGCGATCAGGTGAAGGTTCGCGTGTATCGCGAGCCCGACTTGGGCGGCCAGTACATCGTCAACGGCAAGGGCGAGGTGTTCATTCCCGGCATCGGCCGCATCATGGCGGCGGGGATGACGGCCGATTCGCTGTCAGCAGCCATCACGAGCGGGTTCACCCGCCGTATCATCGACGCCATCGTTGATGTGGGCATCGTTCGCTCCTTGCCGGTGTTGGGGCAGGTGAAGGCTCCGGGCGTCTATGACGCCGAGCCGACCATGTCGGTGCAGCAGATCGTCGCCAAGGCGGGCGGCATTCGTGGCGCGTCGCTCGAGATGCCGACATTCCTGCTGCAGAAGGGTCGCGATGGCACTCGGTATTCCTTGGCGGCCGATTTGCGCCTCGACCGCGTGGCCCTCGACGAAGGGGACGCCATCGTCGTGATGGATCCGTCGTTCCAGGAGCGATGGGCGCCATGGATCTCCACGTTCAACCAGTTCGCCTCCGGAATCTCGATCTTCCTCAGTATCCTCCTGCTCTCGAAGAAATAGCCCGTGGAACAGCTGCCTATCCTCGCCGATCCGGGCGACGCGAATCAGGAAATTGACCTTCGGCGCGCGTGGCAGACGGTCGCGCGCAGCGCGTGGATCATCGTTATCTGCATCGGCCTCGCCGCCGCGGCCGCCATGCTGGCCGTGCGGCGCATTGATCCGGTGTTCACCGCGTCCACCACGGTGCGCATCGAGGAGAAGCCGAGCGGTGGCGCGTTCGGGATGTTCGCGCCGGACTACACCAACGTCCTCGCGACGGCGACGCAGATCTTGACCAGCCGTCAACTGGCGTACGACGTCGTCGACTCGCTGGGCATGCGGCTCAGTATCTACCAGCCGGTGCGCCGACTCAAGAGCGAGGTGGTGCGTGCGGCGCACGTGAACGCCAATGCCCCATCGCAGGCCTACCGGCTGGACCGAATCGGGCGTGGCATGCGCGAAGTGCGGCTGCTCCCAAGTGAGAAGGTCCTCGGCGCCTTCCCCGACTCGATGCCGATTCCGATCGAGGGGGGCTGGATCCAGCTGGCGGGGGGAGCGACGCGGTATGATCGGCTGGTCTTCACGGTCTATCCGCGCAACGACGTCGCCTCCGCGCTGCGCGACGCAGTCCGCGTGTCGCAGCCCAGCCGCGAGGCGAACGTGTTGCGCCTCTCGTACACCGGCAAGGATCCGGCCGAGGCGATGCAGGTGCCGAATGTGCTGGCGCGGGCGTATGTGCAGCGTCGCATTGATCTCGCGGCGAGCGGCGCGCGGTCCACGGTGAGCTACCTACAGCGTCAGGTCGCCGTGGTGAATGATCAGCTTGCAGAGCAGGAGCGGGCGGTTCGCGACTACCTGCTGGCGCGGGGTGTGTCGAGCATTGACGGAAGGATCCAGGACCTCGTTTCGGAAATGGACCTCCTCCGCGGCAACCTGACGACGATCACGCTCGAACGTGATGCAATTGCGCGTGCCATCGCCCCGCTGCGCGACAAGGGCCCGAACGGTGCGGACGAGTTCCTGCGCCGTGCGATGGCGACGCCCGAGTTCCTCGGCATCGCCGCCTCTGAGGTAACGCTGCTGCAGTCGCTCCGCACTGAACGTGACGGCCTACTGCAGCGCCGCACCACTGACGATCCGGACGTGCGCTCGGTGACGTCGCGAATGGAGGTGGTGCAGGAGCGCATTCAGGACCGTGCGGCGGCTTTCCTGAGCCAGCGCAGCTCGCTGGTTGAGGACCGCGAGCGGCGCGTAGACTCGCTGCAGCGGCTGCTCGCGCGGATGCCGGAGGAGGCGATGGGATTCCAGCGCCTTGAGCGGGACCGCGCGGTGTCGCAGCAGACGCTGGAACTGGTGCAGAGCCGGCTGAAGGAGGCGGAGATCTCAGCCTCGGTGCCGGACTCGTCGGCGTCGGTGCTCGACGAGGCCGTCGGGGCGGACCAGCAGGCGAACTCGTCGCAAACATTGATCTTCGCCGTCGCGATATTTTCGGGCCTGCTCGTGGGCGTCGGTGTCGCGTTCCTGCGCGACTGGCTGGACACGACGATTCATGACGAAGCCGACCTGCGCTCCATCGTCGGCGTGCCGGTGGTGGGTATCATTCCCAACCTGCAGCAGCAGGCGCGCTCCGGGGCGTACCGCCTGCCGCCGCCGCCCGATGCGGACGGTGCGCGCGAGCGGACGGCGGCAAGCGGCGCGGCCCCGGGGTCGTCGCGCGACTACCACACGCCGGCGGCCGAGGCGTACCGCGCGCTCCGCACCAACCTCAACTATCTGACGCCACCGCGGGCGCCGCGCGTCATCGTCGTGACCAGTGCCCTGCCGGGCGACGGCAAGACAACGACGGTGGTGAACCTCGCCATCACGCTGGCGCAGCAGGGACAACGCGTCATCCTCATCGACGCGGAAACCCGGCGCGGCACCGTGCACGAAGCGTTCGGCATTCCGCCCGCCCCCGGCTTCTTCGACCTAATGTACGGCCAGGCGTCGCCGGGCGAGTGCATCCGGCGCGTCTCCATGGAAACGGGCGGGTCGGTGGACGTCCTGCCCCTCGGCAGTTCGCCCAGCGTGAATCCGGCGGACCTGCTCGTCGCCACGCGACTGCAGCCGCTGTTTGATCGACTGCGGCAGCAATACGACTATGTGCTCCTCGACACGCCGCCGTTGAACCTCTTCACGGACGCCGCGCTGATCGCCACCAATGCGGATGCGCTGTTGTTGGTAGCGCGGTCCGACAAGACCGACCGCGAGGAGCTGCGGTTCGCCGTGTCGCAGCTGCGAAACGTGAAGGTGGTGCTGGCGGGCGCCGTGCTCAACGACGTGGAACTGCGCCGCGGCTCGCGCTATCGGCAGGGGTACGGCTACTATTACGAATACGGCAGATAGGACAACGAACCGCACGTGCCCATGGCCAGACACGCAGAACACGAATCCGAACATCCCGAGCTGGTTCCTGACATCTTCGACACGGGGACCGAGCGGTTGCCGTCGTCGGGGCAGTTCAGCGCGGCCACGATCTCGGGCGTGCTGCTCGCGATCACCGAGGCGCTCGTCGCACCGCTCATTTTCGGGAGCACGGTCGTGGTCTCGGTGCTTACGTGGTGGATCCTCGACGCACCGTGGGCGGGCCGCCGCCGGCGGTCGTCGCGCGCCACACGCAGGTGGTACCTGCCGGCGCCGCGCGTCGTCTACCTGAGCACCCTCATGCTGGTCGGGCTCTGGCTGGCGACGATGTTCGTCTTCCGCGCGAGCGATCCGCAGCTCAGTCCGGGCTTCAGCGCCACGCTCCCGAACGTCATGGGCTTGGATGTCTCCGTGCTCTCTAAGATCAACGGTATGCAGGGGCCGATTGACACGGGGCCGAGTCTGCAGCGGATGACGGATTCAGGCATCGCGCCGTTCTCCCTTTTCGCGCACGGCACGGCGTCGACCATCGCGGTGGCCCTGCTCGCGTACGCATTTCAGGCGGCGCGCCGCCGCATCCGGCGGGTGCGCCGGTTCCGGGATGGGGAGGGGCATCGCGCGCGGCACTCGGGTGCTGCGCATTAGTCACCCGGGCGTGTGATGGAAGCCACAGCGATCCGCCCGCTACTGGCACCCGCCGGGCGGCGTGGTACGCGAACGTCGCTGTCCACGGTGGCGTTCGGCCTGTTCATCGCCGTCACGATCTTCGGCCTTGCCGGCGTCGGCGGCAGCATCTTCCCACTGTTCTTCGTCGCGGCCGCCACGGTCGCCGCAGTTGTCGCGTACTATCGCGAGCCGCAGCGCTACGTGGCGTTCGTGTTTGCGATGTGGTTCTTCACGCCATTTGTCCGCCGCGTCGTGGACTACCATCACGGGTTCAGGCCGGCGAGCTTCGTGCTCGCGGCGCCGACGATTGTCACGCTGGTCGCGGTGCTCACGCTGTTCTACCGGGCGCGCGAACTCCGCGGCGCGATGTTGTATCCGTTCACGTTCATTCTGGCCGGGATCGCCTATGGGTACTTCATCGGCGTCCTGAAGGTCGGCGCGTTTCCGGCCACGTACGCGCTGCTGACCTGGCTGGGACCGGTGAGCTTCGCCATGCATTTGAACCTCAACTGGCGAATGTTCCCTGCGTTGCGCAAGTCATTTCTTGACTTTCTGCAGTGGGCGCTGCCGGTGCTTGGCGCGTACGGTCTCTATCAGGTGATCGCCCTCCCGGCATGGGATCGCTACTGGATGGAGGCCGCGAATGTCGCGTCCATCGGCCTTCCCGTTCGATTCGGATTTCGCGCGTTCGGTACGATGAACTCTCCGGGGCCGTACGCGGTCACGCTGATGACCGGAATCCTCTTCCTGCTCGGTACGGCGCGACGCGGGATGGTACTCACGTTACCGCTGGCGCTGCTAAGCCTGTTGCTGACCCGCACGCGATCGGGTTGGGTGGCGCTGGTGATCGGCCTATTCATCATCCAGTTCATGGGGCCGCTGCGCCGGATGGCGCGCAACTGGTTCTTCTTGGCGTTGATGGCCGCGGTTGCTGTGCCGGTGCTGTCGCTCGACGTCTTCCGCGAATCCATCACGCAGCGAATCTCCTCCTTCGCCTCTCTGCACAAAGACAACTCGGTCCGGAGCCGCCTGATGCTGTCCGACCTCGCTACGCAAGCCATCGGCGTACGCGCCGAGGGTGAAGGGCTCGGGTCGACCGGCAGCGGCACGAAGCTCGCGGGCGGCGTCGAACGCCAGGCGTCGATTGACAATGGGTTCCTCGAGATCTTCTATGTCTTGGGCTGGCCGGGCGGCTCCCTGCTGCTGCTGGGTCTCATTGGACAGCTGCTGACACTGGCGCGATTCCGCGACTCGCGCGAGGATCCCTTCGCGAATGCCTCCCGGGCCGTGTTCTGGTCCTTCCTGAGCGTCTTGCTCATCGGCGACATCTTCAGCGGCAGTTCGGGGACGATGTTCTGGGGGACGTACGGTTTCGCATGCTGCGCGCACGCGTACAACTATGCGACCGGCAAAGGCCTGCGCTCGCGACAGCTCGCTCGCGACTTTCAAGCGCAGGCGCTGACTCCCGCGTCGGGGTAGCGGATGCGCGCGGCGAGGGCACGCCACGGGCGCGGGTCGCTGCGTCTCGCGGAGATGCCCGGCCCGGCGTCCGGCACGTGCGGAGCGAGGGTATGAGCGAGTCGTCAATCGATCGCGCGATCGCGCAGAACATCGCGGCGTACGATGCCGTGGCGTCCAGGTACGACGCGACGCATCCGGAGATCTTCAACCCCGTCGAGCAGGAGCGGCTGGCGCGCGCGGTGCGCGACGTGTTGGTCGCCGCTGACCACCAGACCGACCGGCCGGTGCGGGTGCTCGACGTCGGCGCAGGCACGGGCAATTTGACGGCGCACTTTCTCGCGGCGGGTGCGGTGGTGGTATCAGCGGATGTCTCCCCGATCTGCCTCCATGCCACGGCGGAGCGATTCGGCGCCACCGGACGGCATCAGGTGCAGCAGATTGACGGCCGCTCGCTCGGCGTGTTTGCCGACGGATCGTTCGACGTGGCTGCCTGCTATTCCGTGCTGCACCACGTGCCCGATTACCTGGCCCTGATTGCCGAGATGGCGCGCGTCGTTCGCCAGGGTGGCCTCGTATACATTGACCACGAACGCCATGATGCCTCGTGGACCGATCAGGCGCGCGAACAGTTCATGTTGGAGGCATGGGTCTTTCCGCCGAGAGTCTGGACTCGCTTCCTCAGGCCGCGCAATTACTGGAATCGCGTGCGGCCGCTGCTGCAGTGGCAGCGCTGGTTCAACCGCCGCTGGATGCCGGAAGGCGACCTGCACATCTGGCCCGACGATCATATCGAGTGGACACGCGTTGAGGCTTGCGCACGAGCGCACGGCGTGGTGGCGCTCATCGTCAGCGATTACCTGCTGTGCGATGCCTCCCTTGATCGTGGCGTGTGGGAGCGGTGGAAGGACCGCATGACAGATCACCGTCTCTGGGTGGGGCGCAAGGCATGACGCCCGGCGAGGCCATGATTCGCATCGCCCTGCCGTGCACTGGGCTTGGTCACCAACACCGCGGCTTCGAGCGCTTCACTCGCGAACTCCATGCTGCCGTGCGGAACGCGACCGGCATCACGCTATCCGTCTATGGCGGCGGGGGCGAGATGCAGGCCGACGAGCGCGCTATCTGGAATCTCCCGCGTGCGTCCACGGCGGCAGGAGCGTTGTCCCGCGTTGTCGGATGGGATCGGTATTTCATCGAGCAGGCGAGCTACTTCGCCGGATTCCTGCCGCACCTGCTCGCCTGGCGGCCGCATCTGGTCTACTTCTCCGACCTGAACCTCGGCAATGCCTGCTGGCACTGGCGGCGTATCACCGGTCAGCGATTCCGCCTGCTCTTCTACAACGGCGGCGCGACGACGCAGCCTTTCACGCGGTGCGACTGGGTGCAGCAGACGACGCCAGAGCACTTCGACGCTGCCCGAACGCGCGGCGAGTCGGCGAACCGGATGTTCGTGCTGCCGCACGGCGTGCAGACGCCGCCGGTCCTCGCCGCACGCGAGGCGGTGCGCATCGCCGCCACACGGCGCGTATTTGGCGTGCCGGAGGGACGGGAGTTGCTGCTGAGCGTCGGCATGCTCGACTGCTCCATCAAGCGTATGGACTCACTCATCGAGGCGGTGGCCGCCCTGGGCCCGGAGCGTCCCTACCTGGTGTTGCTTGGACAAGAAACGGATGAAACGCCGCGGGTCCGCGCGCGTGCACGGGAACTCCTGGCTGACGGTTGGTGGATGGGGACGTGGCCGGCCGATCGAATGGTGCAGGCGTATGAGGCGGCCGATGCCTTCGCGTTGTTATCGCTGCGCGAGGGATTCGGACTTGCCTACGCGGAAGCCCTCGCGGCAGGGTTGCCGTGCGTGGCGCACGAGTCGCCGGGCACCAGGTACATCTTCGGCAACCACGCCTTCCTGGGTGACACGCGCGATGTGGCGACGGTTGTCGCGCTGATTCGGCGTGCGCTCAGTGCATCATCCGCTGAGGCACCGCGACTCGCACGGCACCAGCACGTCCGCAGACAGTTCGGCTGGGACGCACTTTCGCCGCGCTATGCGGAGATGCTGCGTGCATGCGCCACAGGCCGGCGGCCCGCATGGAGTGACACATGAAGGGTGCGCCCGAGTGGTCGGTCGTGGTGCCCACGCGGAACCGTCGGCGCGAGCTAACCGCCTGCCTCGCGGTGCTTGCGCCCGGCGCGCAGACGATGGACGCCGTGCGCTACGAAGTCATCGTCACAGACGATGGTGATTTCGAGGCAACGGATGCGTGGCTGCGCGTCGAGTTCTCGTGGGCACGACACGTGCGCGGCCCGCGGCGCGGGCCGGCGGCCAACCGCAACGTCGGCGCGCGCGCGGCGCACGGCACGTGGCTCGTCTTCGCCGACGACGACATCGTACCATCGCCCGGTTGGATTGCCGCGTTCGCCGATGCCGACGGCCGCGGGGACGTGCTCGAAGGGCAGACGATGTGCGCGGCCGGATTACGGTCGCCGCGCTGCCATGCACCGGAGAATCGGACGGGCGGCGTGCTCTGGTCCTGCAACTTCGCGGTGCGCCGTACGGCGTTTGTCTCCATCGCCGGATTCGATGAAGGGTTCGTCTTTCCGCACATGGAGGATGCAGATCTGCGCGAACGACTACGCGCCGCCGGCCACGCGATCACCTGGGTTCCCGAGGCGCGAGTGGACCATCCACCACGACGGCTGCCCTCGGGAACGCGGATGGGTGCGTATCGGGAAGCGGAAGTGCGCTATCTGTACAAGTACAGCGCGCCGCGCCCGGTGCACTGGCGACTCATCCGAAACATCACGTTGAGCCGGCTCGTGAACATTCGCACCATGCCCAAGGGAATCGACTCCGTGCTCGCGCTCTGGGCGCTGGGCGCCGAAGTGTGGCACGTGGTGCGGCACGGCGCGGCGTGGGAGCGCGCCTATGCGCGGGAGTTTCCAGTGGAGCCGCGCACGTGACGGTGTGGGTGAGCGTGCTGGTGCCGAGCTACCGGCGCCCGGACTCACTGGCGCGCTGCCTTGCGGCGCTCGGCGCGCAAACGCAGGTGCCCAACGAAGTGATCGTCGGCGTCCGCGCAGACGACGCCGAGACCATGGGTGTGGTGGAGGCAGCGTACGCCGCCGGGCTGCCCGTGCGTATCGCGACCACATCGACGCCGGGAGTGGTGGCGTCAATGCAAGCCGCGCTCGACGCGGCCACGGGTGACGTCATCGCGTTGACCGACGATGATGCGCGGCCGTTCCCCACGTGGATCGCTGGACTGCTCGCGCATTTTACCTCCGCGACCGACGTGGGCGGCGTGGGCGGCAGGGATTGGCAGCCCCACGAGCGCTGGGACGAACGCCGCGTTGGCGTGGTCCAGTGGTTCGGTCGTGTGGTTGGCAATCATCATCTAGGCGCCGGACCGGCGCGTACGGTGGACGTGCTCAAGGGTGCGAATTGCTCGTTTCGCGCGCCGTTGCTGCGTGCGGTTGGGTTCGACGACCGGCTCCTCGGGGCAGGGGCGCAGATGTACTGGGAACTCGGCGTCTGCCTGCCGCTGCGCCGGGCGGGATGGCGCCTGATCTACGACCCGGCGGTTGCCGTAGATCATGACGTAGCCCCGCGGCACGGCGACGATCATCTGCATCGAGGTGTGTTTGCGGCACCGCCGCTGCGTGAAGCCGTGCACAACGAAACGCTCGAGTTGCTCGACGCCCGAGGGTTTCTCTCCCGCTGGGTGTTCATGTCGTGGGCGCTGTTGGTGGGGACGCCCGAGGGACCAGGCCTCGTGCAGCTCGTGCGGCGCGCGCTGAGAGGCGACTCGACGGCGACGGCCCGTTGGCGCGCTGCGCTCGCGGGGAGGCTGGCGGGATGGGCCACCGCACGCCGCGTCCCACGGCGACTGGCAGTGCCATCGCCACCGACACGATGACGAGGCGCCATTCCGCCCGGCGAGGGCGGATGGCAACTTCCGGAGATCCATGAGCTTCTCGCTCGCATTCATCGCGCACCAAGTGCATCGACACGGCGGACAGGAGCGGGCCGCGGCCGAGGTGCTTACGCGCATTGCGCAGCGCGTGCCGGTGACCGTCATCGCGTCGCGGTGCGATCTCCCGGGCGCGCCCGTGACGTGGAGCCGCGTCGCGCCGGCGCCGCGGCCCCTGGCCGTGGGATCGTATGTGTTCGCCCACGCCGCGCGCGTGGCTGAGCGGCGCGCGGGCTGCACGTTGACCAACAGCATCGGCGCCGCGGCGTTCGACGCCGACGTCATCACGGCGCAGTACTGCCACGCGGCATTCACGGCGCGGTTCGGCGGTCTTCGTGGCGGCGGCGCGCTGGGCCGCATGTGGCAGCGCACGGCCCAGCAGGTGTTCGTCCATCAGGAGCGGAGCGCCTATCGCGCGGCGCGATTGCGGCGTGTGATCGCGGTCTCGCGCGGCACTGCACGCGAACTGCACGAATACTACGGCGTTCCCGAGCAGCGTATCGCGGTCGTGCCGAATGGCGTAGATCACTCGGTGTTCAGCCCGGCGGCCGACGCGAACGCGAAGCGCGCGTTGCGCACGTCACTCGGCGTGAGGGCCGACGCGTTCGTTGTGCTCTTCTGCGGCGGCGACTGGGAGCGCAAGGGCCTGCGCGATGCGATCGACGCGATTGCCGGCCTCTCCGACACGTTGCTCTGCGTGGTGGGGCAGGGCGATGCCGCGCCGATGCAAGCGTATGCCGCCCAGCGGAACGCCGGTGCGCAGGTGCGCTTCGTGGGGGAGACGATGACGCCGGAGCAGTGGTACGCCGCCGCCGATGTTCTGATGCACCCCTCGCGCTATGAGGCCTTCTCGCTCGTAACGCTCGAAGCCGCGGCATCGGGGCTGCCGGTCATCACGCACGCGCTCAACGGCACGGAAGAACTCATTGAGTCGGGCGTGAACGGCTTCCTCACGCCATTCGGGGGAGAGGCGCTGCGCGTGCCGCTGCTCGCCCTGCGCGACGACACGACGCGGCGCGCGGCGATGTCAGCAGCCGCCCTCGAGCGTTCGCGCCGGTATGCCTGGGACCGTGTGGCCGCCGAGTACTTCGACGTGCTGACGGAGGCGGCGTCATGACGGCGCCGCGCGGCTGACCGATGTGCGCCATCTGCGGCCTAGTGCGTCCGGGCGCCGGACAGGAGCGCTCGCGCATCGAGGCTGCAATGTCGTGCATGGTGCATCGTGGGCCGGATGACGGCGGCGTCTGGCTAGGCGACGGCATTTGCCTTGGCGCGCGGCGCCTTGCGATACAGGACCTCTCCCCCGCCGGGCATCAGCCGATGGTGAGCGAGGACGCGCGGCACGTCATCGTCTTCAACGGCGAGATCTACAATTTCACGCGCCTGCGTGCCGCGCTCGACCATGGCGCGCACTTCCGCGGACACTCCGATACTGAAGTGCTGCTGCATGCCGTGCAGGCGTGGGGATTCGATGAGACAGTCCGGCGCGCGCACGGCCAGTTCGCACTCGCCGTGTGGGACAGCGATTGCCGCATCCTGCGCGCGGCGCGCGACCGTGCGGGCAAGAAACCGTTCTTCTACGCGCACGACGGCGGGTCACTTGCGTTTGCCTCGACGCTCAACGCGCTGCTTGAGCTGCTGCCGAGGCGGCCAGAGGTCAACCCGCTCGCCATCGACGCATTCCTCACCTATCAGGCCGTGCCCGCGCCGATGTCGGTGTGGCACGGCGTGAAATCGCTGCCTCCTGCGCACTGGCTCACGTTTGACGCGAACACCGGCGCGTGCCGCGTGGAGCGGTACTGGGATGTCTCGTACGCCACGAAGACGTCAATGGACGAGCGGGAGGTGCTCGCCGAGGTCGAGCGTATCGTGCGCCGCGCCGTGGACGATCGGCTCGTCGCCGACCGCACCGTCGGCGTCTTCCTCTCGGGCGGCGTGGACTCGTCGCTCATCACGGCACTTGCGGCGCAGTCGGCGCGTACACCGGTTGAGGCCGTCTCGGTCGGTTTCGACGATCCAGAGTTCGATGAGCGACCGTTCGCCCGTCGCGTAGCCCAGCATCTTGGAGTGCGCCTGCACGAGCGACTCCTGCGTCCGGACGTCGTGAATGACCTGCCGGGCATCATCTGGCACTATGGGCAGCCGCTCGCCGACGTCTCTATCGTGCCGAGTCACGACCTGTCGCGCATCGCGCGCGACGTCATGGTCGTCGCCCTCAATGGAGACGGTGGCGACGAACTGTTCGGAGGATACACGCGCCCGATGGTGGCCCGGGCTGCCAGCATCTACCGCCGCGCCCTCCCGCAGTCGTTCCGCCGGCTCGCGGATGCGGCGCTGCGCGGGCAAGAGATGGGGCCGCTGAAGCGCGCCATGCTGCTGGCGCGCGCCGGACGTGCCGACGCGCGCGAGACGTTCACCTACGATCGCGGGTTTCGCAAGCTTCGGGCGGCGGCGTATTCTCCCACGCTGCTCGCAGCCGTTGGCTCCGTCGATCCAGATGCGATGTACCGCGACGTATGGGCGCGGGCGGACGGCGTCGATGACGCTGACCGCGCGCTCTACGGCGATTTCTGCACGTATTTCCCAGACCAACTGTTGGCCAAGGCCGACGTTGCCTCCATGGCGCACTCGCTCGAGGCGAGGTCACCGCTGCTCGACACTGAGTTGATCGAGTTCGGGGCCACGATTCCGACCGCCCTTCGCCTTCGAGGCTGGGAAACGAAGCACTTACTCAAGCGGCTGGCCGCGCAGTTCGTGCCGCGCGACGTGCTGTATCGGCGCAAGCGCGGCTTTGTGATCCCAGCCTCACGCTGGCTGCGTGGCGCGCTGGCACCGTACGTCCGCGCCGCGCTCGACAGCCCGTCGTTCCACGATCGCGGATGGGTGCAACCCGCGTTCACGCGGCGGCTGCTCGACGAACATCATCGGTGCGTCCACGACTGGGGCGAGCAACTCTTCACGCTGCTCGTGCTCGAACTCTGGGCGCGCCTTGCGCTGGACGGCTCACTGCATCGTGACGATTCGCTCGAGGTGCTGCGCGCCGGCGGTGCGGGCGGTGCGGGCGGTGCGGGCGGTGCGGTGCGGGGCGCGCCGCGCGTCTCCATGCACACAGTGCAGGTCGGCATGGAATGGTTCGACGAGAAGCCAGGCGGGTTGAACCGAGTCTTCCACGAACTCGTGCGCCACCTCCCAGGCGCCGGCGTGGAGGTGCGCGGGCTCGTCGCGGGCAGTGAGCAGGTGTTGTCGCACTCGGGCGGCCGAGTGCGCGGCGTGGCATCGCACACCGCCGCCTTACCGCGGCGCCTCCTCCAGTTGCGCGCTGAGGCGCGGACGCTGCTGCGGGACGATCCGGACGCGATCGTCGTCGCCCACTTCGCGCTCTACGCCGCGCCGCTGCTTGGCCTGCTGCGCGACCGGCACCGTCGCTTCGTCTTCCATTTCCACGGACCGTGGGCGCAGGAAACGGCGGCCGAACGAGTGCACGGCCTGCAAACGTACCTCAAGGGCGGCGTCGAACGCGCAGTCTACTTGCGCGCCGATGCGTGCATCGTGCTCTCGAGCGCATTCGGGCGCATCCTGCACGACTCATTCGGCGTGCCGTGGGAGAAGATCCATGTTGTCCCCGGCGGAGTGGACTGCGACCGCTTCGCCATCACCGCTACGCGCGCCGAATGTCGGACCCGGCTCGGCTGGCCCACGGATCGCCGCATCGTGCTCGCGGTGCGCCGGCTCACGCGCCGCATGGGACTCAGCCAACTGGTCGCCGCCGCCAGCCTGCTGCGCGACCGTGTGCCGGACGTGCTCGTGCTCATCGCCGGCCAGGGACCGTTGGAGGACGAACTGCGCACACTGATCCGGCGCGCCGGGCTGGACGAGCACTGCCGGCTCGTTGGCTTTGTCAGCGAGGAGAGCCTGCCAGAGGCGTATCGCGCTGCGGATCTCACGGTCGTGCCGTCGGTCGCGCTCGAAGGCTACGGTCTGGTCGTTCCTGAATCGCTCGCTGTCGGCACGCCGGTGCTCGTCACCCCGGTTGGCGGCCTGCCGGAGACGCTGGAGGGATTCGCGCCGCAACTCGTGCTCGCGGAGGCCTCGGCGCCGGCGATTGCCCACGGACTGGGCGATGCGCTGACCGGACAAGTGCCGTTGCCGTCCGCCGAGGCGTGCCGTGCGTATGCGCGGCAGCAGAACGACTGGCCCGTGATCGCCGAGCAGGTGCGGCGCGTGTACGCGGGAGTGCGGCAGCCATGACCGCGCGTGTGCTTGCGCTCGATCACGTGGGCGTCATGGGTGGCGCCGAACTCTCGATGCTCGACATCATCGCCGGCCTCGGTGCCGACGCCACCGTGCGGCTCTTCGCCGACGGGCCGTTTCGTGAGGCGCTCGAGCGACGGGGCGTGGACGTGCGCGTGTTGCCAATGGGTGCGCTCGGCGACGTGCGACGGGAGAGCCGTGGATTATCACCGTTCGCCGCGCTGGCTGCTTGGCGGCTCGCGGGTGTCGTGGCACGCGAGGCTGCGCCGGCACGGCTGATCTACGCGAACTCGCAGAAGGCTTTTATCGTGGCGGCGCTTGCCGCACGGCGCGCCGCGCGCCCGGTGGTCTGGCACCTTCGCGACCTGCTTGGACCGCCGCACTTCAGCGCGCTCAACACGCGGGCGGCGGTCACGCTGGCCAACTGGCGAGCGGCGCGCGTGATCACCAACTCACAAGCAACGGCTGACGCGTTCGTGGCGTCGGGCGGCGAGCGCCGCCTCGTGCGTGTCGTGTACAACGGCGTGGACGCCGCGCCCTTCGACACGATCACCAACGAGGCAGCCTTGGCGATACGCGTCGAATGCGCACCAGGCGCGGCGTTCATCATGTCTGTTTTCGGGCGGCTGCATGAGTGGAAGGGCCAGCAAGTCGCGATTGATGCGCTCTCGCAGCTGCCTGCTGATTGTCATCTGTGCGTTGTCGGCGCACCGTTGTTCGGCGAGCGCGAGTTTGAAGCGGGTCTGCGCGCGCAGACCGAGCGCCTTGGCGTAGCCGCCCGCGTGCATTTCCTTGGCTTTCGCAGCGATGTCGCGGCATTGATGCGCGCGACGGACGTGATCGTGCATGCGTCAGCGTTGCCGGAGCCCTTTGGGCGCGTTGTGGTCGAGGGCATGCTTGCGCGACGGCCCGTCGTTGCCACGGGAGCGGGCGGCGTGCGCGAGATCATCAGCGATGGCGAGACTGGAGTGCTCGTGCCGCCGGGCGATGCTGCGGCGATCGCCCGGGCGGTGGCGGCGCTGCGCGCCGATCCAATGCGCGCCTCGGCGATCGCGCAAGCTGGCGCGACGCGCGCGCGCCGGGTGTTCGGGGTGGATGCGATGGTACGCGGCGTGCGCGCCGTACTCGACGAGGTCATCGGATGATGCGCGTCGCGATCGTGCATGACTATCTGAACCAGATGGGTGGTGCCGAGCGTGTTGTCGAGAGCTTCCATCGACTGTGGCCCTCGGCCCCGATCTTCACGACCCTCGCCGACCGGGACGCCATGCCAGCGTCGCTGCGCGGCGCGGACATCCGCGTGTCGTGGATGCAACATCTTCCAGGGTGGCGCCGCCACTTCCGCGCGTACCTGCCGTTCTATCCGCTTGCCATCGAAAGTTTCGACCTGCGCGGCTACGACCTGATCATCTCAAGTAGCAGCGCGTGGGCCAAGGCAGCGCGTACGCCGGCCGGCGCGGTGCACGTCTGCTATTGTCACACGCCGATGCGTTGGGTGTGGGACTACGATCACTACGTGGCGCGCGAGGGATTCGGGCCGCTCACGCGACTCGCGTTACCGCCGCTGATCGAGGTGCTTCGGCGATGGGACGTGCGCACCTCGCAGCAGCCGACGCACCTAGTCGTGAACTCTCGGGTGGTGCAGGAGCGCGTGCAGCGCTGCTGGGGACGCGCCAGCGAACTGCTTCATCCGCCGGTGGAAACCGGGCGATTCGCCGTGGGAACGGGCGAGGGACGGGCGCATCTCGTCGTGGCGCGCCTTGCGCACTACAAGCGGATCGACCTAGCCGTCGCCGCTTTCAACCAGCTTGGCCGGCCGCTGGAGATCATCGGCGACGGCCCGGCGCGCCGCTCGCTGGAAGCGATGGCCGGGCCGACGATCACATTCCGCGGCCGTGTGGACGACGCGCTCGTGGCGCGGGCGATGCAAGAATGCCGTGCGCTGATCTTCCCGGGTGAGGAGGACTTTGGCATCACTCCTCTCGAGGCGAACGCGAGCGGCCGCCCGGTGATCGCTTACCGTGCGGGCGGTGCCACCGAGACCGTACACGACGGCGTCACCGGCGTGCTGTTCGCCGAGCAGATGCCGGCCGCGCTCGCCGACGCGGTGCGCCGTGCCGAATCCATCGCCTGGGATGCGGCGACGATCCGCCGACACGCGGAATCACATTCCGTGGCGAACTTCGAGGCACAGTTCCGCGACATCGTTGAGCGCGCCGTCCATCGCTAGTCGTACCGCACGCTGCCGACGCTTACGCAGCGCCGCCGCCACGCCCGCTCGACTTCACCAGCACGAGGATGCGCTTTGCCGTCCGTCGCATCAGCGCATCCCAGTGCGCGACCATCGCGAAGACGCGTCCGAGGCCGAGTCGTAGCAGAAAGACCCGCAGGCGCACGCGGACGCCGCCATCGAGTGCGTACAGCATCGGCACGAGTTCCGCGCGTTCGTCGTCGGTGATCCACGGCATGAAGATGGACGTCGCGAATCGGACCGCGACGCGGGTCTGCGCGCCGTGCACGTCGCGCAGGTTCCAACCGCGGCGCAGGAACGCCGCGACAAACGAACGGTGGAAGAGGTGCGTGAGGCCGCGCAGGTGCTCAGCCTTGCGGTGATGTCGCGTGCCCTGCGCGTCGCCCCACACCCGGTACTGCGCCAGCACGCCATTCACGAAGACGTTTCCGTAGCCGAGGTCGGCGAGGCGCACCGAGAGGTCGTAGTCCTCGGCGAAGTTCGGCCGGCCATGGTAGTAATTCGCCCGCCGCAGCGCCTCGGCGCGGAACATCAGGATGTTCGCCACGGTCTTGTAGCCCTTAAGCGACTCCCGCAGCGCGGTGTCGGCATCCACGTACTCGCGCGGGCGGAACATGTGGCTCACGCTTTGCACAGCACCATCCTGGTCGATAACCTGGACGGCGGAGTGCGCGTAGCCGGCGGCCGGATATGCCATGAGGCGGTCGTACAAAACGCGCACATAGTCGGGGAGGAGCAAGTCGTCCGAGTCCAGCCGCACAACCACGTCGGCCGCGGGTTGGCTGAGCACCCACGAGGCATTCTCGGCGATGCCGAGATTGCGCGCGTGCCGGTGATAGTGCACGCGCGGATCGCGCGCACATAGCTCCGCCATCACGGCGGGTGTGTCGTCGGAGCTTGCATCATCCGACACAAAGACGTCGACCTGCGGATAGCCCGTCTGGTGCAGCGCGCTCTCCACAGCGCGCGCCACGAACTGGGCCTGATTGTAGGTCGGAATGCAGACGGCAATGGCGGGCGCACCCGTGCCGGTCATCGCGTGCGAACCTGACGGATTGCCGTCACAAGCCGCTCCGGCGCGACGTCTAGCGCCAGGCGATGCCCGCCGTCAGGCGGAGCCACGCGCCGTCCGGGCCGAGATCTGGTCCGCCAATCACCTTGCGGCCGTCGAGTTTCCAAGCGGCGCGATTGGGCGCGATCTTCCGCCCGAGGCGCGCACCAAACGTCACGCCGAAGCGATCCGCGACCGAACGAAGCACCAGCCAGTCGGCACCGATGGCCGGTTCGAACAGTAGATAGCGGGCGTCGAGCTTCGACGAGTAGTTGGGATGCAGGATGATGTCGGTGAACGTCGGGTCCACGCCGGCGGGTGGCTCGAAGCCGCCGGCCCGGTCGGAGAGCGTCACGATCATGGTGCCGGCACCGATTCCGAGCATCGGGTAGATGTTCAGATGGCGTCCGGCCCACACGGCGTAGCCGATCTGCCCCATGTAGAAACGACTGCGCAGCGCCGATGTCTTGCCGCTGGCCGGATTTCCTTCCTCACCGAAGTCGGTCGTGGCGAACTCGCCGCCGAGCACCATGCGTCCAAAGCCGACTCTCCCGCCAACCCCATACGAGATGGCATCGTTCGACACCGCGAAGTACTTCGCGGTGTCGAGGCGCGCGTTCAGTTCCCCGGTCGTCGCGTAGCTTCCACCAGTCGCGACGAAGAACGTTGCGTATGGGAACGTCCCGCCGGGACCCACGCCCTCGCCGCGGGCACCCTGAGCCGCGAGCGGCGCGGTGGAAACGGAGACAAGCAAGGCCAGCGCGGCGACGCGCAGGACGGCGAGCGACAGTGGATTCTTCATGCGGCTTCGGCTCCAAGGTGACGCCCCGTCGTGACGAGGCGCCAATAAATTAGCAATCCGCGACTGAATGCGCCCCCCCCGTCGGCCGCTACAGCGACGGATGCTTGAGGTGGTGCGGTGTGGCCTGCCTGTCGGCGACCCCTAGCTCGCGCCGTGTGCAGTCCGCGGTTCCGTGAGCAGCACGATCGCGGCAGCCACAGCCTCGTGCGTGCCGGCGAGCGCGAGCACATCGCCCGCACAGATCT
Source organism: Gemmatimonadota bacterium (assembly GCA_023249305.1). Lineage (GTDB taxonomy): Bacteria > Gemmatimonadota > Gemmatimonadetes > Gemmatimonadales > Gemmatimonadaceae > PNKL01. The sequence goes on from JAHFCU010000014.1 coordinate 26,892, forward strand.
GATCGCCACCGCGCGGGAGCAGTATCCGCTCTTCGCCCCGCGTCATGGCGAGCACCGCGGCGCCGGTGCGGGCGCGAATGTTAAGCTCGCGCAGTGTGCGTCCAGCCGCCGCATGACGCGCCGTGATGGCGACGCCCACCGGCGCGCCCATGCCTGGAAGGAGTTCCTCGGCGTGCGCGATGGGCTGCGGCACCGCGTGCACGCCGGTCTCGATCATCTGATGACGCAACGCCGACACGAGCAGTTGCGCACCAGCTTCGGCGTGCCCCTGCAAGTTCGTCGCGCTGCGCCAGAGTAGCACGCCCATGACGAGCACGAGGACGAGCAACGCCGCGGTGCCGCGCAACGGGGGCAGGAAGGGCTGCGCGACGGCTACAACCGGAACGCCGGCCAACAGGAGGATCGCGCCCTGCAGCGACACCGCCAACGCGCGACGGGGGGCGTAGCCGAAATCAGCGCCGCGCTGCGGCAGGGGCAGGGCGCGCTCGGACAGCAGGTCGCCGAGCACGCGCGCGGTGCGGACGAGCCCGAGCACGATTGGTGCGGCGGCAAGTGCGGCCAGCGCGAGCACGAGCAGTTGCGCCGACTGCGGGCCAGTGCCCAGCCACTTGTTCAGCAGGACGACGCCACGGGGCATCTCCACCGCGGCCGCGATTACGATGCAAAGAAGGACGGCCACGTCCATCGCGATGAGCCCGGCGAGCTGCCGGGAGCGCGAGCGATGGTGCGGGGCGGTGCCGCGTCGCATCGCCTCGAACCACGACCCGTACAGTGCGCCAAAGGTCTGCAGCGGCGCGGGAAGCGCGCGGTCAATGCGCGCCGCCACGTCCGGAGAGGCGGCAATCAGCGCCGGCGTGGCGAGCGTTGTGATCGCCGAGGCGGCGACCGCGACGGGAAGCAGCCGGTCGCCTACCACCCCCGCTGCCGCGCCGACGCCGGCGATGATGAACGAGAACTCACCAATCTGGGCGAGGCTCATCGCCGCGCGCACGCTGGTCTGCACGCCGCGTCCAGAGAGAAACGCGGCAATCGCCACGGTGAGCACCTTGCCCACGATGACCACGCCGGTGATCACAAGCACCGCTACCCACTGGCCCGCGACAAGAGCCGGGTCAATGGTAATCCCGACCGCCACGAAGAACACGGCGGCGAAGAGATCGCGCAGCGGGGCAATCAGCTTCTCGACAGCGTGCTGCACTCCCGACTCGGCGACGAGCGCGCCCATGAGAAAGGCGCCGAGTGCCACGGAGTAGCCAAAGGCCACGGCGAGGAGCGCGGCGGCGAACGCCAGTCCGACGGTGGCGACGAGCAGTGTTTCGTCGCGGTGCAGCCGTGCCACCGAACGCATCAGGCGCGGAACGACGAGGAGCCCGACCCCGATGAGCGCCGCGAGGAAGGTGAGAAGCTGCAGCACCGTGTCGCCAAGCGCACGCGCCGTGAGCGCGCTCCCGCGGCCGAGCGCCGACAGTGCCGCGAGTAGCAAGATCGCGATCAGGTCCTCGAAGACCAAGATGCCGAACACCGTGTCGCGTACGGCTGGTTCGACGGGCCGCTCGCGGAACGCGCGGCCGATGATAGTCGTAGACGAAATGGCGACGATGGCGCCGGTGAACACCTGCTCGCGTGGCGTCCAGCCGAGTAGTTCCGCCGCCGCGACGCCAAGCCCGAACATCGCCGTCGTCTCGAGCAATGCGACGAGCCCTGACACGGGAGCCAGGCGCAGCATGCGGCGCAGGGAGAACTCGAGGCCGATGGAGAACATCAGGAGCACGACGCCGATTTCAGCGAGTGACGACACCGTGTCCGTGTCGGCGACCAGCGGGATGGGGACGTGCGGTCCCACAATCATGCCGGCGAGCAGGTACCCGAAGACGACCGGCAGACGGATGCGCTGGCAGAGCACCGTCGTCACCGCAGCCACGCAGCAGACGACCGCCAGCGTGTAGAGGAAGGGTCCGGCGTCGAGCATCAGAGAGAGAGTGGTGTACAGCCCGCCGGGATGCAACATTAACGCAGGCCGACGACACCGTCGTGCCTTCTCCTCACTTGGTCCCAGCCATGACGGATTCACCGGCGACGCAGCCGCGCCTCACCGGCGCCACCGTGCTGGTCACGGGAGGCGCGGGTTTCGTTGGTTCCGCGATCGCGCGTCGCCTTGCCGCACCCGACGTCGGCGCTCGCGTGGTGGCGCTCGATAACTTGCGTCGCCACGGAAGCGAGCTGAACGTTCCGCTGCTCGCGGCCGCCGGCGTGGAGTTCATTCACGGTGACGTGCGCAGCGCCGACGATCTTGCGCTTGGCGGGCGAGCGATAGACCTCATCGTCGAATGCGCCGCCGAGCCATCGGTGCTCGCCGGCTACGGCGGCGGGTCACGCTACATGGTGGAGTCGAACCTTGGCGGCGTTGCCAACTGCCTCGAGCTTGCGCGGGAGCAAGGAGCGAAGATGCTCTTCCTCTCGACGAGCCGCGTCTATCCCGTGGCGCAAGTAAACGCGCTCGCTGTGCGCGAAACCGAGACGCGCTTCGCCCTCGTGGAGCAGCCCGGTGTGGCTGGGGCGTCGGCCGAGGGGATCGCGGAAGGTTTCGCACTGGCCGGCGTGCGGACGCTCTACGGCGCAACGAAGCTCGCGGGCGAACTGCTGGTGGCCGAGTACGCGGCGTATGACGTGGAGTCGGTGGTTACGCGCTTCGGTGTCATCTCCGGACCGGGCCAGATGGGCAAGGTGGACCAGGGCGTGTTCGCGCTCTGGATGGCGCGCCATGTCTTTGGCGGCGAGCTGCAGTACCAGGGTTGGGGCGGCGCGGGGAAGCAGGTGCGTGACGTGATGCACATTGACGACGCCTGCGACCTGCTGCTCGCGCAGTTGGCGCAGTGGCCGGCTGTGGTCGGGCGCACGTGGAACGCCGGCGGCGGGCGCGTGAATAGCCTGTCGCTGCTTGAGACAACGGCGCTCTGTACGGAGATCTCCGGCACGCGCCGGGGCGCGTCGTCGGATCCGGAGACGCACCCGAGCGACGTGCGCGTCTACATCACCGACCAGCGCGCGCTCTCAGCGGCGCTGGCGTGGACGCCTCGCCGCAGTCCACGGCAGGTGCTGGGCGACCTGCATACTTGGATGACGGCCAACGAGACAATGCTGGCACCGGTCTTCCGTCCGTGACGACGGGCGCTGCCCCAAGTGCACCGATGCGCTTGACAGTGCTGATCCCCGCGCACAACGAGGGCGGGGCCATCGTGCCGACCATCCGGGCCATCGAGGGCGTCCTGCAAGGCGCCGGTATCCCGCACGAAATTCTGATCTCGCTTGATCATTGCACCGACGACACCGCGCAGGTCATCGCGGATCTCGCAACCCAGCTGCCGTCGCTGCGCGCTACGGTGAACCCTAACCCCGGAGGCTACGGCTTCGCTGTGCGGCACGGTCTCGATGTGTATCGTGGCGATGCGGTGGTGGTGGTAATGGCCGACGCCTCGGACGACCCGCGCGACATCGTCACGTACTACCGCAAGCTGGAGGAAGGATTCGACTGCGCGTTTGGGTCGCGGTTCATCCACGGCGCCGCCGTGCGCAACTATCCGTGGAGCAAACTCGCGCTGAATCGCATGGCCAACTGGGTGGTGCGCGTGCTCTTTCGCGAGCGGTACAACGACTTCACGAACGCCTTCAAGTGCTTCCGGCGTGAGGTGATTGACGGCTGTCGGCCGCTGCTGTCGAACCACTTCAACTTGACCGTCGAGCTGCCGCTGAAAGCGATCGTGCGCGGCTACTCGTGGACCGTGGTGCCGACCAACTGGTATGGACGCGCAGCCGGCGAGAGCAACTTCCTCATCAAGGAGATGGGAAGCCGGTATGTCTACATCATCCTCTACGCGCTGATCGAGAAGTACTTCTCCCGTGGCGACTATCGGCGCGATGACTACCGGCGCGATGACTACGGGCGCGGCGCCGCCTGAGCGTCGGCGCGCACCACATCGCAGCGCAGCGCGGCCGCCGGGATCGCGAACACCACCAGCCGGTTCGAAATCGCACAGGGCCGCCGGCCGGGAAACCAGATCGAATCGGCGACCGCTTGCGACGGATCACGCAGGAGCGCCACGGCCGTGTCGTTGCGCGCCTGCTCGAGCGTGACGACGGCGGGGAAGTCGAAGGTGTGTTGCACCGCGCGGCCGAAGCCGCGCTCGACGAGCAGGGACTCCCGCGACAGCCCGACCTGTGGCGCGACGGCAGCGCGATCGATCACGGAATCCGGCACAACAACCCACGCGACCGCGCGCACGCCGGCCGAGGGCAAGCTCGCGCGGTAGGCGTCATGACGAAAGGGGGATACCGTGGGAATGCCGCGCGCGGAGAGCCGCCCGACGGCGTCACGTTCGCCCGCCAAGAGCACCGTGCTTGCGTGCGCACCAGACGCGGTGGATTCAAACGAGAAGAGCGTAGCGCGCACGAGCAGGAGCACGGCCAGCCACCGCGCCGGCGACGGGAACGCCTCCACTGCGAGCGCGGCGAGCGTCGCCACCGCCAGGGTCGCCGGTGCTGCATAGCGCAACACCAGTACCGGCTTGTAAAGAACGCTGACGGCAACCACCAGCAGCGGTACGACTGCGGTGGCGAGCAGCGCTGCGATGGTGACCCCCAGCGGCTGCTGACGCACGCGAGGCCAGCGTGTCGACACCAACGGGATGCGGCGTACCGCCGCCACGAGCACACCGGCCACGATGAGCCGCGCAGCCGGGCGCCAGCCCCACGGGAAGCTCAGGAAGTCGGCAAACTGCGCGAAGGTGGCGGGCGGCACCCAACTATGCCCTCCCGTCGCGGCCAGTTGCGTGCGCGCCAGTGGTAGCAACGCGAGCAGCGCGGCAACACCAGCCGCGAGCGGTACCAAGGCGCGCGCGACACCGCCCCACGGTGTGCCGCGCATAAGCCCGACGACACCTGCGCCGATGGCGATGGCGGCGAGCGAGAGCACGCCGAAGTAGTGCGTGGTGCACAGCGCCGCCGCGGCGGCGGCCAGCAACCAGGAGCGCGACGCGCGTTCCTCGCGCAGCGCTTCCGCCGTCAACGCCGTCGCGAGAATCCACAGCGCGTACGCCCGCGCTTCGACGGCTTGGGCGAGGAAGAGCGGGTGCGCCGCGAGCACGAGCACGCCGGCGAGCGTGGCCGCCACGGACAGGGACGCACGCAAGGCCGCCGCCAGCGCGAAGAGGGTGAGTGCCGACGCGACGAGTGACGGAAGACGCGTGGCGAAAGAAGACGGACCGCCGGCCAGCGCATCGGCGAAGCGTACAAGCGCGTAGTGAAGCGGGGGCTGGAAGTCGGCGCCGCTGCGCATCGCGTGCCAGATGCCGCGGGGGTCATTGGCGATGAGTTGGCTGACCACCTCGTCGAGCCACAGCGGCCGCCGCATTGCCTCTCCAACGCCACTCCAAACGGCGATGATGCTCACCGTGAGCAGCGCAACCAGACCGACGCTCATCGGCGTGCCCCGCAGCGACCAGCCGCTCACACGCATTACGGCGCGGTTAGTGATAGAGGAGGGACTCATCGCCAGGGACGTGCGTTCAGGACGTGGTACGTGCGAATGCCCGCGGCGAAAGATGCCATGCCGTTGGCGTGGTGGCGAGGCAGGAGGCGCCGTTAGACTTCACTCGTACGCTCCGCCCCGCCTGCCGAGGATCGTTCCGATGCCCGTCATTCCCTTCAACGAATTGCCCGGTGCAGGCCGCGTTTGGCTTTTTGGCGCTGCCGCGCCCGTAGACGACGTTGACGAACGGCGCGTGCTCGCCGCGGTGGACGCATTCCTCCTCGCGTGGGAAGCGCACGGACAGCCACTCTGGTCCGGACGTGATTGGCGCGACGGCCGCTTTCTCGCGGTCGGCGTGGATTCGTCGCGCGAAGGAGCGTCGGGCTGCTCGATTGATGGGCTGTTCCGAGCGCTGAAGGCACTCGAGGGTGGCATCGGCACAACCCTACTCGACAGCTCGCTTGTCTACTACCGCGACCCGGGAGGGTTCGTGCACGCGGTGTCGCGTGAGGATTTCGCGCGCTTGGCGCGCGGCGGGCACGTGGGACCTGACACGCCGGTGATGGATTTCTCCATCACCGAGGTCACGGCCTACCGCACGCACTTTGAGCGGCGCGCCGCCGACAGCTGGCACGCCGCCCTGTTGCCTCATGCGTGAATGCCGCCTACGCGCGCTGCCAGTCGGCCTGCCAGTCCTTGATGGCGAGCTTAATGGCCTTCTGCTCCTGTAGTTCGCCGTTCAGCACGCGCTTGACCAACTCGGGCAGCTCGGCATCGCTCGCGAAGCGCAGCGCGACGAGCTGGCGCACTTTCAGCTTGCCGATGTCGGCGTGCATGGACGCAGGGAGCAGCTCGCGCAGCTTGAGCCGCATCTCGAGGCGAATGAGACGATCCTGCACTGTCACAACCATAAGACGCGCGGACGTGACGAGGGCGAGGACACCGAAGGCGAAGAGCGCATTCCACCAGGCGTAGCGGCCACCCATGTAGTACGCGTGCCGGACCTGGATGAGGAAGTTGAGGAGGACGATGGGGCTCGCGATGAAGTGATAGAAGGGCTCCCACCGCGTGTGGTTGCTGTAGCTCTGTACCTTGTCGGGCATCTGATACCTCAAGAGTAGGGGGGACCTGCCCCTGCATGGACTGACTGGAGGGCGGCGCGTCGGCGTACGCGGTGCGCCGAGCGACCATCGGACGCGACCGCATTGGCGTACGCCTGTTCGCCGGCGTGCAATGGCCCTCGCACAATGGTATTGCGCGGCGGAGGCCCCAGCAAATGCGCGACGGATCCCCGTGCCTCAACCGGCTACGGAGCATTCGGGCGCGCCGCCGGCGCGGTGGCGATGAGTAGCAGCGAACTGCCGAATCCCGGGGCGTGGCGTCCAAGCAACCGCTGCTCCAGCAAACAGGCGTGTCGAGCCAGCGCATTCACGAATATTGGCGGCACCCGCGGCGTCTGCGGCGTGATTGGCCGCCACGCCTCAACGAAGCGCGTGGCTAGCTTCGCTGCGGCGAGCAGGACGAAGAAGTAGCGTGCGTGCACGATAGCGAAGCCATGCCGCCCGAAGAGCGAGACGAGTTCTGAACGCGAGAAACGGGTGACGTGGCCGTTGAGATCGTCATGCGCTGTCCAGAGCAGCCGAAGCGCGGGAACAGTCACGAGGCAGACGCCGCCGGGCCGCAGCACGCGCTTGGCCGACGCAAGGAATGCGTCGGGATTGGTGAGGTGCTCGATGACGTCGAGCGCAAGGAGGAGGTCAACCGGCCGGGGTGGCGTGTACGTGTCGTCCAGTGGACCGGCGTGGATGCGCGCGCGGTACGGTCCCTGCGGGTCGAGCACCTCGGTCACCGGCTCGACGCCGTACGTTTCAGCAAACCGCTCGAGCGATGGGAAGAACAGTCCATTGCCGCAGCCGACGTCGAGAATCGTCGACAACGTCGTCTCCGCGGAGAGCGCGCTGATCTCGCGCAAGAGCAGGGCCTCGCGGGCACGCCACCACCAATGCGAGCGATACAGCGCTTCGTACGCCGCGAGGTAGGCCGCGTCCATCAGTGCGCGCGGGGCGGCTTATCGACGCCGACGAGACGTTCTACGAGGTAGAGCGGACGCCGCTTGACCTCAAAGTAGATGCGACCCACGTACTCGCCGATGATCCAAAGCGCGATCAGCAAGACGCCGACGAGGAAAGTGAGGACAACAATGAGTGCGGTGAACCCTTGCGGCGACTGGCCGAGCACGAGCTTGGCGTAGATCGCGTACAGGCTGAAGAGCAACGCTCCGGTAAATGCCACAAAGCCAAACGCCGCGCTGATGCGCAGCGGAATGATGGAGAACGAGAAGGCGCCGTCCAAGGCGAGCGAGAAGAGTCGCCCAAGGGAGTACTTGCTCTCGCCCGCCGCACGCGCCTCGCGCGGTACCTGCACGGTGGTCTGCCGGTACCCCACCCAAGAGCGAAGGCCGCGCAGATATCGCTCGCGCTCGGGGAGCGAACCCATCGCATCCACCACGCGACGAGACATCAGTGCGAAGTCCCCGGCGTCCACGGTGAGCGGAATGGCGGACATGCGAGCAATGAGCCGGTAGGCTGTGTGGTAGCCGAGGCGAAGCCACCATGGTTCCTTGCGTTTCATCCGCTGCACCACCACCACATCGAACCCCTCGTCTAGCTTCGCCATGAGCGTCGGGAGCACCTCAGGCGAATCTTGCAGGTCGGCGTCCATCGCGAGCACGGCATCCCCGGTCGTGTGATCGAGAGCGGCGGTGAGCGCTGCCTGATGGCCGAAGTTACGAGTGAGCGAAACAACACGGATGCGTGCATCGCCCTCGGCGGCCGCTGTCAACACGCCCAGCGTGCCGTCACGACTGCCGTCGTTCGCGAAGACGATTTCATGCGGGCCGCCCGGCAGCGCATCGAGCACGGGGAGCAATCGGCGAAGTAGCTCCGGAATGACGGCTTCCTCATTGTAGACCGGAATGGCGAGGCTCAAACGGTGCGGCGTCATCGCGGCTTCCCCTTGCAGTAGACCATCCGCCACAGCTCGAGACCGGCGAAGCCGAGCGGGAACTCGACGAACGTCTCAATGGAAAACGATGCCGAGAACAGCACCCGCCATGCGGTGATGGAACGCGCGTGCCGGCCGCGATCAAGTCGCGCAAACATCCACGCCGCGTTCAGGGTCAGCGGCATGACGAGGTCGAGGATGTACATGTGCCCGCCCGGCGCGACGACGCGGGGAAGACGCGACAGCAATCCACGCACCGCTTCGTCGTCGAGGTGGTGCATCAGCGAGTTGACGAGCACACAGTCGAAGCGTTCGGCGGGGAAGACTGAGGCGTCGGTGACATCACCGACGAGAAAGCGTCCCGCAAAGCGTCGCTGAGCGCTGGCGATGTAGTCGGGGTTGAGATCAATGCCGGTGTACCGCGCATTGCGGAAGTGTCGAGCGTTGGTGCCCGGGCCGCAGCCGACATCGAGGATCGACTTCGCCGGTCCCTGCCGGAAGTCGCGCAGGAACGGTGCAAGCTTCTTTTCGGCGAACGGCGCCTGCAGGCTGCGGTACACGAGCGGTACTTCGAAGGCGCGGTCGGCGATCTGGCGAAGCGTCATGTGCAAGAGGCGGGCGCCGAGTAGGGACGTGCCCGGGAACGTATGCCACTGCCCAAGAGCGGGCAAGCAACACACGGCGCACCGTCTCTCGCGACCGCATAGACCGAGTGCACATATTCCCAACACTCGGCGCCGTCTTGATCAAGCGACGCGCCTGCTCGTCGCCGCCCGGCACACGTGGAGCGATTTGTGTCCCAGACGTACCCACAATGGACCAGAGCCGACCGCGTGGCGCTTGCCGTCGCGCTGGTCGTGTCGCTGGCGTTCGTGGTCCCGGTTCTCTATCGCGGCTGGGTTCCGTTCGACGAAGGATGGATTATCGAGCAGGCAACCCGCGTACTCGCGGGCCAGCTGCCGCACCGTGACTTTGACGATCTGTGGACCGGTGGCTGGAGCTTTGTGCACGCTGCACTCCTCCGGCTATTCGGGCCGTCAATGGCCATCATGCGCAGCGCAATCCTCGTCGCATGGACCGCCGGGCTCGTGGCGCTTTTCGCGATTGTCCGCCGCCGTCACGACCCAGTGCTAGCCGGGGCGTCGGTCATCGTCTCAGCGCTGTGGACGCTCTGGGCGTGGCAACTGCCGCTCCTCAACTGGTTCTACTTCCCTGGGGCACTGCTCGCGGTCCTTGCCGTGATGCGGTTCGAGGAGACAGGACGGCATCGCTGGCTTGTGGCGGCGGGAACATTGGCGGGCATCCTGTTCGTGTTCAAGCTGACCGGACTGTTCCTTCTTTCCGCCCTGCTCCTGTGGAGCGTCGTGCGGGCGGCGCACGATGGGCAGGCCAATGATGCTCGTTCCGCGCGTCGGTCGGCCATCGCCGATGCGCGATGGGCGGCGCTGGTGCCATGCGCCCTGCACGCCACGTTGAGCGTGCGTCTCGCATCAGGCATGCCAGGCGCGGAGAGTGCCGTCGTGCTCATCGCCGGACCCAACGTGGTCTTGGCGGCCGGCCTGGCCGTCGTAGTCTGGCGCGGCGGCCCGCTGCCGTGGATGCGGTTTATCGCCTCGATGCTGCGCATCGGCGCGCCCGTAGTTCTCGGCTTTGCGCTTCCCGTGCTTGCCTTGCTCGCGCCGTACCTGGCCAGTGGTTCTATCGGTGCACTGTGGCATGGTGTATTCGTGACGCCGTTGCGGCGCCTAGCCGACGTGGCCTTTCCCCCGCCGTGGTGGCGCATTGCCGCGAAGCTCAGCGGGCCTGCGCTGCTGCTGTGGCTAGGCGTGCCGCGGACGCGGGGAGGCGACGGCGCCACCTGGCCTGCGGTGGCTCTGGGCGCCGTGCTCGGGACTACGTACGTGTTGCTCCCGGCATCGCGCGAATACCTGATTCCCACGCTGGCCACGCTGCCGCTCGTGATCGCCACCGCCTGGGCATGGACGAGCGTCGCGCGAACGCGCGACGGAACCGCGCTGCTTCTCGTGAGTGTCGCGGCATCAGCGCAGTTGCTGCAGGTGCCCTTTGCGACCGTCAACTACTTCCTTGCCTCGGCACCGCTCCTCGTCGCTGCGTCCCTCTTCCTGCCGACGCGCGGACCGCGCCGCACGGCCACGCTTTTTGCCTTCGCCGCACTCGGCGTCGCCGGGGCGTGCGGCGTGCGGCGTCTGCCGCCGCTGAATGCGGAGATCCGCCTCGACGGGGACGCCCGCATGCCACACGGTGACGCGATCTGGATTCCTCGCGACGACAGCATCCGGTATGCGGAGGTGACTCGACGCATTGCCGCGCATCTCGGTGGCGGCGGGCTGTACGTCTTTCCGTGGCACAACGAGTTCTACTATTTCACGGGGACGCGCAACCCGGTTCGTTCGCTCACCGCGCTGCTTGCTCCCGACGCCGAAATTGATCCTGCCGTGCTGGTGCCGCGGCTCGATGCGGCACGCACAACGGTCGTTGTGCTCTTCCCTCCAACGCACGACGAATGGATACCGCGATTGCGCAACACGGTGCGCGCGATCCGCGAGAAATGGTCGTGTAGCGAACGTCTGCATGGATGGGCCGAGGTGCGTTGGCGTCCGTCGACCGAAACGAGCTGCCAATGAGGCGAGCCCGGCGCCGCGAGGAGCGTCCCACACCGTGGGGAGAGTCCGCCGCGAACACCATCTGATCGGCGTTGCACTCGCGGTCGGGGCATGCCACCCCTTCCACCGAGACCTCAGGCTGGCACGGCCGTGGGCGACGCCGGCCTCCTCGACGGCGTCCTACCAGTACGACCCACCTTCTTCCATGTCGCGCCAACGAGGCGGCTTGCGGGTCGGAGCGGGGCCAACCCAGGCGTCGTTGAACAGGCGCTGGAAGAATGGGATGGCGTCCCATCGGTTGCCGCGAATTCCAAACAGGACCTGTGTGGCGCCGCCGAGGTGTACTTCCTGCCGCCCCATCCGCTTTGCGGCAGCCGCCAACGGAAACCCATAGGCTCCGGCGCCGATGATGCAGACGTCGAATGTCTCGCTCGCGATCGCATCGGTCATGAAATCAAGTGCCGCGAACCAGTCGGCGAAGCGCGGCCGCGTTCCGCCGTGTGACATAACCGCCGCGATCGTCTTCAATTCGAACGGGGGCAGCACCTCTCGTCCCGGAAACAACTCCTCACGTCGCGCGTACTGCTGGCGCACGAGGTCCGCCAGGGGATGCACGACCAGCACAACGCGGTCACGCAAGACCCGAGACCACGGGTTCTCGTGGTAGTAGGGCTCCAGGTCCTGCAACGGCACGCGCACGTGGGGAAGACCGCGGTCGTGCAGTAGTCATTCGCCCGGGAGCCATGACCCAAGGATGTCGACAAGTGGCAGGTCCGTGAGCATGCGGTCGACGAAACGGGCAAGCGTTTCAGGCGTGACCGGAAAGAAACCCGGGTGCAACTCCATCTGGTCGATGAACCCGGCGTCCCACCACGGTGGCGGCGTCTTGCCCATCATATACCCGATGGAGTGTGGCCACCGTGGTCCGGGAGCGCTGATGGCGAGCTGGCGCAACATCGCGTCGAGTTCGCCGGCTCCCAGGCGAGCGATCATGGTTGGCGTTGGCTGCACCAATCGTTGGTAGATCAAATCACCGGCGGCCTGGCCCGACGCGATGGGCAACCACGCCTCGCCGAGCGGGGGAGCGGGGAAGAATCGCTCGCGCATCTCATGCAGTCGGCGCCAGATCCGTTGTTCGACCGACAGGCGCGCGGCGATGCGGCCCGCCGCCGCGCCTTCGTCACTCACGCGCGATGCTCCACGTGTAGTCCTCCATGTAGGTCATGTGCTCCGGGCGCCAGTCATAGTCGGGTCGCACGAGCCCGTCCATGGTAACCTCGAACGGGCAGATGTTGATCAGGCGATCGAAGACCTGGTGTGTTGCCCGATTGTTGAGCCAAACCTCGAGCGAATACCGACCGAGTACCAGCCGGAACTTCGGCACGTCGATGCGCACTTTGAAACATCCGGTCGTGTTTCGGAATTCAGGCCCATCGCCGTAGATCCAGAAATGATTGATTGCGCGCTCACTCTCGTCGGCGACGTGCACCGAGAAGCACAGCTGCGGCACTGGTTCGGGGATCACCAATTCGAACTCGATACTAAAGGGATCGCCACAACGCTGAACGCCGTCGCTGATTGAGGTCACGAGTCGCGCTGACCGTACGTGGATCCCGGTGCGATCGGAACTCGCGGCGTAGGCATGCGGTGACTCCGCCCCGGCCACCTGCAGCGCGCGGTAAAACGCGAGACCGTCGGCGGTGGCGCCGTCGAAGACGATGCGACCCTGGTCGAGCACCAATGTGCGCGAAGTCAGCGTGGAGATGGCGTGCAGCGAGTGGCTCACGAAGAGCACGGTGCGGCCGGTGTCGGCCACCTCACCCATCTTTCCAAGGCACTTGCGCTGGAACTCTTGGTCGCCCACAGCGAGCACCTCATCCACCACAAGAATCTCGGCGTCAAGGTGCGCGGCCACGGCGAACGCGAGCCGCATGTACATGCCACTGCTGTAGCGCTTCACGGGAGTGTCGAGGAACCGCGAGATCCCCGCGAACTCGACAATCTCGTCGAAGCGCCGTGCTACCTCATGTCGGCGCATGCCGAGGATAGCGCCGTTCAAGAAGACATTCTCGCGACCGGTAAGCTCCGGATGGAAGCCAGTGCCGACTTCGATGAGCGAACCGACGCGGCCACGCAGCTCCGCCCAGCCCGCGGTGGGAGTCGTGATGCGGCTGAGCAACTTGAGCAGCGTGCTCTTGCCGGCGCCGTTGCGCCCGATGATGCCCACCGCCTGGCCGCGCGGGATCTCGAACGCCGCATCACGGAGCGCCCAGAAGCGCTCGCCATCGCCACGCCCGAACGGATGGCGCACCGCGTCCACGAGCCGCTCGGCGAGGGTCGTAGCCCGCGGCCCCTGCCCGATGCGATACGCCTTGCCGAGTCCCTCGGCCCGGATGGCGGGCGCCTCAGATCTCATCGGCAAAGCTCCGCTCGATGCCGCGGAAGATCGCGGCGCCGATGATGAGCAGCAGCACGGCGGCGCCTACACTGAACCACAGCGCGCCGAGTGACGGCGCCGGCGTGCCGAGCAACGACCATCGCATCAACTCGAGCGGTGCGGCCAGTGGGTTGGCATAGTAGAACGCGAGCCAGCGTGCAGGGACCGCCGAGGAGGAGTACGCCACCGGGCTGGCATACAGCGCGAGTTGAATGGCCACCGGCAGGAGGTACTGCACGTCGCGGTACCGCACGGCGAGTGCGGCGGCGGCAAAGCCGGCGCCCGCGGCAAGCACGCCCAGCATAATGACGGCAACGGGGAACCCGATGAGCCGCGCGTCCGGCGCGTGTCCCTGCGCGAACGCGATCACGGCGAACGCAGCGACCGTGACTGCAAGGTCAACGAGCGCGGCGGGGATCACGGCCAGGGGCAGGATGAGCCGCGGGAAGTAGACGCGCGTGACGAGCTGCGGGTTCTGGACGAGCGACGTGCTCGCGCGCGTGAGCACGCTGGAGAAGAAATTCCAGCCGATGAGTGCGGCGAGCGCGAACAGCACGTACGGCTGGCCGTCGGTCGGCACGCGCGCGATGCGGCCGAACACGAAGGCGAAGATGCCGGCCGCCGCCAGCGGTTGCAGCACGACCCACGCGATGCCAAGAAACGTCTGGCGGTACCGCAGGCGCAGGTCGCGCGTACCGAGCGCGAGAAACAGATCGCGGAAGTGCCAAATCTCGCGCACGGCACGGAGCGGCGACGCGCGCCCCGCGTCAATGCGAACGACCGGGGCGACCGTCACGCCGTGCCCCGTGCCGACGTGACCGTCGCCATGCCTGAGGCGAGGGCAATGCCCTCACGCTGGAACGCCGAGTAGACGCGCAGCAGGATGGCCTGCCGCGCGTTGAGCGCGATCAGCCAGTCGGCGTTCGTGACTAAGAACGCGGTCTCGAACTCATGGCCGGCGGGCGTCGTACCGATCAGGTGCGAGCGCTGAAACGTGACGTACGGCTGTCCCTCCACGGCCTGCTTGAACAGCTCGGGTATGCCCGAGAGGCGCACCGCGTCCGTGCCGAGCGCCACGGTTGTGTGCAACACGTACCGGCGCCCTTCGCGCCGGGCGAGGTTACGGATTCTACTCTTGAGCAGGTCGGCGTTGGAGAAGATGATCTCCTCGCCGTTCACGCTGCGGATGCGCGTCGTCTTGAGCCCGACTTTCTCCACCGTTCCCTCGAGCTGGTCCACGACGATGTAGTCGCCGAGCACGAATGGCTTGTCGAGCACGATGGACAGTGCCGCGAACAGGTCGCCGAGGATGTTCTGCACCGCCAGCGCGATGGCGATGCCACTGACGCCGAGCCCGGTGATGAGCGTCGTGATGTTGACGCCGTAGTTCTGCAGTGCCAGCAGAACGAGCAGGCTCCACAGCACCAGGCGCACGCCGAAGCCCAGCGCGGCCATTGTCGTGCGGTCGCTCTGCCGCGGGTTGTTGCGCGCCCACTGCTCGAGCCAGAACGTGACGCCGACGTTCGTCCACGCGACGCCCTGCAGTACCAGCGCGAGGATCTTGATGATCCGCACTGCCTCATCTGCGGGTGGCGGGAACGCGATGAACGCGTCCACGCCGACAATCGCGACATAGACGAACAGCGAGGTGCGAATGCCGTGCACCAACGCCACGGCGAAATCATCGGCAACTGTATCAGTCTGCTCGGCGAGCTTGGCCAGTCGGCGCTCGGTGAGCGTGCGCAACACCCACAGCAGCGTAACACCGCCGGCCGCCGCCGCGATCGCCTGCAGCCACTGCGCCGGGGAGTTCCCGAGGAAGCTGCCGTCGGTGATAAGACGGTCCCTCGCGGCGGCGGCCTGTTGAGCGAGGCGGGTCACCGATGCACTCGTTTCGGCGGTGGGGATCACGGAACGGCGGCGGCGAGCAAGGGACGGGGAAGCGGCGTTAGCCGAGAGGCCGGGAGGTTGCCCGCGCCCCATCCTCCAAGTTACGCTCCCTGCACGGACCCGTCATCCCACACGAGGGAACTTCACCACTCGTGCGCTGGTAGTTCGGTTGACTCTCAACGCCCCCCCGCCCGATGCTCATTCGACACCCCGTTCCGTCCGATCTCCGGTCCTCGGACATCACGCCCGAGTCGCTGTATCTCACGCGCCGCGAATGGCTCGCGGCCGCCGGCCTGACCGTGGGAGCCATCGCCGGCGCCAGCATGCTGTTGCCGCTCGGCGCCGATGCGCAGCAACCCCTCGGCACACCGTACGGCCTACAGCCCGACGACAAGGCAACGCCGTGGGAAGACGTGACGGGCTACAACAACTTCTACGAGTTCGGCACCGCCAAGGACGATCCGGCGGTTGAAGCCAAGGGCTTCAAGCCGCGCCCGTGGACGGTGAAGGTGGACGGGCTCGTGAAGAAGCCCGGCGATTACGCGCTCGAGGACTTTGTGAAGGCGGGTCGCATGGAGGACCGCATCTATCGGCACCGCTGCGTCGAGGCGTGGTCCATGGTGATTCCTTGGCGCGGTATCATGCTGGCCGACGTGCTCAAGCGGGCGGAACCGGCGCCGGGAGCCAAGTTTGTCGAGTTCACGACGCTCTACGACCCCGCACGCATGCCGGGCCAACGATTACCCGTGCTGCGCTGGCCGTACACCGAGGGGCTTCGCCTCGATGAGGCGATGCATCCGCTGACGCTGCTCGCTACCGGCGTGTACGGTCGCGACCTCCCGAACCAGAACGGCGCGCCGCTTCGCCTCGTGGTGCCGTGGAAGTACGGGTTCAAGGGGATCAAGTCCATCGTCCGCATTCGGCTGACTGACCGGCAGCCAGGGACGGCATGGAACATCTCCGCGCCCGACGAATACGGCTTCTACTCCAACGTGAATCCCACGGTGGACCACCCACGGTGGAGCCAGGCGAAGGAGCGGCGCATCGGCGAGTTCCTGCGCCGGCCGACGCTGATGTTCAACGGCTACGCCGATCAGGTCGCGTCGCTGTACGCCGGCATGGACCTGCGTCGGAACTACTAACTAAATGAGGGACGAGGGCGGAGTGCGGAGGTTGCGGAACGTGCAGGGGTGGCGGAACGTGCGGGGGTGGCGGAAACCGCGATGGTGGCGGTGGGCCGTCTGGATCATGGTGCTCGTCCCCGGGCCAGCGGTCCTTGTCGCGCTGCTCGCGGACTTCCTGCTTGGCACGCGGTGGCTCGGCTCGAATCCCGTGAAGCAAGGGGAGTTGATCCTCGGCCAATGGACAATCAAGTATCTCGTGGCGGCGCTCGCTGTCACGCCGGTACGCCGAATCTTCGGCTGGAATTGGGTGCAGAAAGACCGGCGGACGTTCGGCCTCGCCGCGTTCTTCACGGGATTGGCGCATTTCCTCTGGTACGCACTGCTCGACATCCAGTTCGACGGCGACGAGCTCGCGAAGGACCTGACCAAGCGCGCATACATCATCGTTGGCTTTACCGCCCTGCTGGTGATGCTGCCGCTTGCGCTCACGTCCACACGCGCCGCCATCGCGCGCCTGAAACGGCGCTGGGTGACGCTACATCGCGCCGTCTACGCCGTGCCGGTGCTTGGGATCGTCCACTGGTGGATGTCGGTGAAAGCGGACGTTGGGCCGCCGGCGCTCTACAGCGCGATCTTCGCACTGCTGCTCGGCTGGCGCTGGTGGCATGCGCGACGCGAGACTTCGGAACATGCCACGTCGCCCGCCGTCCGATCCACCGCGTGACGCACTGATCATCACCGCGCCCGGGCTCGAGTCCGTCGCGCGGCGGGAACTCGCGGCGCTCGGTGTGAGCGCGACGTCCGCCGAGCCCGGGGCCGTGGAGGCGCGGCTGACGGCACGCGATGTCATGCGCGCCAACCTGCACCTGCGCACCGTGAGTCGCGTGATCGTGCGACTCGCTGAGTTCAAGGCGCTGACCTTTGCCGACGTCGAGAAGCACGGCAAACGCGTGGCGTGGGAGACGGTCGTCACAGCGGGACGGCGCGTGCGATTCCGCGTCACGTGCCGCAAGTCGCGGTTGTATCACTCGGGCGCGGTCGCCGAGCGATTGATGAACGCGTTAGTCCAGCAAATTCCTAGCGTCGTGCTCGAGGGCGCGGTGGACGCGGATGAGCATGACGGCGGCGACGAGCAGCTGTTCATCGTCCGCCTCTTTCGCGACCAGCTGGTGCTTAGCGCTGACACGTCCGGCGAACTGTTGCACCGCCGCGGCTATCGCCAAGCGACCGCCAAGGCGCCGCTGCGCGAGACGCTCGCGGCCGCGATGTTGCTCGGCGCGGAATGGAATGGGGGCGCGCCGCTCGCCGATCCGTTCTGCGGGTCGGGAACGATACCGATCGAGGCGGCGATGATTGCGCGCCGCATCGCGCCCGGCCGTGCCCGGTCGTTCGCGTTCGAACAGTGGCCGGGGCACGACGTGGCGTTATGGCGTGCGGTGCGCGACGAGGCCGCGGCGGCGGAACTTCCGCACGCGGGCACGGTGATCATTGCCGCCGACCGCGATACCGGTGCCGTATCGGCGGCGATGGCCAACGCAGGGCGCGCCGGTGTGACGGACGATCTGACCATCGCGAAGCAGTCGCTAAGCGCCCTGCGGCCGCCGCCGGGACGCGGACTCCTTGTGGTCAATCCGCCTTACGGCGTGCGAGTAGGCAAGAAGAAACCGTTGCGCAACTTGTTCGCACAACTCGGCAACGTGGCGCGCGCGCACGCTCCGGGGTGGCGGCTCGCGATGCTCAGCGCTGACCGTGATCTCGAGCGGCACGTCAACCTGCCATTTAGGGAGATCTGGAAATCAACGAACGGAGGCATCCCCGTCCGTCTTGTGATCGCGGAGGTTCCAGCGCATGTGCAGTGAGCAGGGAGTCATCGAGTCCATCAATGTGTCGCCGGGCGGCGTGCCAAAGAGCGCCGTGATGTCTGCCCGCGTGAGTCCCGCCGGGCTCGACGGAGACGGCCAGCGCGACTTGCGGCATCACGGCGGCCCTGATCGCGCGCTGTGTCTCTACTCGATGGAGCGTATCGCGGCGCTGCAGCGTGAAGGGCACGGGATCGCGCCCGGCACCACGGGTGAGAATCTCAGCATCCGCGGCCTCGACTGGGAGGCAATCATCCCCGGCGCGAAACTGCGCGTCGGCGACGTGACGCTCGAGATCACGGCGTATGCGTCGCCGTGCCACAACATCAGGCCGTCCTTTGCTGACGAGAACTCAAATCGCGTTTCGCAGAAACTGTATCCGGGATGGAGCAGAGTGTATGCACGCGTAGTGGGCGAAGGCGAACTGCGCGTCGGCGATGGCATCGCACTGATCGCGCGATCATGACCTGGGCCGCACATGCTGGCGCGCGCAGGCGCCGCTGGTGAGCGCCCGCTAGAACTCGAATCCCGCGCCGAAGTTCAAGTGGTCGTTCGACCACGATCGCGTGGCATAGGTCGTGGTGGTGCGCCGCCATTCAAGGCTGAACACCAGGGGACCGCCCGGGTGCACGATCGCGTGCAGTTCGCTCGTGACGTTCTTCATGCGGCCCGTCGCTGGCAGATCCGCGTCCTTGGGATCGTCGAACCCGTACCCGGCCCCGAGCAGCACGCGCGTCGTCGGCTTCACGTTCACCTGCCCCCAGCCGCCACTGCCGCGCACCACCACGCCACCCTTGCCGTACAACTGCCCCACTTGGCCACCGCCCAGCACGCGCATCCCGCATCCCGTGAACGCCTCGCCGCGAAACTCAACGTGCTTGCTGATGGGAATGCTCGCATCGGCGGTCACGGCGTGATTGCTCAGCATGGAATCGCGCGCCGGGGCCAGCCAGCCGTGATGCATCCCGATGCCCACTTCGGCCTGCTCGTCGTCCTTGCCCCACCGAATGCGCAAGCGGCCCTCGAAGTACGGCCGACGCGAACGCTCCGCAGCGTCGAAATCGGTGTCGAAGGTGCCGACTGTCTCGCCCGTCATCGGCGCGAGAATCGCGCCTGAGACGCCGACGCGCACGGTGCCGCGCCGTTCGACCGTCACTCGCGCCTGTGGTATCCAGTACCACAGGTTGCCGGCGGCGGTGAAGTCCGGCGTCCCGACGCCGGCGAGCGACACGGGGTTCAAGTTCGACACGAGCGGCTGTTCCTGCCCGAGCAGGAGTTCCACGCGCGGCCACGTAAGAATGGCCCGCGCGGTGCGCAGCCGCAGCAACGGCATCGTCCGGCCGCCGATGGACGATACCTGCCCACCGAAAAAGTCGAGGTCGAGATCGCCGAGGAACTGCGCGCCAAGAACATTGGGTGACGTCAGGGCGATGCCCAGCGTCGTCTGGCGTATCTCGATTCCCGCGCCGCCGTCGGGGAGTCCGTTGGCGGTGTCGGCGCGCACGGTGGTCGGCACGTCAACGTTGTTCGTGCGCCGCGTGTTCGCGAACGCGCTCATCAGGATGCGGCCGTTGAACTCGAGGGTCATCCCTGACTTCGCCTTCACCGCCGACTCGCTCTGCGCGGCGAGTTGCTGGCGAAGGAGTTCAATGGTCTCCTCGGCCCGCTCCACGCGAGCGGCCAGTGAGTCCAGAACGGCCTTCGTGCTATCGGGCCGCTGGCCAGCTAACGGCAAGGGAGCGCAGGCGATGACGAAGGCCATCACCACTGCGCTGCGTGCCGAAGAGCTTGACCAATCCATTCGCGTCGTCATAACGTGGCCCCATCGACAACAGGACACCTGAAGCATGACGTACGGACGGCTTCTTCGCCAACAGCATGTCCTTACCGCGGCCGCCGCGACCCTGCTCGCTTCCGCGTCCATCGGCGCGCAGGGTCCAGTGAGCGGACGGGTCACCATTCAGGAACGCGCCGGCGTTGTCACAAACGACATCGGCAACACCGTCGTCTACCTCACTGCCAAGGACGGGCGCACACCACGCACAGTGCCTGTGAAGGTGCCGATTGCGATGAACGAGAAGGAGTTCAGGCCGCACGTGCGCGTCATCACACCCGGCAGCTCGGTGGAATACCCCAACCAGGATCCCTTCAGCCACAACATCTTCTCCACCGCGCCAGGTGCGGCATTCGACCTTGGGACGTACCCCAACGGCGTCTCGCGGGTCGCAACATTCAAGAAGGCGGGTGCGTTTCCCATCTACTGCAACATCCACTCGCGGATGACAGCATACGTGGTGGTGGTCCCGACGCCGTACTATACGCAGGCCGGTGCGGATGGCCGGTGGTCACTCGATCACGTGACCGCGGGCCGCTATGAGTTGCACCTGTGGCATGAACGAGCGCCGGAAGTCGTGACAACGGTGGACGTCACCGCCGCGGGACTGGCCGATATCGCCACGACGCTTGACGCCCGTGGATTCGTCGCCACCGAGCACAAGAACAAGTTCGGCAAGGAATACACCAGCACCGGCAAGGACCGGTACTGAGTCACCGCCCTCATGCGCCGCCTCTCGCTCACCTGGAAGATCTTCCTCGGCACCGCGCTCGTGGTGACCGTCGTGCTCGGCGCTACGCTCGCGGTCACCGCGCTGGAGGCGAACCGTGCGGCAGACGCATCAGTGAACCGGGCCCTGCGATCGGCGCGCGCGCAGGCGTCACAGTTGCTGGCCGCACGTTCGCGTGCGCTGCGCGGCGGCGCGGAAGTGTTCGTG
>JAHFCU010000077.1 GCA_023249305.1 Gemmatimonadota bacterium
TCTGGAGCTTCATCCGGGGCCTCGGAAGGGAGCGATCCTGCAATATACCACAAACCTCGGCTTCTCTCTAACAGAGATTAAACTGTGCTCTCACCGCCCAATTCTCGGAGGTCGTGCCTCGGTTTCGTTCGCGCCAAGTTCACGAACAGCCTCTCACACGTCCCTCGCCGCGCTCTTGTTCAGCCTCGGCACCCGACCCCGCTTCGCCGTCACCTCCCGCGACTGTTCTAGGTCGGCGAGAAACATCTCCTCCGCCTGCGCCCCGAACGCACGATCTCCAATGATCGCGTCGAGTTCGTAGTTGATCGCCGCGCCCAACGGGTTGAAATCGGTCGACCCGATGCGCGTGATCACGCCGTCCATCACCGTCGACTTGGCGTGCATCATCTCGCCCTGCCATTCCCAGATGCGCACGCCGTGGCGTAGCAGGCTCGGGTAATAACTGGCCGCGTAGCTATTCACCCACGGATGATCGTTGCGCCCAGGCACGAGCACGCGCACATCCACGCCGTCGCTCGCCGCGCCCTTCAGCGATTCGACGACTCCTAACGCCGGGATGAAATACGCGGTGGCAATCCAGAGCCGCTCGCGCGCCGCCGCCGCCTGCACACCCAACGCACGCGAGATGCGAAAGCGCCCGGGCTCGCCCTCGACAATCCCAACCAGCGCCGGCTGCGCATCGGTGAAGTCGATCCAACTGTTCCGCGCGGCGCGCACCATCCGCCGCTGCTCGCGGCGCGTCGGCCCCAACCCCGCCGCACGCTGCCACATGGAATCGAACGCGCGTTCCATAGCCTCGGCCGCCGGCCCGTGTATCTGCACCACGGTGTCGCGCCACGGTCGGCGCTTGGGGCCCAGCGCACCCAGACGCCACTCTTCGCCAATGCCGATGCCGCCGGTGATACCCACCTTGCCATCAGCCACCAACAGCTTGCGATGGTCGCGCGGCAACAATCCGAGCCAGGCGCGAAAACCAATCGGACTGAAGATGCGCACATCCACCCCGCCCGAGCGCAGCATCTTCCACACTCGGCGCGGTGTGCCGCGTCCGCCAATCCAGTCCACCAGCAGCCGCACGCGTACGCCGCGCCCGACGGCGGCAATCATCGCCTGCACAAACCGCTGCCCCACCTCGTCGGCGCCGCGGAAGATGTAGCACTCGAAGTCGAGCGTGTGCCGAGCGTGCTCCATCACCGCCAGCATCGCCTCAAACGCAGTCGCGCCATCACGCAGCAACACGGGGCGGTTGCCCGCCGAGACGTCCGCCGCCGCCACACGCCACAGGCCGCGGGCAAAGCTCACTCCCGCCGACGAGCCGGTTGGGGTCGGGCGGTCAGTTCGCACCAGAGGATCGGGCGGGATCGGCATTACTTGGAAGGTGCGCGGTCGGCCGGACGCAAGGAAGCTGGATTAGGGGGAAAACGGCTGGTTTGGAGCCTTCACCGACCCCATCTTTCTTGCCGCATCGTCTCTGATGCCACAGGTCTATAGGCCCCCCGCCTCCCAGTTGTCCAATCCGCGTGCTCGGGTGCCGGGCCCGCGCCTTGGACGCACCGCCGTACCACTTGGGGAACAGGGCATATGAGCAACGAAGCCTCGCCGAAGGGACCTCCCGCGCTGCTGCAAACGCTGCCGGGAGATGACGTTCGGCAGATCATGTGGCGCTTTGCCGACCGATTCGACTACCAGATGGTCGTGCAATCGGGGCGAGCCGTGGCGCGTGGTCCGGTGGCCCGTGCGGTGGCCAAGGGGGCGCGGAATTCACACGAATGGACCGACGATAAAGCGTCGCTGCTGCACGAGTTCGATGCCTCGGGCATCACCGCGGCGGCCGTTGATCCGGAATACGGCGGCTACATCGAAGGCCCCAAGAACTTCGTACTCGGCTTGCTCGCCTACGAACTCGCCTGGGTGGATGCCGGCGCTGGCACGTCGAGCATGGCCAACACGCTCGCACTCGCCCCCATCCACGAACGGGGCACGCCGGAACAGAAGCAGTTCTACATGTCGCGTTCGGTGCCGCCGCAGCCCGGTGAAGATCGCAAAGTGTGGCGTGGCGCCTTCGCGCTGACGGAATCGATTCCCTACGTCGGCGTTGATACGGGCGTGCTGAGCGGTCGAGTGCGCGTCGCCGAGTGGAAGGATGGTGAGGAGCCCGTGCTGCAGGTCGACAAGCGCGGCCGCTTCATCACCAACATGGGCTCCGCCAACTTCGTCACCGCGGCGGTCGATTCGGGTGATCCGAAGTTCAAGGGGAGCTGCATGATCATCCTCGAGGACACCGACCCCGGCACGTGGGATCGCGGCACGCCCACCAAGAAGCTGGCGCATCAGTTGTCGTCGACGCGCGATCCGGTGTTCAGCCTGCGCGTGCCCGCGCATCGCATCATCGGCGGCTACACAGTGAAGGATGGTGTGATCATCCCGAACTACAGCCACGCCGAAGTTATTGAGGCCGTATTCACTCGCACGCGGGCCACGCCGTCCATCATGACGTCGGCCAAGCTGCTGAGTGCGGTGGAGCCGGTCATTCGCTATCACCGTCGCCGGTTCCGCGGCGCCACCGGTATTAATGAAGGGACGCCGCGCTTCGACATGGGCTTGCAGCAAAAGGAAGACGCGCTGCACCGCCTGCTCGATGTCTGGGCCGCTGGCGAAGCGGGCGCGTCACTCGGCTTTGAGACCTCGCGTCTGCTCGACACGTACGACGCCATCGAGAAGGCGAAGAACGAAGTGCTCGCCGCACAGGGCATTGGTGGCGGACGCGCCGAGCTCAAGGCGCTGCGTGCGCGGGAGAAGGACGCTATTGAGTTTGTGGTTCTGTCGTACCTCGCGGCGCCGACCGCCACGGAATCGGCGCGGCTCGCCGAACTCGCGGCGGATCCGGTCATCAAGTTCATCGTCACCGAATCGCTGTCGAGTGTGCTGATTCCGTCGGCCAAGCTCTGGAACACGGGCCACGGCGTGAACATGATGCGCGAGGCCGTGAGCATGATGGGCGGCTACGGCATCACCGAAGACTGCCCCGGCTTCCTCGGCACGAAGTGGATCGACGGACAGCTCGAGGCCACGTACGAAGGGCCCGAAGTGGTGCAGCGCCGTCAGCTCTCCGTGACGATGTCGCGGCCGATCTTTTTGCAGCAGATGCAACAGTGGATTGCGCATCTCCGCGATGTCGCCAAGCAACACCCGGCACTCGGCGCCGGCACGCTCGCCAACGCGATGGAAATGTGGTTCTGGTCGCGCGAGTACTTGTCCACCGCCAAGGATGCGTTCGGCAAGGACCTGTACACCAATCAGCGGCACGGCGTCACGTATCCGCTGGCCGACGCGCTCGCGTGGCTGGTGTCGACGTACCATCTGGTGCTCGACGTGCTCGAGCTCATTGCGCACGGTCCGGAGAATCCGGCGCTCGCCGAGGGCATCGACGGGCTCATCACGTTCTACTGCGACCTCACGCACATTCACGCGGCGACGGCGGCGGGTGAAGCGACGCGCATTTGCGCCGAACTCGTCTTTGGGTACAAAGCCGAGCCGGATACTGTGCTCGACGAGAAGGCGACGATCGCCGATGCGTTCCAGGAACTCGCGCCGTTTGTCGCGCTGCGCACCAAGGTCGACCTGTCGCTCGTAGGCACCAAGCTCGCCAAGGATCGCGCCGCTGACTCGCTGGCGCACGTGATGATTCCCGAAGTGCTGGACTATCCCGTATGAGAGACGGGAG
>JAHFCU010000001.1 GCA_023249305.1 Gemmatimonadota bacterium
CGCACAATAGGCATTGTGTCGTTGATGATGAATAACTTAGGAAGTTTTGCCGGCCCGTGATTTCGGGCGGCGGTAGCTCTCGGGGATGCTCCCGAGGGCGGGGAAGAGTTTCACGGGCTGCACCTCGGCAAAGGCACTCATGACGACGGTCCCGACCGTCGCCGGACTCACGCCGAGCAACTCGGCTTGCTCCTCGATCTGCGCCAGCTTGGCGGCCGTGAGGGTGATATGAAGCTGGGGGTTTTTCATCGGGCGAGGGGGACGAGGTTGTCGAATCCACCATCCCAGCACGCGACGAGCAGGGCCGGATGCGCCGGGGCGCCGAAGTACGGGCCGGCGGGAAGCCGGGCCACGACGACGTTTGCCCCCTCGAACTCCATCCCCACGACTGCCTTCAACGCCGACCAGCCGTAGCGGGTGGGCCACTTGCCGGGGCCCTCCTGCTTTTTGATGAGGTGGAGACCAAAGGCGTCGAGGTAGGTGTTGAGCCCGGCGACGGCGCGGGCCGTAGCCTCGCGCTCGCCTTCGCGGATCGCCAACACGCGGCGGACCTTACCGTCGCAAACATCGAGGGCGTGCATGAGGCGGTTCGACGCATGGAACACCTCGCGGCCGGACGTGAGAACGAGCGTAACCGGTTCGCGGAGTTCGAACGCGGGATGCGTGGCGGGGGCGTTCATCGCGCGGCCCTCCATGCACTCTTCCAACCAGCGGACCAGAACCAGAGGGCGACGCCAACCTGGACGGTGTAACCAACCCGGTCCGTGATTGGATCGTACTCACGTTGCCGGCCCACGGCGAAGGCCACTTTGCGCGACACGGGGCGACGGCGTTCAGCGATGAATTTCACGGCGTCACCCCTTTCTCGGCGGTAAGGGAGGCGCGCCATTTGGCGTTGGCGGCGTTCTCTGCGCGGTGACAGCGGTCGGAATCGGCGGGGCGCGGCTCTGTCGGCAGGCCGGAGGACATGAGCAACGAGCGGGCAACGTCGGCCTCCCACGATCCGGTGCGGCGGCCGGCGGCGTCGGCCATGCAGAAGGCGGCTTGCTCAAGCAGTTCCTCGGGCGTGCATGGATCGGGCTTGCGGCCCTTTTCCCAACTCGGCTTGCCCGCGCGGGCGAGGGCGCGGAGCCAACGGGCGGTTGATGGCGACACCCGGACGGTGATTGCCACCGTGCGCGGCTTGGGGATTCGGGGCGAGCGGGTACGCGATGAGCGGCCCGCGGATTCGGGAGCGTTTGAGGATTTCATGGTGTTGAGGTGAAGAAACAGCCACCGCCGGGTTTCTTCATCTAACACTCAGAGACTCCGGCGGGGCTGCGCGCAATGAATCCCAAAGAATCCCAAAGGAATGCAACCCAAAAATTCCTACGCGGCGTCTTAGTGGGTATGCGTTGCACCATGCCTAAGAAATCGGACCAGCTCAGCATTCGCTTCGACGCCGAGACAAAAGAGACACTCCGCCGTATCCACGAGAAAGAGGGGGTTACCGCGCCGGAATTCGTCCGCAGGATGGTGCAGGCAGGAATCAACCACTACAGAGCGACAGGCGCCATTCCGAAGGCATTTGCGACGCCGCCGACGGCCTCAGCTCTTCCGGTTGGCGCCCAGGTATTGCAGAATCTCACCGCGAACGCTCCGGAGATCGTCGACGGAATAAAAAGCCTCTTCATCCAGCTCTGCGGCTCGCCGGAGGCTGCTGCAAAGTCCATCACGGAATCAAAAGTCAAAGAGGCATTCCGGCAGTCCCGCAGAACCGGAACACACGGCTGAGGTTCTCCGTTTCCCCGACGGTGTCCCCATTTAGCAATGCCAACACCCGAAACGCCCAAACGCCCGTTTGAAACGCATCCGCCGATCCGCCTGGATGCACTCCCCTTGAGCCCCGCGGAACGCGAGGAAGCCCGCGCCAAACTGGCGAATGGCGAAACCCTCCACGTCGTCGATCCTGTCACGCGACAGGCGCGGCGGGTTGTGGCGGGTTGATCGAGGCGGCGGCGGCCATCCGGCGCTAGAGCGTCGGAACGCGGATGACGCCAAACTTCTGCCCGAGGTAGAGCAGGAATGCGAGGCCGCAAAGAATCCAGAACCAGAGCGCGTCCCCCATGACGATGGCGAGCACGCCGCCGCCCATGACTTTGAGCCAGACGACGGGATAACCGCTCTCCTTGTTTCCCGCAGCGTGGAGAATGCCGCCGAGACCGACCAGGACGGCGAGCGCGCCCAGCCAGTGGGCTTTGTTCATCCGGCCGAAGATCCCCGAAACCTGCTTCAGCATCGGCGCGACTTCCTGCTGAGCGCCCAGGCGCGTGAAGGTTTCGCTGCGATGATAGATCGGGCGAGGCGCGGCCGGCGCCGGAGCAGGCGAGGGGACGACGGCCGGAGGCGCGGCAACCGCGCTCGGAGCCTCGCCGGGCGGGTGGAAGACGACGGGCGGGGGAGTTTCAGCCGGGACGGGTTGCGGCGGCGCGTAGAAGGTTTCTTCGACGGCGTGCTGTTCGGACGGTTCGGCCGCGGCCGGAGGCGGGGTCAGTGTGGCACCGGAGCCCGAGGCGCTGCCGCCCCCCATCGCGGAGATTGCGGGTTCTACGGCGGCACCTCCGACCGGAGCGCAACCGCAGGCGCACGCGCCCCAGAGAAGGAGCGCGAAGTAAACCAGCCAGAAAGCGGCGCGGGTTCGGAGGGTCATTCGGCGGCGGGATTGTCGGCTCGCGATGCGCGGCGTTCGCGGGCGCGTTTCTCGATCGCGAGGAGGATTTGCACGCCGAACCAGAGCCCGCCCATGAAGCCCGAGAAGGCTCCGGCGACGGCCGCCCACTGCGCAGCGGAGAGGGCAGGGAGCCCCAGCGCGCCGAGGAAGCCGGCGGCACCGGGAGCGGCGGCGAAAATGTTGGCGCGCGTCATCATCGGCGGGTTTTGCGCCAGACGATGACGCCGAGCACGGTGAAGAGGGCGAGCACGCCCCAGCCGGCGGCGCGCGCGGCGTTGGTCGGGAGGGTGGCGCGCGGTGTCAGCGCTTCGACGAAGGCATCTTCATCCATGGCGAGTTCCTCGAATTCGTCGGGCATGGCGGGCGGTCACTTGGCGGCCTTCACGGGCGCACGAAGGGCGGCGATGATGGCCGGGCCGGCGAAGTAGAGGACGAGCCCCACGGCGACGGCGGCGAGCACGTATCCGCGATTCCGCGCCGAAAACGGGTTGAGCGTCTGGTTGAGGTCAGCCGCCTGGTTTCCGACCTCGCCGAAGAACGTCGCGATGTCGGAGCCGAGGCCGTTGGCGTCGGGCGCCTCGGTGTAGCCGGCCCCGGAGTTGGCAAGCGCCACCTGCGCGGCGGTGAAGTCGGCCGGGTGCTCGCGAATGTAGGCGCGCATCCGGTTCGTGAGTTCGATCTTGGTCGAGTCGTCGAGAGCGGAATACTCGGCCGGCGTCCCGCCCCACGGCGAGAGCCACGAGCCAAGCCCCATCTGGTCCCCGACGAGTTTGGAGAGTTCTTGCGCGGTCATGGCGTCAGTTGTTGAGCAGGCGGCGGAATGCTTTGCGGAAGGTCACGGCCAAGGTCTGCTCGTTGGTCTTGGCGAAGGGCGTTGCCAGCTTGTGAATAAACATGTCCGAGGTCCCCATACAGAATGCGAAACCGTGAATCGTGCCGTTGCCCTCGGCGGTGGTGAAGGTGGCGACATACTCAACCACGCGCGAGCCGGAGGCGTAGCCGTAGCGGCCGGCGGGCTTGTATGCCAAGTTGGACAGGTTGCCGGCGGCGCCGGCGCTGAACGCAGGAAGGGCGAAGCCTGCGGCGGAAATCAGTTTGATGGTGACGTTTCCATGGGCCGCGGCCGGATCGAGCACGGCCCAATTCTTGTTGACGTAGCCGTCGGAGTCGAAGCCGGCGAAGCCGAAGAAGTCGCCGCCGATGCTGATGCTTACGAGCGCCGAAGTGCCGGCGGTGTCGCAGCCGGTCCCGAAGTTCGGGACGGCCACTGGCGTCACGCCGGAGACCTTGTAGATCAGCTGGACGGTTACGCGCGCCTGGTCGCCGATCAGGACTCCGGCGCCGGGCTGGATCGTGTCGCGGTCGAATACGTTCGCATTCGCGCCGCCGGGGGTGAATGCAATCTCCGTGATGGTCTTTGCAGCCGCGAAGGCGGTCGAAATTCGGGTGGTTTGGTGGGTGATCGTGACCACGTCGCCGGAGACCGTCGCCGAGGTGTAATTGTAGGCGGCACCGGCGACGGAGGACCAAGTAAGGCCAGCAATCGGCTGGAGAAGGGCGGCGGTGTTGGTGTACCAGATAACGCCGGTCTGTGCGGCGACGGTCGCCGACTTATCAACACG
The DNA here is from genome assembly GCA_023249305.1 of Gemmatimonadota bacterium. Lineage (GTDB taxonomy): Bacteria > Gemmatimonadota > Gemmatimonadetes > Gemmatimonadales > Gemmatimonadaceae > PNKL01. The sequence continues at coordinate 4,333 of JAHFCU010000001.1, forward strand.
GACCGAGGAGGCGGAAAGGTACTCGGCAACGTAGCACTCGGCGCCCTCAGTGCCGGCCCCGAACTTGAAGAGCCGGCCAACGTCGGCCGCGACGAAGAACGCAACGGCGCCGTCGGTTGAGAGAACGTCGCCAGCCTGCGAGAAGGTAATTGCGCCGCCATCACGGCGGACCGGGGTAGGGCTCGGCGCCTCGCCGACAATCGGATTTACGATCAGGTCCGGGCCATAAGCGCCGGCGAGAGCCTCAAGGCCGGCGTCGGTAATCATGTGGTCAACCCACGGGAGAGCGGCGACGACTTCGCCGTTGCGGATCGTCTCCAGGCGGTAACGGAGCGCGGAGGCTTGGGAAAGCTGTGCGGTCGGGATCATGAGAGGGTGGCGGAGGTGAAGGCGAACGAGTGGGCGGCGGTGTCGCCGCGGTTGTAGGTGTCCTTAACGACGGTGCGCAGCTGGGCGGCCGTGAAGCCCGGGAAGCTCATGCCGGCGGACGGGGCCGGGACGTTGAGGCCTACGATGACGGTGCGGAGATTCGCGCCGGTGAAGCCCGGGAAGCTCATGCCGGCTTCCGCGGCCGGCGCGGTGAGCATCACAACGGGCGTTTGCAGCTTCGCCGAGGTGAAGCCCGGGAAGCTCATGCCGGCGGCCGGAGTCGAGGCGGGCAAATCGGCAACGACGTTGTGGAGATCCGCGCGGACGAAGCCCGGGAAGCTCATGCCGGCGCGGACGAAAGAAAGCGTCTGCCCGGAGAGCGGTTTCTCGAAAACCGTCGGCGTCGGGTGGCCTTGTAGTTGCATTATCGAGCGTTCCAGACCTCTCCGTAGATGCAGGAGATGCCACCGCCGGACGGGTTGGATACTCTCACGGCCCCGGAAATATTCTCGCGCCAGGCGGTGCGCGGTAGGCACGCGCCGACAGCCACTCCGGCCGCGTCTTCCACGATCAGAGGATTCGCGAGGTCGAAATTCGTCAGCATGACCGATTTCCGCGTCTTCGCGCCGGCCGGCGGCACGCCGTCGAGCGTGACAGACGACCCAGCGGCAAGGGTGATGATCCCGGAGCCGGTCGCAAAACTCGGTTGATCCACCGTCGAGATAGGGAACCGCCCGTCGATGATGTTCAGCCGATCGTCGGTGATGGTCCCGGCGGTGATGAGGATTTCGACCGTGTTTTCCTCGGCCGAGAGGTTCGCGAGTTCGATTTTTTGGAAGCCGGTGCCAGGCGGGCACGTGAACGCCATCCCGAGCGCGAAAGGGAAAGAGCCTCCGTCGTCGATTTTCAGCGACAGCGCCCCGGTTGCCTCGGTGACTCGGAACGACGTGCCCGGGACCTCGATGACGGTGACACCATCCGGCCCGGCCGCGAGCTTGCGGCGGACCGGATGGACGGGCGGAGTGGGCTGGAACGTGGGCATGGTCAGAGCTTGCGACGGAGGACGAGGAAGAGGCCGACGACGACGGCCAAGCCGATGGCGATGGTCTTGGCGGAGTCGCCGACAGTGGACAGTGCGGCGGTTGCCCCGCCGGAGTCGGCGGAGGTCTTGGCGTTGAGCCCGATTTCCGCGAGCTGGCGCCCGTAGCTCACGGCATTTTGCGCGGCCATCGTGGCGTTGGCAGCGGCTTCGCCGATCTGCTCCAGCGACTCCGCTTGGGTCTTCGTCGCCAGATTGATCGCGGCCTTTGCAACATCGGTGCTTCCGCCGATGGCAGAGACAGCAACGCCGGAGTTCGACGCGAGGGCATCGCGCGCGACGGCCTCCGAAATGTCGTTCATCACGATACTCGATCCACTCTCCAAGAGCGTGGCGTTCGTCCCGAGGTTGCGGGACGAGTCCACTTGCTGCGTCGAGGTGGTGACGTTCGAGACCTGGCTTTTCTTGTCGCCGGAGCCGATGCCGAAGAGGCTCATTTCGAACCGCCTTTCCGGCCGCCAATGAGCGGGAGCAAGACAGCCACGACGCCGAGCCCGAGCGCGACATAAACCGCCCACACCGGGACGCCGGCAGCGGCCGACGGGACGCCGGTGGCGGCAGTGGCGGACGCCGAGCTGGTCGGGTTCGACGTGTTGCCTTCGCCGATCTGATGCACAACCGAGAAGACCGGCGCCGATGCCGTGGCGGCCGGGCCAGTCGTCTGCGTCGTCGTATCCGACGATGACAGTGAGGCGGAGATTGGGAGCATTGGTCAGCGACGCAGAGCGATGACGAGCACGAGACCGACGAGCGCGACACCGCCGACAATCAGGAGCGGTTTGGGGTCGAACGGTGCGGCGGTGGCAGCGGTTCTCTTTGCGTCGGCGGTGGCGGCATCGGCGGGAGCGGCCGACGTATTCACGCCAGCGAGCTTTTTCCCCAGCGCGTCGAGGTAGGAATTTGCGAGTGTGCCGGCAGAGGCGCCGAGCACGCCGAAAAGGCCAGCGTTTCCGGTGGCAACGGGTTGCGCGGCGGTGAGAGTGGCGGGTTCAGACATGGCGGGAAGCGGAGATTGTTGCCCAAAGAAAAGCCCCGCCGCTTCGAACGGCGGCGGGGCTCGATTGTGGGAAGGTTGGTTACGCGAACTTATCAACGCGGACCTGAGTCAGAACAGAGTAGTTCTGCGCATCGGCCGCGGTGATTTTCACGTTGTAGTCGTCGGCGGCGGCGATCGGCTGCGCGCCGATGATCTGCTGTGTGAAGTCGTACCACACCGCCATGGTGCCGGCCTGCTGGGTGATGCCGTAATCGGCGAGCATGGATCCGGTGTCGGTGCGGTCGAGATCCCAGATGGTGCGGGACCCGACCTTGACCTGGACGGCGGACGGCGCGGACACCGGGCCGAAGATCGTCATGCGCTGGACGATGCCCTTCGGCAGCGTCTTCACATCGATGTCGCCAGCGCCGGCCGCGATGACCGTGTGACGGATCCACTTCACGACGTTCGTGCCGGGCCGACCTTGCAGGCCATCGTTGCGGATGTAGTCGAAAATCCCATGGCCGGCGAGGGTCGGGGCGACGGCGGCGGCAGCGATGCCCACCTGGATTTCGAACGTGCTCTGGCCAACGGTGTCCCATGAGGTGGCCTCTTCCTCCATCACCGTGGCGCGCCACGGTTCGGAGAAGAACAGCGGGATGCGGCCGGCAGCGAAGGCGATGCCGTTGGCGGCCAGCTCCTTGAAGAGTTCCGCCGGGATGACCTCACGAATGAGGTTTCCACCGACGATCAGGCGGATCCAGAGGATGTCGGCTTCGATTGTGGCCTGATTGGCGTTGCCCTTGTACTTCAGGACGACGCCATGGTACCGGCGGCCGGTCGGGATCGCAACGGAGGCGACGCCACCGGGCGCGACGCCGTTGAAACCAGTGATGAGATCGGGAATTCGGGCCATGGTGTTTGGTGGCGCGGAGGTTGGCGGCGGCGGGGTTGGCGGCGCTTAGGCGGCGACCTTGGAACCCGGGAGCTTGGCGGCGAGCGGCGCGACGACGGGCGTCTTCGCACCGTAGGCGGTGCCGAGGATGTAGCCGAGGCCGGCGGCGATGACAGAGGCGGCGGTGATGTATTTCTGCATGGGATGCGGTGTTGGTTGAGCGGTGACACAATCCACCTCTGCCACCGCCAGCGCACGCCGAACGACTGCCCACGATTGCCCAACAGAGGACACTGGAGGACATTCCCGGGCGCAAAAGAGCCCCGGGCGGTGAAGCCCGGGGCGAAGAATCGAGCCGAACAACGCGCTAGACCGGACCGCGAGGCGGCCGGTCACCGCTGGGACTGTTGTGCCTCATAGCAGCGCGCCCTGTAATTCGGGCAGTCTCCGCTCCGCAAGGCAGATGGTGTCGTTGTGCGCCGCGCCGTGGCAGCAGAGCATGATTTCGATTTGCTCGAATCCATGACGCTTGCCCATCCCGACCGTGTTCCACCCGAAGGACAGCACGATTGCATCCTCGGTTGCCACCGGCACGATTGCGTCACGGACGCGCTGATACAGCAGCGCAGATTGTGTTTCCTTCATCCCGACTTCCAGCCCGACCGCTTTGTAGCACTCGCTGATTTGTCGCGGCGAGTAAGGCGGGTCGAAGATTATCAGGTCAGCTTTCACGCCCTGCGCGGCGAGATGCAGCAGGAACTTTTCGGCGTCCATGTGGTGTTGCGCTGTCGTCTCTGGATTCAGATCGTTGGTGTGCGTTGCCCACGCCTTGTTGCGAGCGAACGGGTCTATGGAGACTTTCGCGGCAGCGAGGTATCGGCGCACGAAGTCGCCGATTGGCGGCACGCTGAAAGTATCGCCTGACGGCATGGCCCACACCCTCGAAAATGAGGCACAACCACGGGATGCAGCGAATGACGCCACGGCATCTTGTTCGAGTTCGAGAGTCTTCATAGGCGTCATCGCTGATCCCGACCGTTCGGCAAAACGAATTTCCGCAGCACGGCCGGAGCGAAGCGGCTAGGCTTATGCAGGAAGACGAAGGGCGGGAGTGTCGAGGCGCGAAGCAACGCGGGATCGTTGAATTCCTCCGCCCACACGGCCGCGGCGTTCGCGGCGCAGTTGAAGAGGTAGAGGGCAACGCAGTTCTCCCTGATTGCCGGGTGCACCGTCGCCGGGCGTTGGGTCATGTAGTGGACACGGTGCCCGAGGTGCCGGCCGGCGGTGAAGCACCGATGCACGCGGGCATCGTACTTCGAGACGGCGGCGTCTGAAAGCTCCATGAAGACCGCGCACCCCCGGGCGCGGTCGAACATCGGAAGGAAACGTTCGATGTCGTCAGTCTGCCAAGACGCGGCGGCGGCGGGCCACGGCTCCAGCGGCTTGTGGAGAACGAGCGTGCCGACGCCCGCGGCACGGAAGCCCTTCGCGAGTTCGATGCCCGCGAAGGTCTTCCCGCTCTGCGTCATGCCGGCGATTGTGGCGTGCGACATGGTCAGTAGAACGAGCCCGCGCGGACATGGAAGCCGAGTGCCATCACCACGAAACCCGGGCGCCAGAGACGGACGCCGACGGCGAACGTGGTGACGTGCGACCACTGCCAGCCCCACGAAGCGACGCGCCACAGCTTCACGCGGCACCTCCCGGCGCGGGCATGGAGTCGACGGCGCGGGACACGGCCCGGCCGCGCCACCAGGCGGCGACGCGCTCCCGAAAGAACGCGATGCGGCCCTGAGTCTTCGGCCGGGGGATGCGGCGCGCGCCGTAGGTGATGCCGGCGAGGGCGAGCGCCCAGCCCGGGGACAGGTCTTCCGTCTGCTTGGCCCGGAGGTAGGCGGCGACGGAGTCGCGGAGCCCACGGAATTCCGCGTCGTTGTCCGGCTCCCACTCGTCGCCGAAGACGCCCATGGCGGCGGCGATGGCGGCGCGGGTGTAGACGTCGGCAAGGAGCGCGTACTTGTCGGGGCCGGCGTCGCCGGAGGCCTTGCCGGCGGCGATTCCCGCCCCTTCCGCCGCGTTCGGCGGGGTGGGTGGCGGTGTCGCCCCCTCCGACGGGATGAACGAGGCGGATTGAGGCGCGGCGGCGGCCGGCGCGGCCTTCCCGCGCCCAAGCAGACGCGAGAAGAACCGGCCGAGCTTGTCGCGGCGCGGCTTGCCGGCGGCGTCTGTCGCGAACTTCGCGGCGTCGAACTTGCGGCCGAGCGCGTCAACCTCCGCCGGTCCGGCGGCCTGCGGGAGCACGTCGGCCGGCGAGGCCGGGCCGTGATGGGCGGCGGCCGGAAGCGGCGCGGTGGGCGTCGGCATCGAGGCCGCGAGATCGCGGGCGATGTCGGCGGCGTTGGTCTGGATCGGGGCGGGGGCGGCGGGTTGCGCCGCGGGGGTCGGATCGTCGGGCATAGGTGAAGCGGTGGCGGTCATGGTGGGAAGATTCAGGCCGCCGCCGCGCCGGCCCCAGCCATTGACGGGGCGGATTTTTCAGCCGGTGCGGCGGCGGGGTGAAGGAGGGCGAGGGCGAGCGCCGAGGCCTTGGCCGGCGTGCTCGCGAGTTCGGCGAAGGGGACTTCGCGGGGACGCCAGCCGGCGCCAAGGGCGACGGTCGCGGTTTGGGTGAGCCGTTCGACGTCGAACACGTCGACGGGGTCGATCTGCACCGACCCGTAGGCGTTGCGGTGCACGCGGAAGGCGCGGAAGGGCGTGTTCACGCGCGGGCCTCACTTTCGGAGGCGAAAACCCCGTCGGAGTTGTGTGTGAGGTGTGAACTCTGTATAAGGCCAGACACGTCCGCGGCGGCGGCGGCTTCGGCTTCCGCCCGCACCTTGCCCTCGGCGGCGCGGATCTGCGGCGAGACTGCCGCGAGGTACTGCGCTACGAATGGCAGGGCGCGAAGTGCCGCATAGTTCCCGTCGAAGTTGGCGACGAGGAGCGAGGGGCGGTGGATCGGGTCGAAGTAGGTCGCGGCGGGAAGGCGCGCGATGATGCGGTTCCTCAGTTCCTTTCGCGGTGGCCGGTTGGCCTTGGCCTTTTGCTTGGCCTTCAAACGCCTCTCGGCGGGTGTTTCCGGCCAGCAAAGGGGCGTTTCGAAGCGGGAAATGGCTTTTGCGGCGGCCTCGTCGAGCGTTTGAGGGAAGACGCCCCACGCCTCGGCGGCAGTGGCCAAACGGTAAACGTGCGTTTCATCAGCGAGGGCGACAGCCAACGCCAGACATGGCTCGGCGAGCCAATCGCGCCCCATTTGCCCGAAAACGACCCATGCCACGAGAAACGCCCCGATGGAAACGCCCAAACGCCGGGCGTTTGCCACGGTTCGGCGGGCAAGGCGGATTTCGGCGCCAGCGTTGCCTAGCCCAGCGGAGACGAGGTAACGGAAGAGGCCGGCGCGGCGCTCGCGCTCGCGTTCGACGGCCCGCCGGCTCGCGGCGCGCAGGTCACGCGGGCCTTTCGCGTTCCAGCACGGGCGGAACCGCAGCTCCAGCTTGCCGTCGCCATTGCGCCACCGGCGGCCGGTCAAAGCCCACTCGCGCCGGCCGCGCCGGGCCTCGGCGAGTTCGCCGAGCGGCTGGACGATCTTCATGCCCTTCGTCTCGGCGGAGTATTGGGCGAGCTGCGTAGGGCGGAGCGCATCGAGGTCGCCGGGCTTGGTCGGGTATTTGCACGCCTCGCGGACCTTGTCCAAACGGTGCCCCATGTCCCAATGGGCGCGCCAGTAACGCCAGAAAAGGCGCATGAAACGCCGACGACGAAGGGGCGAAACGGGGCGATCAAAACGCCCCAAGAGGTGCGCGTGAATATGCACCGAGAACGCCGGCACACCGTTTTCCGTTCCTTCCTCGCGTGGAAACGGGCAGATATCGCCGAGGTCACGGACCGTTCCGAACTCCGTCGCCCGGAAGTCAAAGCCATAGCCGCAGAGGCGAAACAGGGAGGAGTCGTTTAAACGGCTGATACGCCCGTGAAACGCCCCGATTTCCCCGCGAAACGCCCCCGGGCGATGCGCCCACACGATAAAAACGGGGCCGTTTGTCAGGGTGACCATTTCCAGCTCGGGGTGACGCGTCGCGTGCGCTTCGAGGTGTTTGAGCATCGGGGCGCGACGGCCGGCGGCCACGGTCGGGAAGACATTCTGCCGGCGAACGCGCGGGAGGTCTTTGCGCGTCTCGTGCTCGGGGTCGGGATCGACGATGGACCAACGCGGCCCCTTGCGGTCAAACGCCTCCACGCCGGCCGATGTGAGCGAGAGCGCGAGGTTGACGGTCTGCGTCGCGCGCTCGGCTTCGCCCTCGGAAAGTTCGCGGTACTTGTCGGCGGGCATGACCTCGCCGGCGCGGTTGCGCGAATGGCGGATGAATTCGCCCTCACGCACGACGCCGTTGGCGAGGAAGTCCGCCTCTGCGGCCAGCTCTGCCGCGCGGCGGCGCAGAGCACGGAGCCGGCGGGTGACGTCCTCCAACTCGTCGACCGGGCAATCGATCTGCCACGCCTGCGCCGCGGCGATCGCGGCGGCGAGTTCGCCGTCCGATCCGAGGAAATCGGCATCACCGGCGGCGTCGCCAGTCTCGGGCGCGAGAGCGCCGGATGTCGTGAGCAGGAAGCCGAGGCCGAGGGATGGCGCCGGCGGCGCAATCTGGCGCGGGGGTTCCGGCTCGGGTTCGTCAGAGAAGCAGAAGGCGCGCGCCACGGTGATGATCGGCGCGCCCTCGTTGGCTGTGTCGCCTTTCAGAACGGGCATGACTCGCGCCGGGCGGCCTCCTTGGTGAGTGCGGCGGCGTAGGTACTCCGCGATGACTTCCCGGCCGCCAACCGAGCGAGCACGGCGAGCACGTTTTGCCGGCGGACTCGGGTGTCGGGCTTGGTCCGGCGGCGGGAAGACGGATGCGCCGCGCAGAGGCGGCGATACCAGGTGGGGTTTTGCGCGACGGCCACGCGGACGCAGTGCGTTTCGTGTCGGCGGTCGCGGGCGGGAACGAGAGCGACTTCGAGGCGGTGCTGTTCGAGCTCCGCGAGTATCTCCTGAAAGGTTTCGGACATGGTCATCAGATTCCGGGTATGTCGTCCTGCCCGAGAACTGCCCGCGCCTCCGACAGCGGTATCCGCCACGGCCTGCCAAGCTTCACCAGATGGGGCAGGGCGCCGGGGGCTTTCGGATTCTTCCGGTAGCGCGCCAGGCGGCGGTAAACGGTTTTGACCGACTCGCCGGCCGCATCTGCGAAATCTTTCGGGCAGATGGTCGGCACGACGCGCAATCCGGCGGCTTCGGCGGCAGTTCTCGGCATGGGGTTCGAGGGAGAAATTGCGCCCGGCGGCGCGCGGCCGCCGGGCGGTATGGCTACGCAGTCAAGCGCCGGTGAGGGCGCGGGCGGCCGCGGAAACGAGTTCTTCGCGGGTGGCTTGGCAGAGCCGACGCACCTGGTCGGATGCCTCGACGGCGGCCCGAGCCGGCGTCTCGGCGAAGACGTTCAGGCGGATGCCAAACGGGAACCCGGCCGCGATGGTTTCGGCACTGATAACCGCAACGGTGAACGTCTTCGCGACGGGTTCGCCTGGGGGAAGTTCGGTTTCCGTGCCAACCGGCACTGGATTCTTGGACTTTCCGCAGCGCAGGCGGCGGGACCTTAACGGAAGCCGTTGGCGTGCAGCGGCGTGGGGCTTACGAGTGGATTTCTGAAGTTTTCGGGTGTTCATGGCTAGAACGCACAATAGGCATT